>NZ_JBQCLK010000010.1:0-151654 GCF_051966115.1 Paenibacillus sp. SAFN-117
TAACTGTATTTTATGTAGGTAAATTCAAGCGAATGGTGGAAAGTGATTAAAGTAAATGGAAAAACTACATTTAGAATCAAGGCTTTTTGCTGAAATCGCCTTTTTTGTCCAAACTAGCTGTAGTTTTTCCACTTAGCTTCCGTCTTTTGGCTCCGCAGAGCAAACTAACTGTATGAAATCCAGTTAGACGCGCCATTCTGCGAGTAGACTGCTTGCACGGCACAAGCAGAAAATGAAAATAGACGGATTTTCAAGGTAGACGCCCAAGTAAGAAAAGCGTCACCGGTACCGTCAAGCGGCACCGTCAGATTATCGAGACATAACCAGGTAAACGGTTCTATTTGCTACGTAGAATATCAGTTATTCTCAAACGGGCTGTCGTCTTACAGCGATTGGATCGGCGAAACCGTCATAAAAGCAGGAGAGGAATCACTGATTCGGTTCAGCGTAAAGCCGGAAATTAAATAGAAAGATGGCCTATTGATTTCAAAGGTTATTTGGCGATTTCAGTCTGCGAAAGTTGAGTTCTTAAGCAAACTTTCTCTCTTGTTCGTCCCCTAACAAGTAACGTTGAATTGCCTGAGCTACCCCGTTTTCTTCATTCGTTCCGGTGCTGCCATCCGCCGCCTGCTTCAGCTTCTCATCGGCATTGCCCATCGCAACTCCCATTCCCGCCGAACGAATAAGGCGAAAATCGTTCATATTATCACCAACGGCCATGACTTCCTCCATGCCTATACCGAGCAACTCACACACCTTGCGAACGCCGCTCTCCTTGGTAATCCCTTTGCAGGAAATTTCCATATTCACCGGAGCGGAACGGGTAACTTCCAATGTACCCCAGCCCTCAACAGTTTCCCTCAGCTGCTGCATCACCTCGAGGTCATCATGCCGAATCCCGAACTTCATCCAGCCTCGTTCGAACATTTCATCCGTCCAGTCCTTCTTGCCCGTCAAGCTTTCCACGCTGTATCCCCAGTAGCCGGCGCCGGCTTCCACAGCCAGGGAATGCAGCCGGTGAATATCCTCCTTGGACAAGTAATGACGCTCAACCAACTCGCCGGGTCTTCGCCAAATCTCGGCTCCGTTAAGAAGAACCATGGGGGCATCCAGCCTGAGCTCTTCCCAGAACGCTTTCGTAGTCTGGACTCCACGGCCCGTGGCAAAAATAACCGTCACTCCGGCGTCCCTCGCCCGCTGAATCCACTCCCTCGCTTCCGCTGTTATCCGTTTATCCTCCGTAAGCAGTGTACCGTCCAAGTCGAGGGCTAGCAGCCGATAATTGGCCATAACCATCATCTTCCCCTTTCATTGAGTCAAGGATAAACGGCTATCGCCGTCCTTGGGACAGGCGCGTTTACCCATGAAATCTTTGTATTTCTAATGAGAGTTAGTATAGAATTGTACAGCTTTACTACATAAGCAATTAGATTGAAAATTTGTCCAGAGGCACGTCAAAAAAATGATTCATGACCAGACCGACCGCCGAGCTGGATTCATCCGGCGTCCGGGGCAGATAGACAAGCTCTACCTCCCGGCAGGACTCTGGAACCGTCTCCATAATCCGCCGGTTTAGAGCAGGGATCAGCCACTCCCCTAATACATCGATCATTTTGCCGGTCAGCAGCACATGATTCGGGTTCAGGATCGTGATGACGTTGCCAATCGCCCGGCCGACCGCCGCTTCAACTTTGCCAAACAGCCTTACAGCCTCCGGCTCGTCCGCCTCGAGCGCCTGCTTAAGCTCTTCCGGCGTGTAGCCGCCGTTGCGCTTCAACCCGCTGGACGATGCGAAAGTGGTCAAGCAGCCTTTGGCCCCGCAGTGGCATTGGCGGGCATCCTCTCCGTCGAAGGCTTTATAATGACCGAATTCCCCGGCGACGTGCCTCATTCCGGCCAATAGCTGCCCGTTGGCGACAATTGCTCCTCCGATCCCGTAATCCAATTTAATCGTCAGGTTATTGGGGGAGTCCGCCAGCCGGCCGTTGAGATTCTCAACGAGCGCGAGCAGGTTGGCATCGTTCTCCAGATACACGGGCAGACCATAAGCAGCTTCCAGACGTTCCTGAAGAGGAAACTGCCTCCATCTCAGTCCGGGCGAATAAATCACTACGCCCCGTTTGGAGTCCACGAGCCCCTGAATACTGCAGCCTATCCCCTTCAACTGATTACGGTGGGTCACATGCCCCAGCAGCTCATCCACGACTTGCCGGATATAGAGGACGGGATGCTCATCGTTGTTGTAGACCGGAACATCGACGACAATCTCTTTAACCGGACGGCGGCGGAAATCCATTAGCGTCCCGCGGACATATCGGACCGCTATCTCTACCCCAATGGCGTAGAGATTTTCGCTTTTCACCATAAGCGGCACCGGTTTGCGCCCTCCATTGCTGGCAACCGGATTCAACTCCTGAAGTACATCGTCCTGCAGCAGCCGGTTTACGATATTGGTGATCGTTTGCTGGGTTAATCCCGTTTTCTCTGCTAATTCCACCCTGGTAATAGGGCCTTCGGTGAAAATGAGACGCAGCACTCTTTGCTGATTGATCGATTTTAGCAGCTTGCTGCTAGCCGTCTTGCTCTTATTCGTCTGCATATCAACCTTTCCTTTCCTGGAAAACTGGATTGACATCCTTCATAAACCCTTTTGCTTTATTCTTCCTTGCGCCCTGTCTGTTGTCAATCACTCTCAATGGTTAACCGGATGCGGATCGGGAATTGGTATTTCCCATCCATCCATTTTGTTCCCAATTGGCAGCCTTATGCAACCAGGGAAGGGTTAGTCGGAATGCCCGGATTTCCAGGAAAGTCAGCTTCCATTGCCGTCTGATCGACGGCAGCTTCCGGCTTCCGTAGAAGTTCGCCGGAATATTCAGCCGCCGGGCTATGTATCTCATGCGTCTAAGATGAAACGAATTAGAGACATAAAGGCAGGTTTTCAAATGATGCCTTCTCATCAACAGAGTACAATTCACGATATTATGCACTGTATTCCGGGAGTACTCCTCCAGCAATATCCGCTTGGCATCCACTCCTTTGGAAATAAGGTAGTCCCGCATAATCGCGGCTTCTGTCCGTTCGGAGACTACGGCTCCTCCGGATAGCACTACATAACGATACCGGAATCGGTTCCATAAGTCCAATGCCGTATCCAGCCTTTCGGCAAGAATAGGGTCTATCTGCCCATTTACACACTTGTAGCCCAGCACGACGAGAGCATCTGCTTCCCGCGGCGTCCATCTTCCTGCATGAATCCAAATAAAGTAGATAAGCGGAATGCCGGCCAACACTCCTAGCAAGCTGATAACAATGACCAAGTTATACTGATTCCTTTCTTCGATGAACTAGTTTTTCTCCTTGTGCAATGAGTGCAAAATATAGGCTTCATAGCCGAAGAAGCTTTCCTTCGCTTTGCCCTGAAAATGTCCCTGCGAAACGACTTCGGAGACCCGCAGCGTTGAACACGAAAATATGCCGGTTAGAGTGAATAACTCTATCCCTCAAGCCGTTTTTTTCAAGGAATTTTCGAAATCCGGACGAGGAAGCCCTTATCAATCATAATATTAATAAATCAATTTGATTAAGTGTCATTCTAAAATAGTTTCTCCCTTCTGACAAGACTCTTATAGAATAAAATTTCACTCGTTTTTTTTAAACGCATTGGAGAGGCAAGGCAGGCAGTCATTGTTTTTCAATAAAGCCGGCAAGGGACATGAAGCGAAAAAACACCTGCCCGTATTTGAGCAGGTGTCCTGAAAGTATACTGCATCTGAAGCTGCTGAAATTTATTTCGTTTCGATAACGACCGTCTTCGTCATATCGTCCCATTCCACGTGAGCACCCAGCGACTCGCTGATGAAACGGACCGGAACCATGGTGTTGGATTGGACCAGTTGGGCCGGCACTTCCAGGTTTATCGTTTCCCCATTCCGCTTGGCCTGCTTGTCCCCGATTTTTAAATAGATCGTCGTATTTCCTTTGGTAGCCGTTACGGAGTACTCTTCTTGATTCCATTCGATTTTCGCACCGAGCTGTTCAAAAATCGCTCTCATCGGCACCAGTGTATTTCCGTCAATAAGAACAGGCGGCTGTTCAAACGAGAGTAATTTCTTATCGATCAGCACTTTGATTGGATCGAAGCCGATCACCAGCGGTTTCACATCCAAGGAGCCGCCAAAATGCCTTTCCCGTATAGAAAGGATTTCCTTAAGCGATTTCGCTCGTGTCGACTGGAAGATGTCAAGGGTTTCATCTCGGAGTTCAAACAGGGTATCGACCGTTTTTTTACGGGTTTTCGTTACGTCAGTCATCGCCTTGTCGCGCGCCTCTTGTAGCTCCTCCGCTCCCTTGGTCAGAATCTCGTCCATCTTCTTGCGGGCATCCGCCAAAGTCAGATTTCCTTGTCTGTAGTTCCACATCGTACCGGAGGAATAATGTGGGTTGCTTTCATTCTTAAGCTCCCACATTAGACCGGAGGAATAGTTCGGGTTCATATCGTTCCGGTAGTTCCACATCGTACTCGAAGAATAATTCGGATTGGTCGTGTTGCGATAGTTCCACATCGTACTGAAGCTGTAATCGGGATTGATTTCGTTCTTCAGTTTCCAATGGGACCTGGAGGAATAATTTTTATTGATCTCCTTATTGTACTCCCACATAGGTCCGCTGGAATAATCAGGGTTAATGGCTCTCCGGTATTCGGTCAGCTTATCGCGGTAATCCCGCTGGTTCCCGTATTTATCATCCAACTGCTTGAAATCTTCATTGAACAAATCCAATAAATACCTCAAATCCGCATCGGCTGCCTGCTCCAGCCGTTCCCGCTCACCCGAAGTGATGGCGATAAGCCAATCATATTCTTTGCTTGCTCGATTATAATCATCCTTATACTGATTGCTGTAGTGCTCATATAAGCGTTGGTACATGCCATCGATTTCATCGATGAAGTCATCCGCGTAGGCGCGATCTGCAGGAAGAAGTGTTCCTCCCAACAGCACTCCCACGGATAGAACTGCCGAGAAGAGTACATTTTTGCACTTTGTCCAAGAGACATCCATTAATTTGTTTACCCTCCATTTAAGTTAAAATTGATCGCAGAATCCGCTGATGCTGCTGACAATGCTTCTCTTTTTCATATGGATCCTGCAGTTTCGATTTTTTTCGACGCATGGCAGGCAATTCCTTCTTTCCGCGCAAAAATAGAACTTTTTTCCTTCACTAGAACAGGTCTTTAGATCTATTAATTGGTATGAACGACCTTCTTGGTAATGACAGAGCCTGTTTAATCTCTACTACAAAACCGCTTAAACAGTGAAAGATAGGGCGTCCTCCGTCCCTAGATTCCCCTACCCCATACCCCTAGAAAGCGAGACTTGCCAATCGGAGAAATCCTTGATGGTCATCAAGTTGTTTCTTGCGTTTCCGGCCCGGGTTAGATACGATAATTAGTAGAAATGTTCTATTGAAATAAGGAAAGGAGCCACCCAACGATGGCCGGACATTCCAAATGGAAAAACATACAGCATCGCAAAGGAAGACAAGATGCCCTCCGCGGGAAAGTTTTCACTAAAATCTCCAAAGAAATATATGCGGCGATCCGCAGCGGCGGGGACGATCCGAATACGAACCTTCGCCTCAAGACCGCTCTGCAGAAAGCAAGACAAAATAATATGCCTAACAGCAACATAGAAAATACGATCAAGAAGGCTTCCGGAAATATGGAAGGCATAACTTATGAAGAAATTATTTATGAAGGCTATGGACCGGCGGGCGTGGCCGTCATGGTCGAATGCCTGACCGATAACCGAAATCGGACGGCGGCGGATGTCCGTCATATCTTCTCCAAATATGGCGGCAACCTGGGAGAGAGCGGCTGCGTCTCTTATTTATTCAGCCGCAAAGGAGTTCTCACCCTTCCAATCGAGGATGGCGGTCCAGACGAAGATACCCTCCTGATGGAGGCGCTGGAAGCGGGGGCCGAAGACGTCCGCGTGGAGGACGGAATCGCCGAGATTACGACGGCACCCGAAGACTTTGACAGCGTCAAACAGGCGCTGGAAGGTAATGGCTACCGGTTCCAGCAAGCGGAGCTAAGCCTGATTCCGGCCACCACCGTCAATTTGGAGGAAGAAGATGCGATCAAGATGATGAAATTGATGGAGGCGCTGGAGGACAACGATGATGTCCAGGACGTGCACTCCAATTTTGACATGGACGAGGAAGTAATGGCCAAGCTTTAGGCAGAATACCATTCAGGGCAGAAGGGCAGCGTGACCGTCAGTGAACGGCCGCGCTGTTTTTCTCGTTTAGTACAACGGATGGGCCGCACCGCTGTTACTGTCTTCGTGAATCCAACCGGTTGTCGATAATATCCCATCCTTTTCTGCTATAATATAGAATGCAAATCATCTACT
Source organism: Paenibacillus sp. SAFN-117 (assembly GCF_051966115.1). Taxonomy (NCBI): domain Bacteria; kingdom Bacillati; phylum Bacillota; class Bacilli; order Caryophanales; family Paenibacillaceae; genus Paenibacillus; species Paenibacillus sp. SAFN-117. The sequence continues at coordinate 6,417 of NZ_JBQCLK010000010.1, forward strand.
TGGTATACCAACTTTGAGGAGTAGGGGGGTTCTTATGGATGTTCCATTATACGAACAGTTGTACACTCATATAATGCAGGAAATCAAAGCCGGCCGCCTAAGTAGCGGCGACCGCGTCCTCTCGGAGAAGGAGCTGGCGGAACAGTTCAACGTCAGCCGCATCACCTCCAAGAAGGCATTGGAAAAATTAAGCCAGGACGGGGTCATCAAACGGATAAGGGGTAAAGGTTCGTTCGTGGCCGATGTGCTGCCCGACTGGATTTACAAACAAGCCCCCCATCCCAGACAGGAAACTTCTACTGAAGACGGCTGGCGGATGATCGGATTCATCGCCCCCAGCTTCTCCGACGAATACGGGGCCACACTGCTGCGTACGATCGAGAAAAAATGCGCCGAACAAAAATGCCACCTGCTCATTACAAAAACAAGCGGAGGCCGCGAAGAAGAGCAGCGCGCCATCCGTTTGCTGGTCAATTTGGGCGTAGACGGCCTGATTGTCATCCCGATCCACGGCGAGCATTATAACACGGAGCTGCTGCGGCTTGTGCTGGATGGCTTCCCTGTCGTGCTGGCCGACCGGCATTGGAAAGGCATCCCCGTCTGCGCTGTATATACCGATAACCAGAGAGCCGCCCAAGAGCTGACATCCTATCTGATCGACAAAGGTCATCAGGAGATCGCCTACCTGTCTCCGCCGGAAAAGAACACCTCCACCCTTGAGGAAAGGCTGCAGGGATACACAATGGCCATTACAAGGCAGGGGCTGAAATTTAATCCGGAGAACTGTCTGACCAATCTCACCAGCACACTTCCTATGTATCTTCACGAAAACAAGGCCGGCCAGGATAAAGAGCTGTTAACGAAATTTATCGAGCAGCGCCCCGGTGTCAAGGCATTCTTCGCCGCAGAATTCAGCATCGCCCTGTATCTTATACAGGTGCTGCATTCTATGGGCAAGCGGCTGGACGAATACGAGATCGTCTGCTTCGATTCGGCGGACGATCATTTGGGACGTCCTCTGTTCACCCATATCCGTCAGGATGAGCAGAGGATTGGCGAAATGGCGGTCAAGCATCTCATTGCCCAGCTGGATGGAATCAGCGTCCCCCTGCATACGACAGTAGACTTCCAAATCGTCAATAAGCAATAAATTCTCCCTCTCCACGAGGATTTAAGGCCAGACCGTGACATTCCACCGCCCCTCCCGCCCCGGCATGTTTCGACGAGCGCGAATTTTCGATCAGCCGGGGCGGGAAATCCTCGGGTACTGCCCGCCATTCGTTCTTCACCTCTCCCCCTTTGGAAGAGAAGCTGCTATTGGAATCAGCTTTTATGTTTTCCCGAATCTAAAGCAAGGAAGATCGACTGTATAATCCAGCCTTTCCATTGTTATTTGCCATTTAAGATCCAAGTTCCTATACGAATTAATATGTTGACATACTATTTATGGAAAAGTAGTATATAGAATATATCAGCATATATGAGGAGGCTTGATATCCAAGCTAGAGAAACGCGTATCTCTAGAACCCCGCTTCCAGGATCGGCAGAATTTCCACTGTTTTATGTTAGCGATTACAAGAAAACAGGAGGTTAATTCCATGAACAAGATCAGCAAACGGGTTGCAGGAGGATTAGCTTTGATATGGGTGATCACAGGGGCGCTGGCCGCTTGCTCCTCCAACCAGGCGGATAAGCCCGGAGACCCCGCTCCGGGGAAGCCGGAAGGCAAGATAACGACCATCTCCTTCTGGCACGGAACGAAGGATACCGAGAAGGAAGGGCTGGATAAGATCATCAAGGCTTTCAACGAGAAAAATCCCGACATCAAAGTGGAGGCCACCTTCATTGCCCAGCAAGGAGAGGGGCAGAACGAGAAGCTGCTCGCTGCCATTGCCGGAGGCAACCCTCCGGATGTCGCTTATTTTGACCGTTTCGAAATCGGTTCCTGGGCGGCACGCGGTTCACTGACCGATCTGACAGACCGGGCAACAGCGGACAACATCGACTCCTTTGACTACTATCCCTTTGCCAAGGACGAGGCCACCTACAAGGACAGGCTCTATGGCCTGCCCATGGATACCGATTCCCGCCTGTTATATTACAATAAAGACCAGTTCAAGGAAGTAGGGCTCGATCCGGAAAACCCTCCCAGAACGATAGAAGAACTGGAACTGGCCGCAGAAAAATTAACCAAAAAGGACGGAAAGCGATTTGAACGGATCGGCTTCATTCCCTGGTATGATCAAGGCTGGATTTATACCTGGGGCTGGTCCTTCGGAGGGGACTTCTACGATAAGGACACGGGGAAGGTGACGGCCGAAGATCCGAAGATCGTGGAAGCGCTGCAATGGATGGTCGATTACGCGAAAAAATATAACATCGAAGATGTTGCGGCCTTCACCGATTCGGCTGGCTCGGCGGCCGAGAATCCTTTTCTCACCGGGCAGCTCAGCATGACTGTGAGCGGGCCTTGGCGGACTTCCGGAATCAAGCTGTATAAGCCGGATCTCAATTACGGGGTAGCCCCGATCCCGACCCCGACCGGAGATAACTTCACCACTTGGGCCGGAGGCTGGAGCTTCATTATTCCCAAGGGTGCCAAGAATGAAGATGCCGCCTGGGAGTTTATCAAGTTCGCCGCCGGGAAGGAAGGACAGAAAATCTACAGTGAGACGACCGGAAACCTCGCCTCGATCAAGTCCGTGAACGATGAATTACATAAAGATGATCCGATTATGAAGTCTTTTAAAGACATCCTGCCCAATGCCCATCACCGTCCGGTCATCTCCGCAGGGTCGCTGCTCTGGAACGAACTGGCGCGTGCCAGGGATATGGCCATCCACGAAAAAGGCACCCCGCAGGAGCTGCTGGAAGCCGTCAGCAAAAAGGTAAACGACGAAATCAACAAGTAATGCGGAGGACGGGAAAAGACTTCCTTGCCGTTCCTACCTTTAACCGAGAAGGAGGCTACCGCCATGCCGAAAACGGATGTCAGCACTGTAACTCTTCGCCGGTCTGCCCGCAAGCGGGCAGCGAGCAGGGAGAGCTTGTATGGTTGGCTGTTCGCAACGCCCTGGCTGATCGGGCTGCTGCTGTTTTTCTCTTTCCCGCTACTGTCCTCCATCTATTTCAGCTTCACCACCTACAGCATTCTGGAGCCAGGAGAATTCGTCGGATGGCAAAACTACCGGCAGCTCTTTCAGGACAATGTGTTTTGGGCGGCTGTCTATAACACCATCTATTTTGCCGTATTCTTCGTTCCTCTTAGCATTATATTCGGGGTGGCGCTCGCCCTCTTTTTAAACATGAAAGTCAAAGGCATGGCCGTCTACCGAACGATCTATTTCCTCCCGACCCTGGTACCGCAAGTGGCTCTGGCCGTCTTATGGATGTGGCTGCTCAATCCCCAATTCGGCCTCGTGAACGGGATGCTGAATACATTGGGCATCGAAGGGCCCGCCTGGCTCGGAAGCGAATCCTGGTCCAAACCGTCCCTTATTCTGATGTCGCTGTGGGGGATTGGCCAATCGGTCGTCATTTATTTGGCCGGCCTGCACGATATTCCTCAGGAATACTACGATGCGGCCGACGTCGACGGAGCGAACTGGTTTCATAAGATTCGAACGATCACCCTCCCGCTGTTGACACCGGTCATCTTCTTCAACTTGATCATGGGTGTCATCGGGGCATTCCAGCAGTTCACCTTGCCTTATACGTTAACCAAAGGACAAGGAACGCCGGCCAACTCCATGATGTTCTACGTCATGCACTTATACGACAACGGTTTTAAATATTTCAAGATGGGCTATGCTTCAGCCATGGCCTGGATATTGTTTATCGTGATTATGGCGTTGACCGCCCTGATTTTCGCCACCTCGAAGCGGTGGGTTCATTATCAAGGCAAGTAGGAGGGCTCAAGAATGAACCTAAGGACAAAGAGTATGAAGCGGATATTGGCTCATGCGGTACTGTTGGCGGCTTCCGTCTTTTTTATCATTCCGTTCATCTGGCTGGTCTCCACTTCCCTTAAACCCCCGACCCAGATCTATACATGGCCCCCTGAATGGATTCCCAGACCGTTTACCTGGAGGAATTACATCGATGCCGTGAACTACATCCCTTTTTTCACTTATCTTAGAAATACTCTCGTCATTACGGTATTCAGCACTTTGGGGGCGGTCATCTCCTGCCCCCTGGTCGCCTACAGCTTTGCCAAGCTGAGATGGAAGGGGAAAAATCTGCTGTTTGCCGTAACGGTTGCCGTCATGATGATTCCCGGGCAGGTAACCATGATTCCGCTGTTTATCCTGTTCAATAAAATCGGATGGGTCGGGACCCCGCTGCCGTTGATCGTTCCATTGTTTTTCGGCGCCCCGTTCTTCATCTTTCTGCTGCGCCAGTTCTTCCTGGGACTGCCGAACGATTTGCTCGATGCTTCGCGCATCGACGGGGCGGGAGAGTTCCGCATCTACTGGAACATCATGCTGCCTCTGGCCAAGCCCGCCGTGCTGGCCGTCGGCCTGTTCCAATTCATGAACAGCTGGACCGATTTCCTCGGCCCTCTGCTGTATTTAACGAATGAGCATTCCTACACCATGTCACTCGGGCTGCAGCAATTCCAGAATCAGAAAGGAACCGAGTGGGGCTTGATGATGGCTGTTGCGACGATGATGACGATGCCGGTCGTCCTTCTCTTCTTCTTCCTGCAGAAGACGTTCATCCAGGGAATCACCTTCACCGGGATTAAAGGGTAGGAGGCGGACGGGGCTTAAGCATTTCATACAAACAACTTACGCAACTTATAAAAGCAAGGCCGGCGTACCTTTAATCAAGGAGGGAGGCATAATGCAGGCTCTTAAATCGGTATGCATCCTTATTCTCTTCATTGCATCCTACTTTGCCGGCTTTGCGGCTTATAAAGAATGGTCAAAATCAAGCTTAGGCAGCCGTCTCTCGGTCTGCTATTGTATCCTTTGTTCTGTGCCCTGGTTTTTATTGTTCCTACGGCACTTATCTTCTTGTTTAACGGAGGAGGCAACCTCCTGTCTCCCGAGGCGCAATTGTTTTATTCCCTTTTTGCGGTTTCGGGCCTAACGTTCGGGCTAGGGTATGGCTTTATCTCCATCGTACTGCGCACAAAACACGGATAACCCGAAGTGCATCCATCTGTATGAAGCAATGTCCGGGCAATTCCTTTATTTCTTCGCGTTAACGAAACGGAAACAAATCAATTAATTGGTACCGATTCTTCAATGCTGCTCGGACCGTCCGGATTTAGTTTCGCCAACGAACTTGAGAATCGCTATTGCCGTAAAAAAATTTCAAATATTAAAGAAACTTACCTCATAATGGAGCCATTTTGAAGATGAATAACCCGGTATTAGAGGTAGCTTTTCATGCCAATAAGAATCTTTTTATACCGTTTTAATGCTGATGAACTTAAAGATTATTATGTGGTTAGAAAATGGAGAAGCTCCATTTTGCCCGAATAACGTTTCTAGGATTCGTATGCAGACTGGAACTTTCGTGAAAGCAGCCCATGGAGCAAGGAAGTTTATTTCCGGTGTCAATCCACTTATCCCTATATCGAGGCTTTGGACTATTATCCCCTAGCATGAGTTTACGAAATAAGAGTGGGCAAAACCCGAGAGCCCAAACGTATCAAGACATTTGAGCATCGAAAATGTATTACCTACCAAGTCGATACTGATCCAGACCAAGCGCTTCCATGAGCTTCTTGGCCTCAGGGCTTAATTTGCTTAGGGAGAAAGATTCCCTGTTCTTCTTGGAGTCGCCTTTCTTTGGATAGACCGTAATGACTTGCTGTATGTCGCCCAACACGTCGAGCATGCGATTCACACTAAGTTCGATTCCCTGATTGTACAATTCGCGGTTAAGCAGTGAACACAATCGCAGAGCCAGCACGCAGTAAAAGGCATGGACTTTTATTTTTTGATCCGTCCAGTGATAGATCGGGCGAAAGCCCAGATGATCGGTATTTTTCATTTGTTTGAAAGCTTCTTCGATGTGATACTGGGCGTATACAGCACGGTTTTTCCCAGTTGTCGTTCGCGCAAGGATTCCAGACGTGTCATTTGGAACGAGAAATCCAGCCTGATCGCCGTTTCCGTTTTCGATATCTGCACGTCAAACAACTCCTTTTTGAGAATCTGATCCCACTTGACGCTGCACGGATTCGAGCGTCGGCTTGCGTCCTTTTTGATAGTGCCGTTTTCTCGCGCTTGCAGAGCGTTTTGAAGATTATGCAGTTTGACCGTGCATTGTTCGATGTTTTTTCCGAATCCCTTGAAGCTGACCGGTTTCGAGTTCCGGATTGTACACGACAAGCACCGTCATGTCCTGATCGTATACGTTATACGTGGTTCGATAGGCCGTAACCCCTTTATATTTCGTTCCGGTCACGGGCACAAATTGTTCTTTGCTGACTTCGAGTAACGATTTGCATTGGGAAAGCTTGAGAGAGCCGACGACGTGAAACTTCATCTCGCCGGACTGGAGTTTCTTCATATGATCAGATGAATTGTTTCCCTTGTCAAATACGAGCGTAGGCGAGAGAGGCGTTTCGCAAATGGTTTGACAACGCTGCTTCAATCGCTCGATGACCGAACGAAACTGCTTGGCGTCCGGATCGTTTCCGGCATACGTTTCGTGAAACAGCGGCACGCTGAAATCGGGAGATACCATCATGGCGAGCCCGACAATTTTCAGATCGGAACGTTTTTCCTTGCTGTGGCCGCGTTGGGGTAATGTGCTTGATGAATGTGTATCGACATACGTAAAGAAATTCGTCGTGTCGTAGATCAGACAATCGAGACTGAGTCCGTATTGCTGAACGATCTTACGCGTAAAGTCATCCTCGAATTGCCGAATGGCGTCCTCGGAAAGGGAGTTCATGTTGTCCCAGAAGCGCTGGCTGGACAGCATTGATGATTTTGCCGGGATGACGCGGTCCAGGCTGGTTTTCGAAAACCATTCGGCGATCTGATGCTTGCTGGTTGGCTCGACCGCCCGGTTAATGGCAGCAATAAGCATGTAGTCACCGATGCTGAGACCTTGATTGCGTTTCGGTGAGACGGTGTTGATCAGGTCTACAACTCCGAGTCGTTTGGCCAAATCGTACAGCGCCATGACCGCGCCGAATTCGAGGACAATACTGAATTTGGGCTGATCGAGTTCAGCAGTGCCTTCCATCGCTGCGGCGATCTGCTCAGCACGCCCCAAATATTTTTGACGCACAATACGAGGTTTTCCATTTACACGTGCGGATTCAGCGAGGTAGTAATACACTTGATTTTTCTTTTTCTTTTTGATGATGGAAGCCAAGGCGCACCTCCGGAGTATAAGCAGGGTAATACAACACTTCGACATTGAGAAGCGGAATTCCTCCTTTTACGGAAAAATACCCATAAAAACAATGATTTTTAGTTCTGTTCCGGCTCCAAAAAACAAAGTGTGGAGCGAACTTTGGTAGGGTAATACACTTCCATTCCAGAAGATACAAAAAAATCCATCCCCTCCGTTCAGACAGAGCAAGGTCGAATTGAATTTCCTGGTAAAAATGTCGTTGGTTTTGCTGGAAATTTTTTTGATAATTCGTAAACTCACGCTAGCCTCAGAAAGGTACGATGCCCCGGTACCATCGGCCTGATTTCACCTATTTTATTAAGCGTTCAAATCGATAAACCCGAACATAACCCTCAGAGAATTTCTGAGCTGAAGGGATAACAGATAAAGGACACCCAAAGAGGAGGCTAGGCCCGACACGCTTTCTGAACAAAGGGGATAAAGCCATAAGGACGCCGAAAGAGATCAAGACCCGGGCATATATGATTCTGAGCGAAGGGGATAGCAGCCAGAAGGACAACAAAAGAGGGTGCAGGACCAACACGCATTTTCTGAACAAAGGGGATAGCAGCCAAAAGAATACCCAACCTAAAGCGTAGGCCCGGCATGTATGATTCATGCGGACCTACATTTTAAGATGCCAATAATCAGCCAAGCTTCAGATAACCGGAGAGACTTTCAGCCTTCCGCTCAGTTGAAATGCCGGATCAAGCCTCCAACTGCTGCTTGCTGTTATCGTTATATATATTCAAATCCAACTCCTTCGTCGCCTTGCCGGTAAGAATTCCGGCAACCATACTGCCGCTGACATTTAACGCCGTACGCCCCATGTCGATCAGAGGCTCGACAGAAATCAGCAGTCCCGCCAGAGCAACCGGGAGGTCCATCGCAGACAATACGAGCAATGCGGCAAAGGTCGCTCCTCCTCCTACACCCGCTACACCGAAAGAGCTGATAGCCACTACAGCAATTAAGGTAATAATGAAGGAAGGCGTTAACGGGTTGACTCCGACCGTCGGCGCAATCATAACAGCCAGCATGGCGGGATAAATCCCGGCACAGCCATTCTGCCCGATCGATAATCCGAGTGATCCGGCGAAGTTGGCTACACCTTCAGACACTCCGTAGGAATGGGTTTGGGTCTTCACATTCAAAGGCAGTGCTCCCGCACTGGTGCGGGATGTGAAGGCAAAGGTTAGCACTGGAATTGCCTTCTTAACATAAGTAATCGGATTCAGCCTGGCACCGGCCAGCAGCAGCAAATGAATAAGGAACATGACAATCAGAGCGACATACGACGCGATGACAAATTCGCCCAGCTTCCAGATTCCCTCATAATCCGTAGTCGCCGTTACTCTCGTCATTAGCGCCAGAACACCATATGGAGTGAGCCTCAGCACAATGGTAACCACTCGCATAATAATGGCATAGAGCGCTTCTACAATTTTCTGGAAGAACTCCGCCTGCTCCGGCTGTTTTCGCCTGACTCCCAGGAACGCGAAGCCAATGAATGCCGCAAACACTACTACGGCGATCGTTGAAGTGGCCCGGGCCCCCGTGAAATCTCGGAACGGATTTTCCGGCAGCAGCTCAAGCAGCTTTTGCGGGAAGGTCATTTTCTGAAGGTCTCCCAGCCGGTTCTCCAATTGCTCCCCGCGAGAAGTTTCCGCTTCCCCGCCCTCAATTTGAATTCCCTCCAGGTTGAATACGGTTGCGGTAGTAATCCCGACGGCTGCGGCTACAGCCGTTGTTCCGACCAGAATTCCAATAATCAAGAGTCCGATTTTCCCAAAATTTTTGGTCACCTTCATCTTCGTAAACGCCGTCAGAATGGAAATAAAGACGAGGGGCATGACGACCATCTGCAGAAATTTAACGTACCCTCTCCCTACGATATCAAACCATGCCAGGGAGGTCTTTAACACCTCAGACTGGGCTCCGTAAATAAATTGCAGCACAAGTCCAAACACAATCCCGATCCCCAAACCGGTGAATACCCGTTTGGAAAAAGAAACATGCTTTCTTTGCATAACAAAAAGTCCGATGATAAGCAGAAGCATGATTACAATATTAACGATTGTCCATAACACGTTGACCAACTCCCACTTTTAAATTCGAGGCGATAAAAGTATATTCAGATGTATCCAGTTATATAACAACTATTCATACCTGTCAAGTTGGAATTTGACTTACTTTTTATTCGCGGGTCTATATATGTAATTAACATGGGCATTCGCATTCCAACCATAATGGTCCGGATTGAATTCTATCGCCATATATTAGAGTAGTAAACTTATAGTATGCCGGCTGACATTTTTTGATATCGATTTTTTTTAGTTTGCCCATATTCCATTAATTATGTTCATTCATTGGAAAATAGCGGGTAAATAAGCCAGCCGTTATGTCGCTGCAGTTGAAGAGGCTTACGGCGCGAAACAGATGCATTTATCGGGTTGTTGGAAAAGCATCTGTGTGTTGCTTGCGGAGTCAACAAAAATGGCTGCCAAGGCGGCAGCCATCTTAGAGAGAAACTAAACTACGTTCTACTTTACATTTATTTTAAACCTCTTCGGCGGACTCGATATGAACCGTTAATCCATCGTAGGCGCATAAGGCGCCCAAGCGCTGTGCCTTGGCTTCGATTTCCTCATGAGGTCCGGCTCCGCCTTGATGGGAGAAGTGAGTCGCGATAACCGTCGTCGTATCCGTCACCGCTCCGATCTGGCGCATGCGCTCCAGCATCATTCCGAAATCCTTCTCATTCAGATGCTCTTTGCCCGAAGGGTGGCCCCAAATCGTCCCTTCCAGCACTACACCATCGAACCGGAAGCCCTCCAGCTCTTTCCAGACCGTCTCTGTATATAGGCCGCTGTCCGAAGCATATAACAGCGTCACCTTGCCATCGTTAATGATGTAATTCATCGCATCGCCAATGCGCGATTGATGAGAGGCCTCGATGGAGCAGATCGTATATCCGGAGGCCTGTATCAGGCGTCCCGGCAGTATCGGAACTCTGCGAATTTGCGAATGCTGGTCGCTCCCTCCGCTTTCATCCCATTTCATCCAAACCGAAGGACCGGCGATCATCGTGATCTCGGGAAGCTCGGTAGCTAACCGGAACGCCTTGGCGCGCATCCTGAGATTGTTCGGATCGAAATGATCCGAATGACTGTGTGTAATCAGTACCGTTTCGATAGAACATAACGAAAGTCCCAGATGGGCGCAGGAAGCAAACAGATCCGGACCGAGATCAATCAACATATGATCATTGACGATCACGCTTTGCCTTCTGCGAATGTTTCGCCCGCCGTTAGCTCTCGCATGCTCACATGTGACACAATCGCAGAATGGCGAGGGAATGCCTTCGGCCGCTCCGGTTCCCAAGAAAGTAAGCTTCATAAACTGCCACACTCTTTTCGTTTAGGATTGGGTACTTGTCAATCGTTTGCTAACCATAGTATTCGATAGTGGTCGGTGTTATTCCGTATCCTCTTAAGGAGCCATCGTTTCCCCGGGCTCAGTAGATAAGAACCTGAAGTTGTCGAAATACAAGGTTTGCTGAAGGCTATGCCGCCACACCCAGATTTCAATCCCCTTCATTTGAGTGATATCCAGATCGACTTTATTCAACGGGATGCGTATCGTTTTTCCATGTTGGCTTCTTACCGTTTGGATAAAGGAATCATCCGTCTTGCCGTTCAATTGATGGAATTTGACATAAAATTGGGTGGTACCGCCCGGATTATAAACATCAAACTCCAGCACATCGAACCCGGACCAGTCGGCGCTGCGGAAGCCTTTGCCCGCCTCGAACAGGCGGAAATTCGGAAAATTCACATCGGCCGGGAATACCGCCTTCATCGAATGATTCCCTTCCGTGACATATTCGTCAGACAAGCTCAGATTTACGGTGGATGAAGTAAAGCGTTTGATCGCCTCCTCCGTCTCCACATCGTTGAGCGGTATCGTATAAGGAGTATCGAATTCGTATACCGCCAGCTCCCGATGAATCTCCCGGGTCATCCCGTTCTTGGTGACTATGATATCCACCTTATGAAGTCCCGGCCCAAGTGTAAGCGTACGGGCAAATTGGTCATGCATCCCTTCTGACTTGGACACCTCAAGAGGCATCCCGTTCAAAGTAACCTGAGCGCCCTTCTCAGCATAAACCGTTACGGTTCTGCTGCCTACCGTCGGCGCTTCGACCGCGACCAATGCCGTTACCGCTTCCCTAGCCACGATTTCCCGGGCGATTTCCCGGCGAACCTGCATGACGAGATCGGGATTTTCTTCAAAAGTTTTGATGTCCTCATACAACCGGTCATAGAACGGCCGGATCGCATCGCGATATGGGAAAGAGTCCTCTACTCCCAGTCTGGCCGCGGTTTCGCGCAGCCGCTGCTCGTAATGCCACAAGTATTCGTAATCCTCCATGCTCTCCCTTAGCACTTCCAGACGGATCGTCCCGATCGGACCGTCGATACCGATCTCCGTGCCGGGATAGAACAAATAGCCGTCGCCATTCGCTCCCGGAAAAGCAAGCGGATCCTTCCATACATCCCGGCTCACATATTTCTTCTCGGCGGCATTATACTTCTGAAACTGGGTAGTGGCCCAGTACAGCGTGCCTTCCACACCGTAATCATGCTGCATCCACGTTAACAGACGGGTTCCGACCAGGTCGTCATCCAGATGATAGGACGGGAACGGATGCTTGGGGAAGACGCTCGTGTACCACCAAACATGCTCTCCTGCCGCCTGTCTCTCCCGCGCGAAATCATAATCATATTTATCGATTTCCGGGGTCCAAATGTCGACATCGCCCAGCAGTTCATCCAGAGGCTGGATCGTCACCAGATGCGGAACATCCGGAGCTGCTTCCTTCAAGGCATCATTAATGACCTTCACCCGGTCGTAATGATTCGGAGCATTCGGATGCGGGACCGGCTCATCAATTTCGCTGACATAGAAATACCCTTTGTCCAGCATGCCTTTTTCCCTAAGCTTGTCAACGAGTTCCTTGATCTTCTCCTTATTCGGTTCCCCTTGTGCATCTCTATAATAAGGCAGGCGATAAGCCGATATCCGGGGATCATTAATAAATCTGGCCGCTCGCTCTATATACTCATCGATATCCTTATCCGGAATCGGCAGATAGCCCGGGGTCAGACGTTGTTCGACGGAAGCCCAGTAATATTTCTCAATATACTTCCAGGCCTCTTCTCCTTGAACATTCCCGTGAGCTTCCTGAACGGGACCGCCCCAGACGCCAAACCCTGTCTTGGAATGGCTTTCATCCGTCAATTCGAAATCCCATACGGTCAGTTCCACCGGAATCCGCACCGGATTTCCCGTCTCATGCAGTTGAATCTCTCCGGTATAGCTGCCCGCCGGTATTCCTTTCGGAACATATACTTTGACCCAAATGCCCTGATTCTCCCCTGCGGCCACCTCCAGCTTGCCTTCGAGTGGGATAAGCGCATCCGGGTACCATCCTTTCGGATAGGCGGGAGTCGTAGACGTTGTTACCTCGATATAATGCTGCCTGAACAGTTGAATATGCTCCTTGCCTATTTTCGCCGGGCCGCCCTGCTGCTTCAAGTCGCTAATAGATACCTGCAGCTTGCGCAGAGGGTTGTTTCCCGCCTTCACGATCACTTGGCCGCTTTCGAATTCATTGCGGGCGGCCTCCAGCTTCATTACCCGGTTAGCATCGGCCGGAAACGGTTCATCCAGCATCACTTTTTGCGTATTCGACGGCGCCCATACATCAAATAAGGGCTCCGTCTTTGCATGAGCGGCCGGAAGAAAGGACAGCAACAGCGTAATAGCCAGCAACACAGAAATCGATTTGCGCTTCCAAAACATAACTTTCCCTCCCGAAATAGTTGTATTTGGATAAACTCCTCCCCGGATCAAGATGACCCGGGGGGAAAACTTCTTGACGCTAGCCGTTATTCTTAAAACGCTCGTAAGCGGCCGAATATATTTCCTTATATTCTTTCAGGCCCATCTTTTCGATCGTCTGGATATATTTATCCCATTCGGAGAAAGGGGTGTCCCCCGTAATAAATTTCGCGGTCATTTCATCCACGTATTTGTTGATATCGGTGTGAAGAGGGGTATACCGGTTCAGCTCCTCCTGGGTGAAAGTGAACGCGGGCCATACTTCCTCCGGCCAATAAGGCTCTGCCTTGGCGGCCGCCTCCATACTTTCCGGCGTCGATTCTCCGCCCTTATACGTCTTGGCAGTCAGCAATGCGGGATAGAACCCGCCCGCGAACGAAACGTATTTCGACGGTTCCTTCTTGTACTCTTCCGTATATTCGAGTGTGCCGTCCGGCTTCTCGACGTAGCTCAAATCTTTAATCCCCATAAAAAACAGCTTGCTGCCTTCCTCGCTGTAGAAGTAATCGATCCAGCGCACGGTCGCTTCCGGATGCTTGTTCTTATCCGTAATGACGAAAGCTCCAAGATCGATAAGCGCCGGACGCGCCCTTGAGAACACCTGGTCTCCATGAGGCCCTTTCAATACCGGAGCCCCGACAAAATGCTCAATGCTCACTCCGCTGATCGCATGCGGGCTGTTCGTCACGGAAGCGCCGACGATGCCTTCGTCCATCAGAGCATTGACTTCCGGGCCTTTAATCGTCAGCAGGTTATCGACGAATAGTCCTTCTTTATACATCTTGTTCATGTACTCCAGCACTTCCTTGTACTCCGGGGAAGCCGGAATATATCGAAGTTCCTTCGTCTTCGGATCGATGTCCATCCGGTGGGCGTTGCCGCGGTTGCCGAGCCCCCATGCTCCCTTCACTTCATCGAGCAGCGAGCCGTAATTGCTGGCCGCATAAGGAATATATTTGGGGTTCAGCGTCTTGACGGCCTTCAAATATTCATAGAATTCATCGGTCGTTTCCGGCTCCTTCATGCCGAGCTGCTCCAGGAAGCTCTTGTTATACCACAGCTTCTGGCCGATGATAACCGACTTGAACTCCGGATCGTAGAACGTCGGGAAGGAATAAATATTGCCGTCCGGCATCGTCAGGCCCTTCTTTATCTCCGGGTACTGTTCCAGAAGCTTCTTGAAGTTGGGAGCGTACTTGTCTATCAAATCATTAAGAGGAATAAAAATGCCCTGAGATCCATAGTTCATAACATCGACTGGAGAAAGCCTGGCCGTGTGGAACGCATCCGGATAATCCCCGCCGGACAGAACCAGATTCCGCTTCTCCGCGAGACTTTCCGTCGGAGTCAATTGGAAATCGACCTCGATGTTCGTCATCTTCGCATATTCCTTCCAGACCGGAAGATCGTTCCAGTTGGCAGGGGCGGACGGCGCTTTGCCCGCAAAGAAGGTCAGCTTGATCGGATTCTCAACAATCGGAAATCCTTCCGTCTTGACGGCCGGCTCCACCGGTTCTTTATTTGTGTCATTCCCGGAAGACGTCTGCCCTCCCTTGTCTCCGCCGCAAGCCGAGAGCAGCCCGGCTGTCATGGCGCCCACGAGCATTACTGAAGTCAGTCTTTTCAAACTTTGCATAAAAAGTTTAACCTCCCTTAAGCTAATGTCTATTTGTGAACAAAGACTATGGGCTAGCCTTTGATTGCACCGACCAGAAACCCTTTCGTAAAATACTTCTGCAGGAACGGGTAGACCGCCAGAACCGGCAAATTAGCCACGATGACAATCGCATATTTGATGGCCTCCGCCTCCATCAAATGCTTCTGTACCGACAGGTCCATGCCGCCCGCCATGTTATCCACTTCCGATTTGATAAGAATTTCCCGCAGGAATAGCTGAAGCGGATATTTATCGCGGTCGTTCAAATAAATCAAGGCGTTGAAATAAGCATTCCAATGGCCGACGCTGTAGAACAAGATCATGACGGCAATCACCGGCATGGAAAGCGGAAGCACAATTTTCCACAGAGTCTGTAAATTGGAGCAGCCGTCGATCGCCGCCGATTCCTGAATTTCGTTCGGTATGCTGGTCTGGAAGAAGGTCCTCATAATGATGATGTTCCAGACAGAGACGGCTCCGGGAATGATCAGCGCCCACATGGAATTGATCATGCCGAGATTTTTGACAAGCAGGTAAGTCGGGATCAGCCCGCCGCTGAAAAACATCGTGAAGACGATATACCCCGTGATGACATTGCGGCCGGCAAAGTCTTTGCGCGATAGCGGATAAGCGGCCATAATCGTCATGATTAAATTGACAGACGTGCCGACAACGGTGTAAATAATCGTGTTCTTGTATCCGATCCAGATTTCTTTGTTGGCGAAAATCAGTTCATAGCCTATGAAGGACAAGTTTTTCGGAAACAGCCACATCTCACCCTTGGTCACCGACAGCGGATCACTGATCGAGGCGCTGACGACAAAGACAAGCGGGTACAAAATAATTAGGAGTATGACCGTAAGGATGGCATAGATGATGCCCCCCACCAGACGGTCCGTAAAAGTTTCTTTCACCGTTATGCCTCCCTACCACAAGCTGGTTTCATTGACTTTTCTCGCGATTTGGTTCACGGCTACCAGCAGAATGACGTTAATAATGGAATTAAACAGTCCTACGGCGGCGGCAAAGCTGTACTGCGCCCCCACAATCCCTTGCGTGTACACATAGGTGGATATAACGTCGGAGCTTTCGATGTTTAAATTGTTCTGCATCAAATAAATTTTCTCGAAGCCGACACCCATAATGTGACCGACATTCAGAATCAAGAGAATGACGACCGTCGGCATAATTCCCGGCAGGTTGATATGCCAGATGCGGCGAAGCCGGCTTGCTCCATCGACTCGTGCCGCCTCATGCAGGGAAGGATCGATACCGGAAAGCGCTGCCAAATAGATGATCGAGCTCCAGCCCATTCCCTGCCACACCCCGGAGAAGACGTAAATGGTTTTAAACCATTTCGACTCCGTCATGAAAGAGATCGGTTCGCCTCCGAAGAACACGATGATATGATTGATGATCCCGTTTTGCGGTGACAGGAAAATAAAGATCAAGCCGACCATAACGACAGTGGACAGGAAATGCGGCGCATAAGTAACCGTTTGCACGAACCGCTTGAAGGACCTGCTTCCAACCTCGTTAATCAGAAGAGCGAGCAATAACGGTATCGGAAATCCGACAGCCAACTGATACAGACTAATGCTGAATGTGTTCCAAATCAGGCGCCCGAAATAATAGCTGTCAAAGAACCGTTGAAAATGAACGAACCCGCTCCAATCGCTGCCCCAAATGCCTTTGGCCGCAACGAAATTTTTAAAGGCGATCTGCACACCGTACATCGGTATGTAATCGAAGATGAAAAAGTAGACGATAACGGGAGTGATGAGCAAATACAAATCCCAATTTTTGCGAAGCGTTCGTTTGAACGCTTTCCATTTAGACAGGCGTTTCGCCTTGTCGGCATGGGTATAAACCGCTGGTTGATTCAACAATGAGCCCCCCTTTACTGCAAGCTTGATGGTTCATGGTCAATAGCGGACCGCTGATTCGTTAAGGCCAAGCATCCACGGCTGGGGCTCTTTCACCCGAATCACTCTGCCGCCTGCTCTCATCGACTCGGTCGCGGCGCAGCCGACAGCTACACTCATCCGGCCGGCAATAGGCTGAGCTACCGGTTCTTTCCCATGGAGGATCATGTTAATGAAGTCCTCACATATTTTCTCGTCCGCCCCGTTGTGAGAGCCTTCCGCTTTGCGGATGTTGTAAACTCTGTCCGACAAATCGCGCCACGTATTGGATTTTCTCGATTTCACAATCACCTGGTTATTGGGCTCCGAATTCTCTATTCTCCCTTCCGTCCCGATAATCGTATAATTCCTTTCGTAATCCGGAGTAAAATGACACTGCATGTAAGAAGCCTTGATGCCTCCCTCCAGCTCCATCAGCACCATGCTGTTATCCTCCACGTCGATTTCCTCGCGGAAGGCGCATTGTGTCAGAGGACCGAACCGCGCTTCCGGGCATGTCTCCTTCTCCGGACATTCGGGACAGGTGAGATCATTAGGCTTGCTGCCTCCGAAGTAGTCGACTCCGCCGAATGCGGCCACCTTGGTCGTATAACGGCCGGTAAGCCAATGGATGATGTCGATATCATGAGAGGCTTTCTGCAGCAGCAGGGAGGTCGTGTTCTTCGAGCTGCCGTGCCAGCTATGGTAATAGTAATCGCTTCCAAGTCCTACAAAATGACGGACCCAGACCGCCTTCACCTCTCCGATATCCCCGGCCGCGATAATTTCCTTCATCGTACGGTACATGTTCATGTAGCGCATATTGAAGCCAATCATGAAATGCTTGCCGGAATCCCGCCACGCCTCCAGAATCCGGTCGCAGCCGTCCACCGTAACGGCCAGCGGCTTCTCACAATAGACGTGCTTGCCGGCTCTTAGCGCCGCTACCGCATGTTCGTCGTGGCAGTGATCGGGAGTCATTACTACGACCGCATCAATATCCGGCCTCTGCAATAGCTCCCGGTAATCCAGCATCACATCGGCATCCGGATTGACTCTCTCCCTAAATTTGTCCAGACGCGCCGGATTGGTATCCGCCCCTGCGACAACAACCGATTTGCCATCCGGCCGATGCCAGTATTTAGTGACTCCCGCTCTCCATCCGAGTCCGATAACCCCGATTCGTATCTGCTCCAAGCCGATTCCCTTCCTTCAACATAATGTGTTTTTGGGCCCAAAAAGGCCGTTATTTGTCCAATGATCAAAAAAAATATTGCCGCGGAGGTTTCGGACTCTATCATCTATATAGATCAGAAGATTGCTTCCTATCCTCTCCGTTCCGCGGACTCTATGTCTTCATACCTGCGCTGTTTTACTCTCTCTGATAATCGGATGATTGCCGGATTATGAGTTGAAAAGGCATCAGCAGCTTGAACGGAAGCGGATGGTTGCCCTCTATTTGATCTACCAGCACCTTCGCCGCCATCATGCCTATCTCGCTCTTCGGAATATGAATCGTCGAAAGCGGCGGAGTGGTAAATTGGGACACTTCGATATTGTCCAGCCCGATGAAGGCCACATCCTCCGGAATCCGCAATCCTCGTTCCGTGACGGCCCGCATTGCCGAGATGGCCATCATATCGCTCGCGGCGAAAATAGCCGTAGGAGGCTCTCCCGCCTTCGAATCCAGCACTTCGGCCATCCGGGAATAGCTGACGTTCACGTCCCAGCCCGCATTAATGATCCAGCGGGGGGCCGCTTCCAGTCCCGCCTCCTGCAGGGCATCGCGATAACCGCGATAGCGCTTCTCCCGCTCCAAATCACCGGTAAGCCCCGTCCCGCCGATAAAACCGATCCGCTTGTGGCCCTGCCGGATCAGATGCCGGACCGCCGATTTGGCCGCTTGCACGCGATCATAAGAAATAACGGGGACGGAAGGATCGGCAATATCGATGCCTACGACGGCCGGAACAATCCTCTTGATCGTTTCGTACATCTCCTGGTCGATACCCTCAACAATAATGAGGCCGTCCAGCTTCGTATCCTGAAGCAGCCTGCGCATCGCCTTCTCTCCCTCTATTTCGTTCATGGTGATTACGTAAGCGAGGGAGCAGTTCAGCTCAGACAGCTTCTTCTCTATTCCCTCCAGAATCGGAGAGAAATAGGGGTGGTTGTATTTATTCTGGGGAACGGATACGATACAGCCTACTTGCCGGTATTCCGTCCTCGCCGGGGAAGCGCTTTTACGTGCGGTCGATTTGGCCGTTTGGGCAGGAATATAGCCTAGCTGATTGGCAACATTCCAGATCTTTGATTTGGTCTCCGAGCTAATATGCCGGCTGTTATCATTATTTAAAACCCGGGAAACGGTAGAAATAGAAAATCCGGCGTGCTGCGCGATTTCTTTCAAAGTAGGCATCTTTCTCTATACTCCTTCGCCTGTAAAGTAATATCCGCTTATGTTTCAAGCAGTGCCATGCTTGCACAAAATTTGGGCCAAATCCTATTTATACAAGGCAATGATATCAACGTTTTGCCCCAAAGTCAAAGGATTTTTTGCCCAAAAAGCGGCGAAGTAGAGAAACTTTTTCAAAGAACAGCTTTAAACCTTTCGTTTCATGTCAAGGAAATCGGGATTATTAAAGGGAGCAGATACTTCATTTGGCCGCTTTTTTTGGGCCCAAAAATATTGGTTTGTCTTACAAGTTCAATATACATACTGATTGTTAACTCTATATCAGAGGGATGCTATCTGTTAGTCCAAATCAATCGTCAACAAGGCTCGTTTGACTTCCTCCATCGCTCCTTGGCCGCTTCTCCATTCCCGGCGATAACCCAAACCGTTATTCAATAATCGGACACCGTTCTCTTCCACCTCTTTACGGTAATGGACATGTCCCGATACGGCATAACGAATGGAGTCCGAGTAATCGCGAATCAACTTGCCGTACTGTCGGCTCCCGAGGAATCCGTTGAAATAACGCCACTCCCCGATCGTTTCCGGCACGGTAAAAGCCTTGTGAGGAACTACATGAGTTACGAGAATAATGCTGCTGCCTCGATGCTCATCTAATTGCCTCTTCAATTTTTCCACAAAATAATTATGGACCTGCCCCACCGACATTCCCCAATCGGCATAGAGGCTGTCCTTCCAGGTCCGTTCCCCCCACTGCATGCGCTCCAACTGCTCGAAAGTAAAGTCGGGGGAGGCGAAAGAGTAATCATACCAGCCGAGGTCGCCGATCACCACCCAATGATCCGTTAACCGGAAGGCTCCGTTTGCAAGATTGCGAGGAAATTCCTTCAGCTTGTCGTAGGCTTCCCAGGCCGATCTTCCGGGAGCGTTGATATTCCATACATCGTGATTTCCCGGCACGAACAAGCAGGGAACCGAAGTCATCCTTTCTATTCTGTCCAGCGCCTCCAATGTCGTCTCCCAATCGTTGGTCAAATCCCCGGCAATGATCATCCTCTCGACCTGCCGTTCTTCGACTGCCCGTGCCAGCGCCTCCTCTATCGGGATGTCCGTCTCCGAGTGATTCAAATCCACATGCAAATCCGATAAGATGCCTATTCTCATTTAGTCAGCCCCTTCTCCTCTATATCCAAATGTCGTTGAAAATCGATAGCCTTCATTTCTTCGCTCCATCAATGGAGCAATGCGTCGGTCATTCCTGTGATTCAGTCCACTCAAGCAGTTTCCTATAGTAGGATAGCTGCCGTAACAAACACCTCATGGAAAAATGTAGTGACCCGATAACTGCAACATACCGGAGGATGGGCCGTGTTCGTCGAATCCTTAAGGCAGAAAGCAGCGAACATAGTGGCCGTCCCCCGCTTCCTGCAGAGGCGGCACCGCTTGTCTGCAACCTTCTCGGGCCCAAGGACAGCGGGGGTGAAAAGCGCAGCCCGAAGGCGTCGACACGGGGTCAGGCATTTCTCCAGTAAGGGCCGTCGGATTAGTCGTTTCACTTCGAGGAGCCATCAGCTCGGACGTTTCTTCGCTGAACGTTCTTGGGCCATCCTCCTTTGTAGCAGGTAATTCAGAGAGGCCTTCGCCAAGCAAAAGCGGGCGGGAAAATGCTCCGCTGCCCGAGGCCGTCCTTCCGCCTCTGCTCTCTTGGCGCTTTCCTGGAATCAAGGCAAGCAATCCTTGGGTATAAGGATGAAGCGGCGAGGAGTAAATCCGATCTACAGGCGCTATTTCCACGATTTTACCCAAATACATGACCGCCACCCGGTCACTCATGTAATGGACTACATTCAAATCATGGGATACGAACAAATAAGTCAGCGAAAATTTCCTCTGCATTTCCTTCAAAAGGTTTAAGATTTGCGCCTGAACGGATACATCCAGCGCAGAAACCGGCTCGTCGGCGACAATTAACCGGGGCTGCAGCATCAATGCGCGGGCGATGCCGATCCGTTGGCGCTGCCCGCCGCTCAGCTCATGCGCGTACCGCCTCCCGAAAGAAGCGTCGAGCCCGACGAGTTCCAACATTTCCTCCGCCTGCTTGCGTCTTGTCCGTTGGTCCCCAAGTCTATGCACCCGCAGAGGCTCTTCCAGCACAGCCAAAATTCGGTGACGAGGGTTGAGAGAAGCGTATGGATCTTGAAAGACAAGCTGAATTTCCCTGCGCAGCGCCCTCTGTTCGCTGCCCTTGGCTTCGGCTGTGCTCTTGCCGCCATACCGAATCGCTCCGGAGGTCGGCCTGACGAGGGAAGCAATCATATGTGCCGTGGTGGATTTGCCGCAGCCGCTTTCTCCTACCAGTCCGAGCGTTTCACCTTCCAGAATGTCGAAGGAAATACCGTCCACCGCACGCACCAATCTGCCTCTTCGCAGCCCTTGTGACGCCACCGGGTAATGCTTCACCAGGGATTGAACGGACAGAATCGGTGCGGAATTGTTCGGCCTGGTACGGTTCAGTTCGGCACTGCACGTCTCTGCACGGTTTGACCCGGCACTGCCCGACCGGGCATGGACCGGTTCGGCACTATGCGGCCAGGCACTGCTCAACTCGGCATTGTACAGCCTGGCTCCGTTCGTCCTGGCACCGCTAGGCCTTGCCGTGTCCGGGCCCGTGCCTGCAGGCCTGACGGGCACCGGCCTGCCGGAAACCTGCCCGGCACCTATAGGACCGGCACTGTCCGGCTCGGCAGCGATCCGCTCGGCTGTGTCCGGTTTGGCGGAAAGCGCCTCTATATGTCTAGGCATGGGCCAATTCCCTCCTCTCTTCCGCCTCTGCCCCAACCGCCCAGCAGCGTACGGTGTGCCCTTCATCGAGCCTGACCGGAGGCGGTGCGCTCAACCGGCAGCGTTCGTCCGCATAAGGACAGCGCCCGGCAAAATGACAGCCCGCTCCCCGCTCGGCTATCCCTGGCACACGTCCCGGTATGGAATACAGCGGTCGGCCTTTCTTGTCCGGAGATGGGATCGAATCGATCAGTCCCCGGGTATAGGGATGCTGCGGAGAGCGAAACAGCCGGTCCGTTGCCGCCATCTCTACAATTTGTCCGGCATACATGACAGCCACCTTGCCGCATCTCTCGGCAATGACGCCCAAATCGTGGGAGACCAGCAAGATGGAGGTGTTGTCCGTCCGGTTGAAATCGGCCATTAAATCGAGAATCTGCGCCTGAATGCTGACGTCGAGCGCCGTTGTAGGCTCATCGGCAATGAGCAAATTAGGCGAGCAGGAAAGCGCTATGGCGATCATGACCCGCTGCCGCATTCCTCCAGATAATTGATGGGGGTATTCGCGCAGCAGCATTCCGGCCCTGGACAGCCCTACCTTGCCCAGCATCTCTGCCGCATGCTCCAGCGCTTCGCGTCGCTTTATCCCCAGATGAAGGGTGATCATCTCCACAAGCTGCTCTCCGATCGTCAACACCGGATTGAGCGATGTCATCGGGTCCTGAAAGATCATCGACAGCTCCTTGCCACGCAGCTTGCGCATTTCGTCCTTGGGGAGCGAATGAAGCTCTCTCCCTTGATACCGGATCGAACCGCCCGTGATGCGGGCCCCGCGGGGAAGCAGACCTAGAATGGCGAGAGAGGCCATGCTTTTGCCGCAGCCGGATTCCCCGACCAAGCCCACGATCTCTCCCTGGGCTATCGGCAGAGTTACTCCTTCCAGGACATTTCTTATCTCCCTGCCCTTTCCCACACCAACATACAGGTTTTCTATTTCGAGCAATGGCGCCTGGTTCCCGTCCTTCTGCCAATTTTGCCCTTCCTGCCCCCCATTATTCCTCTGACCTGCTTCTGCCTTCCGATGGTTCCTCCCCGTTAGCAAATGTATTTGCTCCATCCATATCCCTCCTTCTCCGGCCTGTCCGCAAATCGATCAAACCTCAATATAAAGGACCATTGGTTTCCAGAAGTTGCTTTCCGGCCAAAATCGATGCATTTGTACTGCTATTTCGACACA
Source organism: Paenibacillus sp. SAFN-117 (assembly GCF_051966115.1). Classification (NCBI taxonomy): domain Bacteria; kingdom Bacillati; phylum Bacillota; class Bacilli; order Caryophanales; family Paenibacillaceae; genus Paenibacillus; species Paenibacillus sp. SAFN-117. Next base: position 29,684 of record NZ_JBQCLK010000010.1, read on the forward strand.
TCCGAGGATTTTGGCGCGAAATAGATGCATTATCTTCTTCCTTGTCCGGTTAAAACGTATCGCATAAGCTCCTATCATATTTCTTATCCCACTCATCCACGATTCGACCAAGATCCATACGTCTCCCTTCCATCATGCTCCACGTTGCCCGGCCATCCTCGGATCGTTCCAATCCCGTATGCCGTCTCCCAGCAGATTGAAGCCCAGCACCGTGACCGTGATCAGCACTCCAGGAGCCAAGGTATACCAGGGAGCTCTGACAATATAACTCTGAGCCTCATTCAGCATTCGGCCCCAGCTGGGGTCCGGAGGCTGCACCCCTAATCCCAGGTAGCTAAGGCCCGCCTCCGCCAGGATCGCTCCCGAGAAGCTCATCGAGGCGGCAACGATTAATGGCGGAACGACATTGGGCAGAATATGCAGGAACATGATCCGAAGATGCCCCGCCCCGACCCCTCTTGCCGCTTTGACAAAATCCAACTGCTTGAACTGCATAAATCCGCTCCTGACAATGCGGGAAAAAGAAGGAATCCCCATTATGCCAATGGCCAGAATGGTGTTCTGCAGGCTCGGGCCGAATACGGCGACAAGTGTCAACGCCAGAATAATGCCGGGGAAGGCCATCATCGCATCCATCACCCGCATGGCCAATTCGTCGGCCCAACCGCCGAAATATCCCGCGAACGCGCCAATGATCAGGCCGCCGGAAGCGGCGATAATTACCGACATGCCCCCGATTTGGAAGGCGGTCTGCGAGGCTTGCATCAGCCGGCTGAAGACATCCCGCCCGAAATGATCTGTGCCCAACAAATGCTGATAGCTTGGAGCAAGCAGGCGGGCACCGGAGTTCATCGCATTCACGTCATGAGGAATATAGATCAGGCTGACAACCATGAATAAAAGCAGTGCGCCCACGATCGAGCCGCCGATCCACAGGCTCGGATTCGTCGCCTTCTTCACTTCTCCCACCTACTTTAACCGGATTCTTGGATCAACGACCCTGTACAGCAAATCTACGGTAAAATTGACCAAAATCACTATGAAAGCCGTAAACAGCACCATTCCCTGCACCAGCGGAAAATCCCGGGCACCGATCGAGGAAACCATCAGGCGGCCCAATCCGGGAAGCGCATAGACCTGCTCAATGATCAAACTTCCTCCCAGAACATCGGCAAAAATCATGCCAACGACCGTGATGACAGGAACGAGCGCGTTTTTCAGCACATGCTTGTACAAAACCGTTGTCTCACGCAAGCCTTTGCTGTGGGCTGTTTTCACATAATCCTGGTTCATCTGCTCCAGCAGGGTCGTCCGCAAATACCGGACAATGACCGCTACCTGCGGAATGGCCACGGCCAGGGAGGGCAGGAACAGCGACTTCAATGCCTGCGCCGGACTTTCCGACCATGGCACATATCCGCCGGCGGGAAACCATCGGAAGGTCAATCCGAGCAACAACACCAGCAGAATGCCGAGCCAGAACGAAGGCACCGCCATCCCTAGCTGAGTCCATCCGGAAATCAGCAGATCGGCCGCTTTGCCGTGCCGTTTTACCGCTAACAGACTTAGGGGCACGGCGATGACCAGCGCCATGACGATGGACATCAGCGCAATCGACACGGTTACCGGCAGCCGTTCCAGAATCAGCTGCAGCACCGGGCGGGAGAACTTCAGAGATTCCCCGAAGTCCCCCTTGGCCATTTGCTTCACCCACTGGGCAAACTGCTCCGATAAGGGCCGGTCCGTCCCGAGCTTCTCCTTCATAGCCGCCAAAAGCGCCTCGTCCGCATCCATACCGAGGATGGTCAGCGCCGGATCTCCCGGTATAATCCGGAAGACGACGAAGGTCATGATAACTACCAGAATCAAAGTAACGATGAACGTCATCGTTCTCCGAAGGATATAAGGCACTGCGGACACTCCTTTTGAAAGCAGAAGGCTTATTTTTCGTAATACATGGTGGACATGTCCTGCACATAAATCGGATAGAGCTTGTAGCCTTTCAGCTCTTTTTTCATCGCCACAACAAAGTTAGGATCCATAATATAGACGGCGACCGCGTCATCGGTCAGAATCTTCTGGGCTTCCTTGTACAGCCCGACCCTTTTGGCGTCGTCCAGCTCAATTTGTGCTTGCTTGATCAGCTTGTCGTATTCCGGATTGACATAATTGTAAAAATTCGCTTTGTAGTCGGATGCATAACGCACCAGAACCTCATGAGGGTCCAGCTTACCGGTCAACCCGATAATGGTCATGTCATAATCCCGGCCTTTATAAATCCGATCAAGCCAGACGGCCCACTCGACCTGCTCAATCTCGGCCTGGATTCCCACCTTCTGCAGCTGCTGGGCGATGACCTGAGCGGTGTCAACGTGAAACTTGTAGTTGGAGGGTACGGATATGGTAGTGGAGAACCCGTTCTCATACCCTGCTTCGGCCAGCAGGCTTTTAGCTTTTTCCAGATTGACGTCGTAGGTGTTCTCCAGCCCTTCCTGGTAATACTTCTGCATAGCCGGGCTCATGTTGGAGCCGAGCTTGGTTCCTTTGCCTGCCGCAACCACCTGAATGATCTCATCCACATCAATCGCGTAATTGATCGCCTGACGCACCAGCACATTGTCAAAAGGCTTCCGGGAGTGATTCATGGTCATAAGCTGAACCATATTCTGCATCCCGTCGACAAAATGGAAGCCGTCCCCAAGCTCTTCCGCCCGCTCGCTGTCAATCCGCGGATACATATCGATCTCCCCGGCCTTCAGCGCAAGCAGGGAGGCTTCGCTGTCCGGCATGATGCGGAATTCCACCCGATCAAGATAAGGGACGCCCGGAATATAGTAGTCCTTGTTCTTCTCCAGAACGAGCCGCTGGTTCGGAGCATATTCGACAAACTTGAACGGGCCGGCGCCGATCGGAGCCGTGTTCTGATCCTCGTAACCTTCGGGAAGAATGGCAGCCGTCAAATAGCTGAGGAAGGACACGTCGTTCGCTTTCAGCTTCACCGCAATGGTCTGCGAATCCACTATCTCTACCGACTCCACATTGCCGAAAGCGGTGGACAGAGGCTTCCCGCTGTCCTTGCCCATCAGCCGTTCATATGAATACTGAACATCCTCCGCGGTGACGGGATTGCCGTTGTGAAACTTGACCCCTTCGCGCAGCTTGAAGGTATAGGTCAGCCCATCGTCGGAAATCTCGTACGATTGGGCAATTGCCGGCTGAACTTCCCCCCGCTCGTTAGGCTTGAGAAGCCCCTCGAACACGTTGAACATCATCTCCTGGGTACCCGAGGCGACGGCCAGGTGCGGATCGAGAAAATCCGGGTCCTGCGGCACGGCCACAACGACCGTCCCGCCTTCCTTGGCGGAATTCTCCGTCTTGGCCGAATCTCCCGAGCCCGATGAGGTGCCGCCCTGATCGGCATTCGACCCGGCCGACTGCCCGCTGTTCTGCTCCGCGCCTCGTCCCCCCGCCGCTCCCCCGCTGCCGCATGCAGCCAAGATCATCGTTAGCAGAGCACACGCGATAATAACGGACATGGTTTTCCATTTGCGACTTATCATTGGTTTTTCCTCTCCTTATCATTGCATTAATGGATCAAATGACGAAGCAATCGCCGGTATAGGTTAGCTGCACAGGTCCCGAATAGTGTTCCTGTGCCTGTCTCACTAATGTCTGATGGTCTCCGTAATGCGGCAGATGGGTCAGCACGAGCCGGCCCGCATCGGCCAAAGCCGCCAGCCTGCCGGCCTCGCCCGCGGTCAAATGGCCCCGAATCTTCCCAAACTGCTGATTGTACAAACTGCATTCGGACAGGAGCATATCCGCCCCCCGGCTCAGCTCGACCAGCCCGTCATGCCATTCGGTATCGGCCGTGTAGGCAATACTTCTATCTTGATGCTCGATCCGCATGGATAAGCACGACACGGGATGCACATTCCGGCCGAATTGGAAGCGGACATCCCCAATGGTCAGCCGGTCGCCCGCGTCTATCGGGTAAGCCCTGCAGTAGGGCGGATAATTCAAGCTCTCCATCCGCTCCGGTTCCTCGATATGGGCGTAAATATCGAGCGGCCGGGACCGTTTGCCCAGTTCGGTCAGGATCATAATGGCATACTGCAGGCAATAGACATCGGCGATATGGTCCGTATGGGAGTGCGAGAGAACGACGGCATCCAGCCATTCGAGCTCTGTATAGCGCTGTAGTTGGGCCAGTACCCCCGAGCCGCAATCCACGAGAATACGGGTCGTGCCGGATTCGAGCAAATAGCCGGAGGTGGCGGATTGAGCGGCCGGATAGGCGCCCCAGGAGCCTAAAGTAGTTATATGCATCGTTTTATTCCCCTTCTTTGCTGCCCGTAGGCCATATGAATTGCGAATCGAACCCGCGGAAATGGGTTTCGGTCCGCAGCAGATTCAGGGCGACCCTTTCCTTGTCCAAGCGGGCGATTCTTTGAACGAGCGCGTTCACGACCGCAAGCGGGGCAATGTACGAATCGAGAAAACCGCCGGACCGGGTCGCAGCCAGCAAAACCACATCCGCGAGTCTGGCAAAAGGGGACAGCGGCGAATCGGTCAGGGCGATGAGGGGGACTCCGGCTTCCCTGGCCGCCTCGCTGACCTTCATCGTGCGGCCGCAGTATCGTGGAAAGCCGCAGACGAACAAGACATCTCCCGCTGTCAGCCGGGCGGCGAATTCGGCGCATTCTCCCTGGGGAATCAACTCTCCCTCCCCGAGCATGTATCTCAGGATGTAGGAGAGGGGGCTGGTGACCGCCAAGCCGGCGCGCCAGCCGGCAATCGCGATCCGGTTAGCCCGAATCAGGAGCTTCGCCGCAGCCTCTATGCGATCTTCCTGCTTGAGCTCGGCAGTGGCCTGCAAATTATCGCATTCCAGGCGGAAATGCTCCTCCAGCCAGGAAGCCGCATAATCCGCCTCCGCCGATTGAAGCAGCCTCTGCACAGGTCTGACCTCCAGCACCTGCGCCTGCAGATCGGATTGCATCGCCGAGAAGCTTCCATAGCCGAGCTGCCGGGCAAACCTATGGACGGTCGCTTCGCTGACCCCGGCTAATTTCCCGAGCTTTCTCGCCGGTGTAATGGCCGCCTGCTTCATCTCCTTGGCCGCAAAATAAGCGATCTTCTTCATTCCGGGGCTTAATGCGTCGAAAGCGGCCTCTACCTTTTGCTCAAATCTCATCAATGCCGGGAAGCCCCCTTCAGCCCTCCAACCGCCTGCCTGTCCAGAAGCTCGAGAATATCCCGGGCCGACGGGATGACCGGCGCATGATCGATTTCCTCTATTCCGCAGCGGTCAAACCGGTTGATCAGCCAGCATTCCATCCCGGCCTGCCGGCTTCCGATCACATCATCGTAATAGTTGTCCCCAACGTAGACACACTCTTCGGGCGACACTCCCGCCGCTTTCAACGCCATCTCGAAAATAGCCTTATCCGGCTTCTTCACCCCCCGCTCCTCAGATATGAAAAGATGATCGAAATACGGCAGCAAACCGCATTGCTCCAATACGGTCCGGGCCGTATGATCCCAGTTGGAAATCAGCCCTACGCCGTATGAGTTTTCTTTTAACTGTTCCAGCAAGGCGGCGCTAAATTCATAAGGAACCCACATCCGCTCTTTCTCTTTTCCCAGTTCCTGCAGCCTTCGGCACTGCTCGACCAGCGGAAAGCGGAAGCCAAGATAATAATTCACCACGCCGATGTACCAGGGGAAAAACGTTCCCCTTTCACCCCCAAGTACGTCCGTGTACTCCCGCATGAACAGCTTGTCCGCCAAATGGTAGGCTCTTGCAATCTCTTCAGCCTTGGCTTCGGCTCCTTGCTCGCGCAAGTAGGTCTGGTAATCCTCTTCTCTCTGCATTTGTACAAGGGTATAGCCGAGATCGAACCAAATGAACCGTTTTTCCATCCTGCGATATGCTCCTCCTCCAGAAATCAGACGGACGTGAAAAATGAAATCCTACATCCATCCGTCCGTTGTCGCATTTCCTACAATTTCAATATACAGAGGGATTGTTATGTGCGTGTTAGACGGTTCCTAAGCTTTTGTAAAGGGGGAAAGGGAGTGAGTTGTTGCATAGGAGCTTCCGGGAAAGAAGGGGGAGTGGGAGAAAACCTGTGGGTATCATTTGCTTCGTTGGATTTGTTCGGATGGGGGAAGTAGGTATATTATTTCTTGACGCTATAGACGATTGGAAATATGCTGGTTCCAAACTCAATCTCAGCTACAACTTTGGCGGTGGTGGTGATATTTTTATTGGAGGAAGTGACTTTGGTAATGCTGGAAATCCTGAAAGAACACTCTGCTCCCAACAGGATGATGTCAACGGGGTAAATAATCTATATTAGTTCGAAAGGGTGATTTAACCTATGAAAATTCTAAAAAAATATAAGACATTGTGGATTTTAAGCGCAGTTGTTTTATTGGCAGGCGCTGTTTATTTTTCTAACATCCCGCTGCTTGCTATCAACTCTACCGGTGAACTCTCCGAGTACTATTCTTCTATAGATGAATTAAGCCAAAGAGCGGATATCATTGTCCAAGTAGAAAAAACCGGAGGTAAATCCTTCAAGTATGAAGATGTTCCTTTTACCCTCTCCCAGGCAAAAATTCAGCAATCCTATAAAGGAAGTAAGCCGGCCGGTGAGAGGATTGTCATTCTGGAGACGGGAGGAATCATCCATAATATTGAATATACTTTTGAAGGGAATAAAATATTGCGGGACAAGGATAGGGCTGTCCTTTTTTTGAAAAAATACACGGGCCCTGTAACCAATGAAGATGCGTATGTTATTCTTGGTGTATTCCAAGGGAAGTTCAAGCTGGATGGAAAAGACGGTATCATTCATTCCTCTGATCATCTGTCCAAAGATCTTGCCAAACTTCGGACCAAACATGAATTAGAAAGCTTAATAAGGAGTCATTAGCAAATCGAGGCTATCTATATTAACTATGAATAACTAAGATCATGCGAAAAACCTGCATGCTTTTGGCTATAACGGACACCACTGACCTTAATCGGTCTAGAGGGGCCTTCCGGCAAATTTAACAGACTCAGAAGACCTTATTCCAAGAAATGCAGGCGAAAATAGGAGAATTCTATGAAATAAGCGAATCTGCGTCCGTTAGTCTAAAAAAACCGCCTAATTTGACGAAATAGGGTCTCTCAGGTCCGTACCGTTTCACTTGCGCTGTACGACACTTGGACGTTACCTTTAGTACAATCCAACAGTCTCGTATCTTCGAAATTCAGCACGGACCATCTGCAGAAGCGAGATGGTCCGCTTATGGCATGACGCAACAGCTCATTTTCTTAGGTAAGTGCCGCTCCTATAGCCACTGCTTTAGAAAGGCAATGACTTCCGCACGCATCTCCGCTGTTTCGAGGTGCCCGCACGGGCAGCGAACGAGCTTCCAGGCCTCGGGCCGCCCTTCTTCCTGATAGATCTTGCGCAGATGGGCGTCGATCCGGTCCAGTCCGGCCGGCGGAGTCAGCTTGTCATAGTTCCCAGCCAGTCCCAGATGGGCGCGTGGAGCGATTAACGCATTGATGTCGGAGGAAGTAAAAGCTTTTAACAATCCGGGGACATAATAATAGATCCCGTGACCGTCCAGCCCCCGGGTATGGATTAGCTCCTGATAGTCGGTCAGGCCGCAGATGTCTACGCATACCCGGATCCGCCTGTCCAAGGCGGCCGTCCACCAGGACATTGTGCTGCCCATGGACATCCCGAGGGTTGCGAGCCTTGTCTCGTCCACATCATCGCGGGTCGTGAGATAATCAATAGCCCGCAGGCTGTCATAGACCATCATGCCCCACAGCACCTGTCCGTTCCAGAGCATCTCCTTAAACAGCTCGCTCTCCGACCGGCCTCTCCTTTCGCCAAATCCCCAGGCATCTATACTGAGAACGGCGTACCCCATCCGAGTAAGCTGTTCGGCATAGGGAGGGTCTTGCAGGTAGCTGTTTCCCCGCAGCAATTCGTCTTTCCCGAGTGCGTAGTTTCCTCCATGGGAATGGTTGAACAGAACGGCAGGCAGCTTGACGGAAACGTCCTTGGGCCGGATAAAATAAGCCGGAACCGGCTCGATTCCATTGAGATGCAGCAGCAGCTTCTCCAAGTAATACCCTTCTCTCTTCTCTTCCGCGAGCATTTGCACCTTAACGGGAAGCTCCCGGTCAGGCAGATCGCCCAGCAGCCGGTACAATTTTTCCCTCTGCTCATCCTTGGACAGGTTCATGGGTGTGACCTCCTTAATAAGGAATGAATTTCATTTAAATGCGGTGTGAACGCGGTTCCGTAACGGGTTTCCTTAGTGGCCGTTGAAGAGTCTCTTAGTGGTACGGTGAAGAGCGTTCCTAGGGTACGGTGAAGTGCGGCCTTAGTGGTTCGGTCGAGAGCGTCAAGAACCGGCAAAAGTGCAGGTCTTTTCAAGGAGTTTGGCTGAAATCGGCAAATGACAGGCGAAAGTGCAGGTAAATTTAGTCATTTGGCTTGTTTTTGGAGTTTGTGTGGTGAAAGACCTGCAGTTTTGCTCGTCTTCTCCGGGATCTGGCGGATTTTTGCAAAAAGACCTGCAGTTTTGCATGTCCTTTTGCCCCCTTGTGCCTTAATTCCCTTAATGTCACTAATACCTCACTGCATTGGGGCTGTACGGGTGTAATGCCTTTAAGTAATCGCGCGGTTCGCTAGGTCGGCATGCCTCGGCTCAACAAACAATAACCTATGGAAAGTTGCGATCGGCAGCCTGATTATATTTAGGGAGAATATATATTTTAAGCTCCAATTTCATCCTACTGCTACTGTCATGTATACTTCGACGTTCATGAGAATTATTCCTTTCCCTGACGGGCCATCAAGGTTTAATGGTTTTAATCCATAGACATCCGGTGTTAAAATGGATGTACACTCAATTAAGACTCGAAGGGGCCGCCCTCCCGGGTTTTGTAGACGCACTAGAGGAGGTTGGTTCGTTTGGACGAAAGGCAGGAAGCAACCATTCTGGTTGTTGAGGATGAAGAGAAAATCGCCAGGCTGCTGGAGCTTGAACTGGAGAGCGAAGGTTATTCGGTCGTGAAAACCGGGAACGGCCTGGATGCTCTGGAAGCCTACCGGACAAAGAGTTGGGATTTAATTCTGTTAGATGTCATGCTGCCGGGAATAAGCGGAATCGAGCTGCTGCGCCGCATCCGTTCCATGGACGGCTCGACTCCCGTTATTCTGCTGACGGCCAAAAGCTCCGTGGAAGATAAAGTGTCGGGGCTCGACCTGGGAGCGAACGATTACGTGACCAAGCCGTTCCAAATCGAGGAATTGCTTGCCCGCGTACGGGCGGCGCTGCGGATGCGTAAGCGCGAACCGGCCGTAACGGAACCGGACCATGGCCATTGGCTGACATGCGCAGATCTGAAATTGAATGAGCAAACGAGGGAAGTGTTTCGCGGAGAAGAACTGATTGAATTGACCCCGCGCGAATTCGACCTGGCGGTCTACCTGCTGAAGCATCCGCGACAAGTGCTTGAGCGGGAGCAAATATTGGAAGCGGTGTGGGGCTTCGATTATATGGGCGAGACGAACATTGTGGATGTGTATATCCGGTATATCCGCAAAAAAATCGATCATGGCCGCGAGCCCGCCCTGATCCATACGGTACGCGGCGTCGGCTACGTGTTAAAGGATAAATGACACTATGAAATTGCGGAATAAAATACTTCTGTATTCCTCGGCTCTGTTTATCACCCTTTTCATCCTGATGAACGGATTGATCTATTATTTGTTCAATACATTGGTCTTGAACAATGAATTAACAAACATGAAGGCGCAAGCGGATAAAATCGCCCGCAGCATAGCCCAATCGGCGAATACGATTCCGCTGAACGATCTGCTTCGCACCTATGCCCCGCTCAGCGGAATGATCCGCATCGTGGCGGAAGACGGCGACAGCAGGGCGCTTGTCACTTCTTCGGATCAGCAGCAATTGAGCAGGCTCGAGGTGAACTATGAGAGCCGCCAGCGCAGCGAAATTATGAAGTATGAGGGGCAGAGCTACACGTTCATCTCGCTTCCGGTCATATGGCCGGACGGCAGCGTGGTCAATATTCAATTATCGCAGAGCCTGCGCGAGATCGAGCACAACTTGTCCGTCCTGCGGCTCGTGCTTATGGCGGTTACTCTCGTTGCGATGATTCCGGTTCTCCTCTCCAGCCGGTGGCTCAGCAATTTGCTCACGCGGCCGATCACGTCCATGATTTCGACTATGCGCGACATCCGGCAAAGCGGGAAATTCAAACGGTTGGCGTTGAAGGAGAAGTCGCAGGACGAGCTGTATGAGATGGGGAAGTCCTTCAATCATATGATCGATTTGCTCGAAGAAAACTTCGAGAAGCAGGAACAATTCGTATCCAACGCCTCCCATGAGCTTAAGACGCCGCTTACGGTCATTGAAAGCTACTCCAGTCTGCTCAAGCGAAGAGGAAAGGAACGGCCGGAATTGTTGGAGGAATCGGTGGATGCGATACATTCCGAAGCGGTCCGGATGCGGGAGATGACCGAACAATTGCTGCTTCTGGCCAAGAACAGCGAGCAATGGGACCTTCAACCCGAGCCGGCCGATTTGCAGGAGCTGGTGCAGCAATCGGTGAAAGTGTTCCAGAATGCTTATGGCCGAACCGTTCTGTTCGAGTCGTCCGGGCCCATCATGGCGTATGTGGATATTCAGAAGCTGAAGCAATTGATCTTCATCTTTCTGGATAATGCCAGGAAATACAGCGATGAATCAATAACCGTCAGCACCGGTACCAGGGAGCGGCATGCCTTCGTGAAAATTCTTGATCACGGCATCGGTATCCCGAAGGAAGAGCTTCCGAAGGTATTTGACCGGTTTTATCGGGTGGATAAGACAAGAAGCCGGAAGCAGGGCGGGACGGGCCTCGGTTTATCTCTGGCGAAGGAAATGGCCGAGGCGATGGGTGCAAGAATCGAACTCGAAAGTGTAGAAGGCTTGGGCACGACTGCCACCATTTGGCTGCCCTTGGACTGATCAGGCCTTGAGCGATCTTCCGTACGATTCTCATCGAATTCTCATTTTTCCATGATACCTTTAAGTAATACCCCACAAAGTGACGCATACCTTCGAAGCGTATTCCGGGTACTTTGCGGGGAGCCCTGTAAATACCCCACAAAGTGACGTATGCCTTCGAAACGTATTCCGGGTGCTTTGCGGGAAGCCCCAGAACTGAAGATGATTAAGATGGTATTGGCGGAAGCTTTTCATGAAAAATCGTAAAGTGTCCCATTTTAATAATTTTATGATAAAAAGAGATGGGGTGATTGCATGTGGCGATGGATCGGGGCCGTCGGCCTGTCCGTCCTCCTCATCGCGTTATTGGCGCTGGGGCTCAAATGGCCGATAGGGGCGGCTCCGGCTGATTTGTTGGCGGAGCAGGAGATCCGCGAAGCGGTATTAAATCAATATCCCGGAGAGATCCGCCAGGTAAAGCTGCAGGACAAAGCCTACAATTTGGAGCTTGAGTATCAAGGCGGGATCTACCGGCTGGAGGTAGATGGCGCCAATGGAAATATAACTGCGCTGGAGATTTTGGAACCGGCTGCCTCCCCTTGGCCGACAGAGCAAGAGCCCTCGCCTGGGACCGCTGCGGGAACGAATACGGAGCCGATGCCGGGACAGACGCATGCTGATGGAGAGGAGCTCAGCGGCGATCAGATTAGAGCCATTATCCAATCCGAGGCTCCGGGGGATATCCAGTTCTTCAAACGTATTTATCAGAATGGAAACCCTGTCTACAAGGCCATAGTCAAAGGGGAATCCGGCAAGTCCGTCATTATGGTGGATGCCCTGACCGGAAAGATACTGTTATCCAAAGGAAACTCATCTGCAGCTACATTGACCGAGCAGGAAGCCATCGTCATTGCTCTCTCTAATGTGCAGGGCAAGGTGGAAGATACGGACCTGGAGGAAACAGACAGTGCGGCTTACTACCTGATTGACATTGAAACGGATGACGAACGGGAAGCTACGGTGCAAATTCATGCCGTTTCGGGCGAAGTGATGTCGATTACCTGGGATGATTAAAGCAGAAGCATTGCAGAACGGCTCTCTCCTTTTTCTCATCATTTTCTAATGTAACTTTCCTTCTCTTCTCATATTGATACGGTACAGTATAAATCGAAGCACCCATTCAACACACCGAGGAGGAATTAATAATGAAGAAGAAATTAGCAGCAGGAATACTTTCAGTGGTCCTTGTGACAGGCGGTGCGATGGCGGTTCATGCATCCGTCAGCCAAGCGGCGGAGCCCCAGGTTAAAGCCCAGGAACAGAGAAGCATGCTGACCGAGGAGCAGGCGAAGCAAATCGCGCTGAACAAGAAGCATATTCCAGGCGCTGAGGTTACCTCCGTGGAACTGCAGCAGCAGGATAATTTTCAGTATTACAAAGTCCATTTGGAAAGAGACCGATTAGGATTCGATGTCTATCTGAATGCCTATACGGGGAACATACTGAAAGTCGTCAAATATTGGGACGGCGTCAGCTACGGTGATCCAAAAATTGATTTTGTAAAATATAAGGATAACCCCGATCGATATTACAACTATCGTTACAAGAAAGATGACGATGTGGCAAAAATGACTCCCTCCCTCTCCGCCGAACAGGCAGCAGAGATCGTTAAATCGCAAATCAGCGGGGCTGTCATTACCGAAATCGAGTTGGATGAAGAAGACAACCGGCTGGTTTATGAAATAGAAGTGATCGCAGACTATAATGAGGCAGACGTGACCATCGATGCGAGCAACGGGAAGGTCCTTTCTATCGATTGGGACGACGATGATTATGATGACGACCATGATGATGACCATGACGATGATTACGACTTAGATTAATATTTCCGTATCAAAAAGAAACTCAGCAGTTAACCTGATGGAGACCCTTCACTGGAAGGGTCCTTTTTTTCTGAATTTAAGACACTTTTCATTAGTTATTCATATTCCTTTAATTGTTTTGATGTATAATTACGGGAGTCTATTTAATATAGGAAAAAATGCAAACAAGCTTTGGAGTGATGAATGTGGACATCCAGGATTTAAACGGATGGAAAGATTTCCTATTAGTTTACAAATTTGCGATGGATGAAGTGAATACGAAACTGAAAATTTTGAACGAAGAATTCAGATTCAGCCATAATTATAATCCGATTGAGCATTTGAAATCGCGCCTGAAGACACCGGCCAGCATTGTACAAAAGCTTAAGAGAAAGAACCTGGAGGTTTCTTTGGAGAGTGCCCGCAAGCACATTCACGATGTTGCCGGAATCCGGATTATTTGCTCCTTTACGACCGATATCTACAAAATTCTGGACATCCTGTGCAAACAAAGCGATATTTATATGGTCGAGGTTAAAGATTACATAAAAAATCCAAAGCCCAACGGCTACCGAAGCCTTCACCTAATCGTGGAAATCCCGGTCTTCCTCGCTAACCGGACAGAGCATGTCAAGGTAGAGATCCAAATTCGCACGATCGCGATGGATTTCTGGGCCAGTCTGGAGCATAAAATCTTCTATAAGTTCCAGAGAGAAATTCCCAAGGAGCTGACGGATCAACTTCGGGAATCGGCCGCCCTGGTTCATCAATTGGATAAGCAAATGCTTGCCATTAACGAGGAAATCCAGCAATTCAAAATAAACGACGGCATTGAATACGATGAGGGACAGCAGACAATAAACCTTGCCCTGACCTCTAAATTTTCCACCTAGCCCTACAAAAAACGGACCCGCCAGTTAAGCGTGGTCCGCTGCTTTCATAATTAGCGTGCCCCTCTCTCCTTCCAGGGCAAGATCCGCTTCATGAAGCGAGCATATGATCGAGGTGCCTCCGGAGTCTGCAAACCGGGAGGCCGCATCGATCTTGGGCTGCATACTCCCTTCGCTGAAATGTCCCTCCCGCCTGAACCTCTCCAGTTCCGGGGGAGTGACCCTGGTTAACGCCCTCTGCCCGGGACGGCCGTAATGAATATAGACATTGTCTACATCCGTCAGAATCAGCAGTACATCGGCTCCAATCTCCTGAGCCAGCTTGCAAGCGCTGTGATCCTTATCAATGACCGCTTCGATACCGCGGTAAGTCCCGTCCGGCTTGCGCACGACCGGAATTCCCCCGCCTCCGCAGGCAATCACAATTTGATCCTCGTTCAGCAGCTTCGCTATTACATCGGCCTCGATGATATGCAGCGGAAGCGGAGAAGGAACGACTCGGCGCCAGCCCCGGTTGGCATCCTCTTTCATAATCCAGCCCTTCTCCTGCATGAATGCTTGCGCCTCTTCCTCGGAATAGAAGGCCCCGATGGGCTTCGTCGGGTTTCGAAAAGCTTCATCATCCGATGAAACTTCTACACGAGTCACGATGCTGACTACGGACTTATCAATTCCCAGCAGCTCCAGCTCATTACGCATCGCCTGCTGTATCATATAACCGATCAGCCCTTGGCTCTCCGCACTGCAAACGTCCAACGGCATCTGTGGCACGACCTGTCTGGCTTCCTCGTTCTGCCGCAAAATATTCCCCACCTGCGGCCCGTTGCCATGAGTAATGATCAATCGGTAGCCCATGCGGATTAATTTGGCCAGAATCCTGCAGCTTGCAGTTACATTGGCCAGTTGATTCTCGAAGGTCGCTTCCTGTTTGGGCTGAAGGATGGCATTTCCTCCAAGTGCGACTAATAACGTCCTGTTGTTCAAAAGATTTCTCCCCCCACAACTGTCCAATCCTTGGCAAGAGTCCGGCGGTGATGCACCTGCCTAATAAACTCTACCTCATTATACCTGTCCTGTACCCGCATTCAACCGTAAAGTGGATTTTCTCCGGAAAATCAGAGATTCGATGCATAAATGCGCACCAGGCTGTCACACAGAAACCCTGGACTCCATCCAGGCTTATTCGAAGCCGTCTTGTCGCGATGCTCATCGTTGCGGATGAGTCACGGCTATAGGAGCACAAGTTTAGGTTCCTGTATTAGGAAGAGGAGTACCATAGGAGACTTCAACCGCTATATATAAAATCCACGTTAGTTCTATAGTATTCTTTGATCAATCCGATAAGATCACAAAGTTGAAGACCTCGTTTTGCAAACATAGCTTTAAGACGGACAGGTGACCCGGTTGCCGGGTCATCCTGAACAGCAGCATGCCGAGAGCCAAGTATCGGACATACCCTTTGCATTATTATATCTAACGGCAGCAACGCCTTATAAAACAAACGCATGTATGGAACCGTTCCATACATGCGTTTGTTTATGTCTATTTCGGTCATCGCGCGGCGTCTGGCTGGGTGATTTTACTGCTGAGCCTTCCACTCATTGATGCACTGCAGGAACCTAGCCGGCTCGTCAGTGGCATACCAGCGGATGCCCAGATCCAACAGAGAATGAATAGCTCCCCCTTCTATTTCGAAGGGCAATACTTCAAGGTCTACTCCGGCCTTCCTTGTTTCGTCCAGCGCATATTGCAGAAATTCCCGGTCCACAACATAAGGCCAGTCCGAGGCTCCTTCCTGGCTGCGCAAATGAATTTGGACCTGATCCAGGCCTTCGAAGCCGGAGGCCAGAACATCGGCGAAGGTGGCGCGGATTTTGTCCGGGCTTCCTCCGACCCACTGCATGCTTTTGACCCCTTGGGTGATTTGCTTCATCTTCTTGCAGTTCTCCTGAACATTATGGGTGAATATGACCTGTTTGTTTACACCATACTGGTCAATCATGGCCCCTAGCTGCTGCAGGTCTACTTCCTTCAGATCGAGGTAAGCCATCCTTTCGGGATGTCCCTGCATTTCACGAAACATTTCTTCCAGCGACGGCACTTTCTCTCCGGCAAATTTCTCGTCAAACTTGATTCCCGCATCCCAGGCACGGATTTCCTCGAAGGTCAACTGCGAAGCGGGGAGCGTGTTGATCTCATCCGGAGCATTCGTAGTCCTCTCCAGTGTCGCATCATGCAAACATATGATGACGCCGTCCCGGGTCGAACGGACATCCACTTCGGGAATGCCGCCCAATTCCCAGGCGTAGCGAATGGCTGCCATTGTATTATCCGGCGCTTCGTAGGCTCCTCCTCCGCGATGCGCCTGCCAGTAAATGGTATTGCCTTCTTTACCCACCTGTTATCACTCCTGTCGGATAGTTGAAGCGAGCTCTTAGAGGTTTAGTCTAATCCAAATATTTACGCACCCGCTTGAACTTGTCAAGAGTTCTATTTACGGATTAAGAGCCGTTTCCAACGGGGAGCAGCAGTCGGCCGGAACTTCATCGGCCAGCCATACCTCATTACCGGCATAGTAGAATTGTGTGCCTTGTTCATGCGCCTTGCGGGTATCGACAGCAAGAATGACCAACTGCCCGCGCCTCTGGCCCGCCAACGAAGCAAAATGAAGCCCTTCGGAAAGATGGACGTACTGACGGCCCATCGGGCGGATTCCCTCTGCCAGTATTTCCTGCAGGACAAACATATTCGTCCCGTGATACAGCACATCCGGGGGCTGACCGGGCTCGTAGCTTAGTTTCTGGTGACTATGCCCGTATCTAGCCCTTATCCGGTCGCCGATGATTTCGAAACGCTGTTTGTCGGAGTTGCGGACGACCTGCTCGATTTCTTCCATCGTCACCGCCTTCCATTTCGGCCGGGAGCGGACCGCCTGCAGCAAAGCTGCTGTAGGACAGGAACCGTCCCGCGACTCCAACACAATTCCGTATTCTTGCGGAGTATGCCTCAATATTTTCGTCATGAATTTGCTGAGACTGATTTCTTCCTTTTTGTTTAACACAATTTTTCCCCCTCTGACTCTATGTAAGTAATTTCTCAAGCATAGAAACGCACCTTTGTTTCCAATCTCGCAGCCAGCGCTTTAAGCGCCCTTTGTCATGCTCGGATTTCACGAATGACATTACCCATTTGACTTCCAACAATACTTTTATTGGTTTGAATAAAAAAGACCACGGGCTCCAATGCCTGCGGTCTTGCCAAGTAAAGTAACTGTCTACTTACATTGTTTCGATTACAGGCCCGTTTAAGGCCGCCGGGGACCCGGAAATAAAAAAAGACCATGGCTCTATCGTCCATGATCCGGTATAAGCATACTTTAAATCAGGGTGGAGCTTCCCGGACTGGTATAGCTTCTATGCACCGGAGAGGCCGATAAGAGAAACAAGCGTATCATATGCGGTTGTCAAATGATCGAGTTGACCTGTCATCTTCATCGGCCTCCTTTCTAATAAATGGTATATTCATCTTAACCGCAGGCAGCCGTCCCGTCAACAGCCCTCCTGCGGACAGTTTAGTTATAATCATTTACTACCTGCTGCCACCGAAGCAGCTACATCACCTTGCGGGAAGGATTTTTCGTGTAGCGGTTGGCATATGACGAAGCCACTACAGATTCCGGCTTCACCCGAGCCCGATAAATGCCCATGGCCTCCACCCGCTCGACCATCTCTTGGACGTAGAGAGACGTTTTATTGACAATAGGCCTCGTCCCGGCATCAATGTCGATGAATGATTGCAGTGATGCTCCTTGATAAACATAAGGGAGAAGCACTTCTTCCATTTGGTGCACCGCATCTCCCGCGAAATAAGAAGCCACCTCCTGGGAAAGCGATGTCTCCATAGACAGCTTTTCCTTCACGGAAGTCATTTCTCTGGGTACGATAACCTGCCGATAGCAGGCCCAAGCGCCCTTGCCTGGCCGATGGATGACGATGCCGGTCACAAATTTCGTATAACCGCGATAGACCTGGCTGTCAGAACCGATAACAAAATGATATAGAGATGCGGGATCTTGAGCCATAAAACGCAAAATGCGCTGCAGCACATCATCAATGGAAAGCCTGCTTTCCGTCACATTCTGGAATTTCAGTTCACCTTGCACGGGAATTCGTTGGTTTAATGTCATAGTCGTCACCAGTACAATGTACTTCCATCCTTTCGTTCGTTTGCGGAGCATTCCCCATTCCGCTCCTGTGCATATTATTCCTGTCTTTCTTTTACACTATCCGAATGGCCGCTATTTCCGATTACTTTCAGACTATTCAGTTATTTCTCGACAGGGTTGGACGGATAGGGACGGGAATCACCCGTTCGTCTGCCAGTCGCCGTAAGAAGCAGCAACATCTATGACTTGACCTATCCATGATTTAGTGAAAAAAGCTGCATTGTACAGAAAAACCAATAGAAAAAGGCTGCGAAATACGCAGCCCATGTATAGATACCGAAAAAACTCCTTAAGAAGAAGTCGCGTCTGTACCAAGCAGACGCTGTATCGGCACAGGAAAGCGGCGCATAACGCAATATGGGGTACAGGAAAGCGCATGAAGCTCCCATTGGCAGAAAAAATGAGTATATTTCTCTTGCTGGATCATGGTCCTATACCTCCTTGTTCTCAAATGGATGAGTTTTGCATGAAACATCGTAACACGCGATTCCAAAAGCTGTCAACCCTTCTTGTTTTTACTTAACGAAATCTTTAAGAGGACGACCCGCCTTTCAACACCTCGTCCACCCAACGGTAACCCCTCTCTAAATCCGCATCGCTGATCAAGTCCGATCTATGCTCAAATTGAATTTTGACCGTCTTGTTTTCCATTAAAAAGGCAGGCCTCTATCCCGTAGAAGCCATCCTTATAATCGCGAAGGTACTTGTTGTAGTCAAATCCTCCATACTGGCCAATCATAAAATGATTCATTGTCTTCCCCTTTCTCCTGCTGCAGCTTGTCAGGTTAAAAAATTTCTTTAGTTCTCCAACCTGATACTTCATTCCGTCTGCATCTATTCGAATGACCTCGGGAACATAATTAACAGGTGCCTCCAAAAGGAAAAAGGACTACACTTCTTCAAGTCCGGCTCGCAAGTCCCTAATAAATTGTTCCGCAAACTGCTGCATTTCAT
This sequence comes from Paenibacillus sp. SAFN-117, assembly GCF_051966115.1. Lineage (NCBI taxonomy): Bacteria > Bacillati > Bacillota > Bacilli > Caryophanales > Paenibacillaceae > Paenibacillus > Paenibacillus sp. SAFN-117. The sequence continues at coordinate 48,652 of NZ_JBQCLK010000010.1, forward strand.
CGTAAACGATCTGTGCAAAAGCTTCTAATTCGTTCCTCATCCAAGTAAATAAATCCATGAAAGTAGCAGGCGTATTTGATTAAATCATGGTCAGTAATTTCCGGATAAAATTTTAATAATTGGTTAGCGGACCGGATCATTCTGTCGATATGGGTTAAATCGTGCATAATATCTTTCTTCTCATAATAAGGTTTGACAAAATGTATCAGACGGTTGTAATCGATCATCCTAATCAGATCCTTTTCCTGAATTTGCAAAAGGGAATAATTCCCATTTCGATTCTATAGTAGTGAATATACCATATAATTCCTGATTCCAAAATGATTCTCATACGAATATACCTCGAAAAAATACAGTTAGATCGTCGGCAAACCTAATAGCTTAAAATAACGATAATATGTCTTTAAATTGACGGCTTGTCTTCCAAGTAATACACTCAAACCAAAATACAACTCATATACAAGTACTAAAGGAGGTGTCACCATTGAACGATATAACGAAAGCGCAGTACGAATATGTTGCGCAGCCCTGTAGGAACTTCAACATTCTGGGGCATACCTCAATAATCGATCCATGGGACGGCAGAGAAAAGTATGTTCTTTCGAACTTTGCTTTGGGGGCTACCGGAACTATTGTTTTTATCGATGTTTTGACGGGTGACGGGGAATCGTTTGTTTTGCCTGAAGGCAACGGGGCATGGGGCATTGTAAATTGGCATGATGAGAAGCTTGTGATCGGTACCTGCGTGGACCAAGCTTATTTGCACGTCTTTGATTTAAAAACAAGGCATTGGGCTGAACCGCTGCCGTCCGTCGGAGAATCGTATTTCTGGCAGCTGACAATCGGCTCCGACGACAAAGTATACGGTGGTACTTATCCCGGATGTTCCTTGATGCAGTACGACCCGGCTGCCCATACGTTGGTTAACCTTGGCAGAGTATCCGATAACGCGAAAAACTTGTATACTCGTCCCGTTTACGGTCAAGCACCGGGCTATATCATCGTGAACTTCGGATTTGATACGAATGGGTTGAAAGCCTATCATATCGACAGCGGGACTTTTCTGCCATTTAGTACGCCAGGTGCAGCCGTTAGGGAAATTAACGAGAAGTTCATTTGTACGGAAGATAATGGAGTCTTAGCATTTTATGATCCAAAGTCGTTGTTGCCGATCGAAGACAATGGTTATACAGAACAGCTCAAACCGAAGGCCGTCACTTTGCCGAACGGGCAGAAGATTCCCTTTATCCCGTGGAACAATAACAGATTGGCCGGCTTCAGGGGACAGGATTATTTCATCATCGATGCCCCGCCTTCCAAATCCGATTATGAAAAGCCGCTTGACATTAAGTTAAAGCCTATTCCTGTTGAGGCTCCAGAGACGGAAGTGTTTGCGCTTGCGCCCGACAACGGGGGCCATATTTGGGGAGCCAGCGGCTTCGGCCAGACCATCTTTCGCTTCAATCCGACAACGGGGGAGTACTGGAATTCCTCTTCGGTATGCAACCATGGAGGCGAGGTGTACGGCATGGTGTTCGTTGGCGAACGTCTATTCATGACCTCATACGTCGGAGGGGATCATATCGTTTACGATCCGAACCAGCCCTGGGACCAATTAAACAATGTCAATCCCAAGTCGCTGCAATCGGTAGGACCGGATTTGATACGGCCGCACGGTCGAAGTGTCAGAGGTCCTGACGTGGCATTTGGACGGGCTGGTGGGCCAAATACGGGATATACGGCGGTGGACTTTCGCGGATAGATCCCGAAACAATGGAGGTCGATAGCTGGTACGACCCGATTCCCGGGCAGGCGATCTCCGGTTTGGCAGCGGACGGCAATTATATTTATTTTACGACAAATGGCCATGCCAACGGACTGGAAGCCCGCCGCGACATATGCTGTCATCTTGCGATATGGAAGCCGGGCTCGGGACTGATTCATACCGAGAAGCTGTCTCAAGGCGATGAACCGAATTCCGGCTTGTGCGCGATTAACGGCAGGGTTGCTGCAAGTATCGGCGGACAAATCCGAATTTACGATACGGACCTTCGCAAATTTGTTCTAGACATACCGGTTTCCGAAGAGTGCGAGTGGATTATAAAATTGGATGATCGGAAGGTCGGCGCCTTCTGCGGAACAACGTTATATGAAATCGATCTGCTAAGCGGGAAATCGTCCGTCCTGTCCGAACTGCCTGGCAAAATCCGGGCAGCGACGATTACAGATGCCGGCGATATCTACTTCTCTGTCCAAACGACTCTGTATGTATTGAAACATTCGATTTAAGTGTTAATATCAATTGTTCTGATGCCCTTGGATCATCATTAGACATTAGGATATAATCTAAAAACCAAAAAACGGAAAGAAGCGGGAAACCCTACATTTCCGTTTTTATATGAAGCAGCCTCATCTTCGTTCAATTGCGCCGCTAACTGTGCTCAAACGTCTTCAGGGCATTCTAGAACTACCTGTAGCCATGGGGAGGAGCTTGATCCAGTCTCTTCCCCCCTTCCCGGTTTCAAGATTGACAACGGGCTTGAAAAAAGGGGACTCCAATTCCCTCATTCTCCAATACATGCCTTACATTTGACGCGCACGCTGCAATGCCGAAGCCAACAGCCCGGCAAGGAGTCCCCAGAAGGCATTGGTGACCAGAACGCTGATCACGGCGAACGGGTTCGATAAGGGGCCTTGCAGTTGACCTGTAAGGACTGGAGACAGAATGGCGCTAATGAGAATCGCGAACACTCCATAGGTTATCCCGGTTAACAGCAATACGACCAGTGGCTGCCTGACACGCGTAAAGACAACTACCGAAATCCAAATAAGGGTAATAACGATAGTCACTACAATGCTGGCGGTAGGCTGGCCTATTCGTTCCAGCAACCCCAGCATACTCATGATCGGCCTTATGAGTGCCAAAGCCCCCATAGCGAGAATAAGCAGCCATGGCTTGCGGTATGAGTTTTTCATAATTTCACCTGCTCCTTGCGTTTATTTATACATTTCAACAAGAATTTAATGTTGTTCCCTTTTCCAGACTCATTGTGATTCCTTACGTTTAGCCCGACCGAAGATGATTCGCTTGGCCTGAATCGCCACATGAAGGGCTAACCAAAACATCGCGGCGGCGATCACCGTATGAAATGCTCCGGCCCCGGTAAAATTGGCGGTAAAGAACTGGCCAAAGATCATCACAAATAGAGCAGCGCTCATCCAGCGCAATGAATGGGGCAGACGGCCGGCAAAAGAGAAAATGAGCATCAAAAGCGGAATAAACTCAAATAAGTGAACAAACACTATATGATTATGCCAGTAGGACGGAGAAGTAAAGACGGCCATCCCGGCGATGAAAATCTGGATCACGACACAGGCAGCCAATAGCCAGGCCAAGCCCAGAAAAAGGAATCTCGATATTTTGCCACGATGTTCATTTGATTTCGTTTCAACAGACATTAGTAACAATCCTCCTCCTGTAGTGTGCGGCAATGAGCGAATGGGAGACCGTATCCGGTGCAGTCCTGAGTAGCCTGCATATAACAGTGCCATGGCTGCCGTTCCGATCAATGGCGGCCAGAAGGTTAACCAAGAAACAGGGAGCATCCCTCCCAAAGCCATCAGATTAATGCTTATCCCGATACAAAATCCGCTTGGCGTTCCCGTTATGACAGACAGTTCCCTGAATATGACCGGAAGCATAACCAGCAGCGCGAGATAAGTACACCCGGTCCAGACCAAAGGCAGCACTTCTTCCTTTACTAACAATTGCCCGCAGACCATCACAGCGGAACTGGTGGCCAGGATTAACAAGCTGGTGCATATACTGGTCTGCCACTGCCTCAAGGAACCATATCCTTGAACTCTCTGGTCCAATTGGATTTGCAGTGCGAAACAGCCGCCAAGAAATACATTCAATACCCACACCAGCACAAATACCCCTCCCCTTTCCAACCTGGCCCTCCGACTTTGATGGTGAAGTTTAAGGCTTTTGGTTTGTAGCCGCCGCTTTTTCACTCCTGAATATGGTTTTTATCTTACCAGCACAATGTTGTGAACTTGTGACGAACCTTTACGGGTTTGATGAAATTTGACAAATCTCCCCTAAATGTATAAACGACCTAGTATAATGACAATAAAATATGGTGGAATAGGAAGTTGAACGGAATGTCATACAAGCTGCTGCTGGTGGACGACGAGGAAAAGGTTCTGGAATTTGTGGAGCCCTTCTTACGGGAGGAGGGGTTTACCATCGTGACGGCAAGAACAGGAAAGGAAGCGATTCATAAAGCCCGGGAAATGCAGCCTTCCTTAGTCGTGCTGGACTGGATGCTTCCGGAGATGAGCGGTCTCGAGGTTTGCCGCGAGCTGTGCAAAATGGGGCCGATGGGAATTATTATGGTTACAGCGAGAACGGAGGAAACCGATAAAATCATCGGGCTGGAGGTCGGAGCGGATGATTATATGACAAAGCCATTTTCCTTACGGGAGCTGGCTGCCCGGATTCGATCCGTCCTGCGGAGAATCGGCGGGCCCGAAATTCCGATGCAGACTCTGGATTATATGGATCTGATGATCTCCGAAGCCCAGTGCCGCGTATGGAAACGGGGGAAGGAGATCTCGCTGACTCCTACCGAATTCAAGCTTCTGCTGACGATCGCGGCGAAGCCGGGAATTGTATACAGCCGCCTTCAATTACTGCAAGCGGCGCTGGAGGACGATATTCTGAACGACGAACGAACCGTGGATGCTCATATCAGCCGTATCCGCAAAAAAATCGAGGATGACCCTTCACATCCTGTATACATTCATACGGTATATGGATTCGGGTATCGGTTCGGTGACCGGTCATGAAGGTCAGCCGCAAGTTATTTCTCGCTATGGCTTCCTTTATCGTCGCCATGAGTGCCGTCTTCGTTCTGGTGACGCATCTGGTCGTTCAGAAATCCACAGAAGCGGCGGTGGCGGCTACCCGGGGCGAGGAAATAGAATCGTTGGCCGAGCCGCTTGTCCGTTATTACCAAAACCACGGTCATTCCTGGGAAGGCGTTCGGCAGCTTGATTTCAACGAGTGGAGCCAAGCCCATAAAGCCAGCTTTCTTGTGCTCTCTACCGATAATAATGTGCTGCTGCGGGGAGGGGACGAAACCGATCCGCTGATCAAGAGACTGGGGATCACCAAGCCTGTTCGTCTGAACGGACAAACGATTGCCGTATTATATTATTACGACCCGCAGGTCGCCTATTTATCCAAAATGCGAATCGGCATTCCGATTTCCGTACTCTTTCTACTCACTGTTAGCGCCATCCTGTTTATCATTATTTCACTTGGGGTAGCTTATTGGCTCTCTAGGCGTTTAACTGCGCCCCTCAATCAATTAATACCGGCCATTGACCGTCTGGGGAGGGGGGAATTCGGCATACAAGCACCTGTTACCACCAAGGATGAATACGGGAAAGTGGCGCAGGCCTTCAACGACATGTCCCGGATGATTCAAAACGCCGAAGACGTCCGTCGCAGTCTCGTGGCCGATGTAGCCCACGAATTGAGAACACCGATTACAATCATTCGCGGCAAACTCGATCTGGCCCAGCAGAGCGGCCAACCGATGGATCAGGAAAGCTTGCTGTCCCTGCAGGATGAGCTGATTCGCCTCACTCGATTGGTGGATGACCTGCATTTGCTTTCATTGGCTGAAGCCAGGAAACTGCCGATGGAGCGTAAAGTAACGAGTCTGCCCACCCTCTTGAATCGGATTGTCGATCATGTGACTCCCGATGCCGATCAGAAATCGATCCGGATCTGTTTGTCGGGCGAGAGCGATGTCCCTGCTGTTGAGGTCGATCCTAACCGGATTACCCAAGTTTTGCTCAATCTGATTGTGAACGCCATCCATTATACGCCTCAGGGAGGCTCAATCACGATCGGGATCGGACAAGAAACCATCGAAGGCAGTACGTCTGGAAATCTTCGCATCACCGTGACAGACACCGGACCGGGAATCCAACCGGAGCATCTGCCCCATCTCTTCGACCGGTTTTACCGGACGGATGAAGCACGCGCCCGGATAAGCGGCGGAATGGGACTCGGGCTTGCCATTGCCAAAGGATTCGTGACTGCACACGAAGGGACTATAGACGTGGAAAGCATTCCTGGAAAAGGAACCACCTTCATTGTCCGATTGCCGATAACCCGGGAACGCTATTATAAACCCTGACTCCATTTTCCTTCGCGAAAAGCCGTTCATTTTAAAATGCTTACATTTATTATGCTCTTGTCTTATAGAAGAGCTAAGGAATTAAGTTCCAATTTGTGATATGCTTAACTCGACTTAGATCGTTAAAGAGGCCAGTGAACTCGCTAAGCAAGGCTGAAAGAAGTCTCTGCTCGCAGATTCAGCTTCCTTCTATAGAAGCGGGGATTTCATCAATTAGAAATTATCGGATAAACAGCGGTCATGAACATGTAACAGGGGGGAGCTATGGTGGGAAATTCACGTTTGTTTTATGTCGATCATCTAAGAGTCCTTCTTACGGTTCTAGTTATCTTTCATCATACGGCGATTACTTATGGAGGAGAAGGCTCATGGTATTACATTGAATCTACAGAAACCGAGCTTACGCCGACTAAAGGGCTGTTGTCATTGTTCACCGGAGTGAACCAGGCTTTCTTCATGGGCTTTTTCTTCCTGATTTCGGGCTATTTCACTCCCCGTTCCTATGATCGAAAGGGAGCCTTACCGTTTCTGAAGGACCGGTTCATTCGGCTAGGTATTCCTCTTGCTGTCTACGTTTTTCTGATCGGTCCTTCCTTGATTTATGCAATGAAGCCGGAGGGGAAAGAACCGTTCTGGAGCTTCTATTCAAACGAAATTTTATCGTTCCGCATCATAAATTGGGGGCCGCTCTGGTTCGTGGAAGCCTTGCTCTATATGGCCATTGCTTATGTTTTGTTCCGCAAGTGGGATAACAGGAGGATAGAAGTCTCCGACGCTTCGCAAGCAGCGGCATTTCCCTCCCATCGGACCATATTCCTATCCGGGCTTCTCATCGGCTCCGCATCGTTCTTGATTCGGCTGGTGATGCCGACGGGTAAGGAAATTCTTGGCTTACAGCTCGGTTATTTCGCTTCGTATATCTTTCTGTTTATTGTAGGCATTCTCGCATTCCACCGAAATTGGTTTCAATTGCTTCCGGTCCAAACCGCCCGTACTTGGCTAATAGTTTCCCTCTGTACCCTTCCGGCTCTTCCCATTTCGGCAGTATTCGGCGATGTGTTGGGGCAGCCAGATGCTTCCATCAACGGTGGGCTAAGCTGGTTAGCGTTCATATACGCATTCTGGGAGCCGTTTGTTGCTTTCGGCATTATTATGTATCTTCTCGTTTGGTTCCGGGACCGTTTCAACACATCCGGCCTTATGTGGCAACGTCTGGCGGCTTCCGCCTATACCGTCTATATCATTCACCCGCCTATCGTCGTCGCAATATGTTATATGTTGCGCGGAGCCGCTTTCCCGAACATCCTGAAATTTATCCTTGCCGGTTTGGCGGCCACGGCATGTTGTTTCGCCATTGCAAGTCTGCTGCGCAAGATTCCATTCGCCGACCGGGTGCTTTAAATGCTGACTTGGGCGAGCATAAATTCCTGCGATAATACAGTTTTTTAGAGCGAATGACGTCGGGAAGAAAAGCCTGCGAAAATACACGAATTCTCGTTCCCAACAGCCAAACCGGCGCTTTAACAAACAAGAAAGATGTACTTTTGCAGGCTTTACCTTACCGCTATCGGCTATTGATTACGCTTCATGGACTAATACCCTTCAATTTTAATCGGTCAGATTTCTAGTTTCGGACTGCGGCGATGAGCAGGAACATAGGCCGGCGGGTTTCATCCCGCATTTCGGGAATCTGCGCCTGCAATTCAACGGTCGGTTGAGGCTCGGACAGCTTCGAAATACTGAATCCCGATTCTGTTAACGCATTCACATAGGTAGCGACAGTCCGGTGATATTTAACCACGTCATGTTCTAGAAAATGAGTCTGCCGCAATCCTTCCTTCTGATAATCGTCCACCGGCCAATGCAGCCGCTCGCCTTGCGGGCCGTAATACCAATCCTGGGCGGCCAGCGCGGTAAAAATCGGATGTTCAACCGATAGAACGAAAGCTCCCCCTGATACAAGACAATGATGGACCTTCCGGCAGACGATGTCGAAACGCTCAACATAATGGAGAGCAAGCGAGCTTATAACTACATCGAATTCCTCTGCAGGGAAGTCGATGTCTTCTATGGCAAGCCGGCGATATTCGATCGCCGAATCATTCGTATCTTCTCTGGCGCGTGCCAGCATTTTCTCGGAGAGATCTATTCCCACCACCGACCGTGCAAGCTCTTCTCGTGCATATCTACAGTGCCAGCCGAAGCCGCAGCCCAGATCCAGCACACGTTTATCGCGCAGTTCAGGAAGCAGCGCACGGAAGGCATGCCATTCTCCCGCAGCCTTAAGCCCGCCAATTGAACGAGGCATTCGGCTGTATTTTTCGTAGAATTCAAGTTCGTCATATATGTTCTGTTTCACTATTTCCATCTCCGCTTGGGTATTGTTTTCAAATTATCACATACGACATACAAACCGTTTATTTGGAGGTAATTAGGATCATACCTTCACCGGATCAATGAGTTCAGTCCAATTCATATGGGGATTACCATCTGAATTGACAGTCATTACTCCAACATAGGATTTCATCGTTTCTCGACCAATCTCAAAGTAATGCTCAAACATTGTTTGAATACTCCACGGCATTTCCAGAGTATTAATCACATCTCTCCGGATCCAGTGTAAATCACCTTCGACTGTATCCATCACTTCTTCTTTATACGTCTTTCCAAAATAAACAAACTGCTCTCTAATCTCCGTGCCTTTCAGGCGTATTAAAATGTACCTTAACTTGAGGTCTGTTAATTCCTCTTTTACAATTCCGGTTTCCTCATAAATCTCTCGGATACAGGCTTGTTCGGGATTATTAATCTCCTCGGGCTCCAGGTGACCGCCTACTCCTGTCCATAACCCTGGGGCAATTTTTCTATTCGCGGCCCGTTTCAGCATCAGAATTCTGCCATCGTTAAAGAGAAATGCCGTGGACATCAGTCGTGTATTCATTTAGTGCTCCTTCCTCAGCCTAATATTTCTTTTTCGAAAACCAGTTCATCCTGAAGCTTGTAACCGGATTTTTCATAGGTTCTTATCCCTGCCCGATTGTTATTTCCCGTCAGAACCTTGATATTCGTCACTCCAAGACGGATAAGCTCCTCCTCCAGAAACCGGATCAATAAAGTGGCCAGCCCTTTCCCCCGTGCCTCTTCCTCTACGTACAATTCAGTAATCTCCCCCACAAGCTCGGAGTAACAAAACGATTTAAAAAATTGGGCACAAGCAAATCCTGCCGGCGTCTCATCGAGCACGGCAATGGCCACTAATTCATTTGAATTTTGCAAACTTTGCTCAACTTCCGAAGCGGATACTCCCACTCCATTAAACTTGTTATTTAAACGGACCAGCGCACCGGAATCCTCCGCCGACGCCCATCGTACATACATGTTATTCATTGTCCGATCATTCCTCCCCCGAATACGGATTTTCGGATTTACGCTCTCTGAAATAAGAAGGCCATACGTCTGATTCACCAAGCCTTCATATATCTGTCGGTATTATTCAGTAATACGTTCTCTCCGCGTTCAACGCTCATTCGAAGGTTCTCGAGTTCATCTACCGCCAACTGGTAATCGTTCCTATCTATTGCTCCTTCTTCCAATGCTGCGTCCAGTTCGTCTTCATCCAGTATGTAATATTCTTCATTCGGCAATACGACCAAATCCAAGTACAAATCCTCAATGACCGGTATTCCTTCATCCGTCAGCTTGATCGATTTCACGATATCGAAATACCACTGCATCACTTTGTTTTGCTCGTTTATCATAGCCGTCAAGCTATGATGCTTATTGTTCGGAAAAAACATCAGCCAGAAATATCCATCATCCGCTATACAGATCTCTTGGCTGCCGTATTTCATTGTTAACGGCTCTTTGACCTCGTCCAGAAACAGCCACGAAATATATCCTTCAAAGCAATGATCCCGTACATACTTTTGGACATATCTTTTCTTGATAATCCGGGTCCAGTTCGGACGATCCGCGAATTTTAGTTTCATCATGCCTCCTTGTCCCGTTAAATGTCATTTTTCAGATAATAATGCGTGTGCCCGCCGGCGCTTTCATTTAAAATCGTTATTGGCATCTCCTTCCAGTTTACTGTATTCCCCCTGTTCCGGGATAGGACAGAATCAATATATTCTAACTTTTCTGGACAAGACGCCATGCAGATTTGCAGCGGACTCCCGTCTTGCATGATTATCCCAACTTCAGATTTGCGTTTTTTAACTCCGCATGCATACCTTGCCACGAATAACGAATCCTATGGGAAAAGCAATTAATCATTATAGGAGGTATGTATGAAAACACGTTGGTTATTTTTGCTTATTCTGACCCTTTTCGCAAACGGGTGCGCTTCACCGGATACAACAAGAACTCAACAAGCAGAGCCGCTGCAGCAGCCTGAACAACAAGTAAAACCTTTAACCCAAACACCTGATTTGGCGGATGGGCCGGAAAACGGTACCCGAGATCCCCGGCCTCTGTCCCTTGGCGATCTGCGTGCTAAATACAGAAGCACCTTCATTCTTAACGGCCCCTCATCCAAACGGGAAGTGGCTTTAACCTTTGATGACGCGCCCGATGACCGATTTACTCCGCAAGTGCTGGACGTTTTGAAGAAAGAAGGGGTTAAGGCAACCTTTTTTGTAGTGGGCAATCGGGTGGAGAAGCATCCGGATATTGTCCAACGCATGGTCGATGAAGGACATGTGATCGGGAACCATTCGTATGATCACGCGAACCTTCCAAAGCTGACCGATGATAAATTCCGTGAGCAAATCACGAGAACGGACAGCCTTATCCGTAATTTTACCGGCTATACGCCGAGCTTGCTCAGGCCCCCGTACGGAAACATCAACGAGGGACAAATTCAATGGCTGGCCAGCCAGCAGAAAAGAATCATCAATTGGAATGTCGATTCATTGGATTGGAAAGGATTAAGCGCAGAACAAGTGGAGACGAATATTCTTGCCCATGTGTTTCCGGGGTCCATCATCTTGCAGCATTCCGCAGGAGGAACCGGAGAGGACTTGACCGGAACCGTTAACGCCCTGCCCAGAATTATTGCGAAATTAAGGGAGGATGGGGTTAAGCTAGTGACCATACCCGAATTGTTAAACATTTCGGCTGGGCAATAAATCGTGGCGGCACAGCTCGCTGAAACCAAGAAAGCAACCATACCGGGTCAGTATGGTTGCTTTCTAATGGTTAGAGCCGATGTATAGCGGCTCTTTATTTCTGAGCAAGCCAATCACTCGCGATCGTTGTTCTTCATCGTACAGAGGCCGGTAGCTAAACCGCCGGTGGCAATGGTTAGCATGGACAGAAAGAAGGTTTCCGCCGAAACAAGAATTCCGCCAAGAGAAATAACGATCCCATCCAATACAAATATGATTACTCCTACATTAATCATTAATCCTTTGGCAACGAATTGGGCCAGCAGATCGGTCCCTCCCGTGCTGGTTTCATATTTCAGCATGATTCCGATTCCGGTTCCTACCACGAACCCGCCCAGAATAGAGCTGCCTACAGGAGTTATGTCCAAATAATTAGCCATACGGTGTTGTAATGGGGTCGCCAAATCCATGATCAAAGATGAAAGTAACAGCCCGTGCAGGCTGCTGTAAAAATAGCTCCTCTGATAATACCAAGCTAAAATAAAGAGCGGTATGCTGCACAAAATCATTGCAAGCCCTATTGGGGCCCCGAATAAATAATTTACGATGAGAGCAATTCCCAATACTCCGCCGTCCAAAATTTGATTAGGAACAAGAAAACAGTGTGTTCCTGCCGCGATGAGTAAGCTCCCCGTTAGAATAGCTGCGAGCTTTTGGAAGGACAGCAATCGAACCATCTCCCGAACGAAAGGCATGTCTGATTTATATGCCGGTCCGACGCCAAGCATGAAACACGATTAAACATTTTTTGGAACCCGTTCTGAGTTATTGACCATGCCGTTCATTGGTTGCGGGTGTCCGTTTTTTTGCTATGAAAAAGGATTCCTCCATGCCAAAGTACTCATTTCCGATAATTTGGCTTGCTCCGGCAGTGCAAATATGGATATGCGAAGCTTCTGCGGCCAATTTGAGCTCAATGCGGTCTTTTTTGATCACAAGGTTGTAGAACGGCTGGTTCAGGATTTCTATACGGACCTTAGTGTAAGTAAGGAGGTTCTGTTATCGGAATTTTCAAAAAGGCCTACACTTCAACGGTTTAAAGAAGTATTCGCCCGGCTCCTCTCTCCTTTATTTTAAGGGGTATAGATCAGGTATTGTTGGAGCTCGCTTTCCTAATAACGGAAGCATAATAATCCCTCCTAAATTGTTTATATTTAAGATTTAGAATGCTAATGGATTTTCCCAGCAAGCTACCAAAGGGGAGGCGTTACCTTTCTCTCCACGAACCGAAAAAAAGAGGTTGAAGCCTCAGCAGGATTGTTCATCATGCCACGGCTCCAACCTTCTGTATTTCCCTCAACCCGCGTTCGACGTACTACTTAACCGAGTTATAATATTCCGCGAATACATCAGCGAGCGCTTCCGCCGTATGTAAGCTTTCCTGCAGAGTATTGTTCGTGCCTCCGATTTCCATTAACAAACTGCCGGGAGAGACTGACTGATTGTATTCCCCGTCTCCCTGATGAGCACTTTTGGTAAGAACGCCTCGCGATAATCCGGGATACTTCTTCTTCAATAACTTATTCAGTTCCTCGGCGAAGGCTTGATTTTCCTCGTATCCGGAATGCGCCGTACCGATAACAAACAGAATACGCGCATATGTTTTTCCGTCGATGGTAACCGTCGTTTTCTCACGCGGAACGTCCGCATCGCGATGAATATCGAAGAAATAATAGAGGGAAGGATAAGTCTCCACTGCTTTGTCTACCGCTTGGCGCGATACCGAATAAGATTTGGAATAGCTCAGCTTTTGCTGCTTCAATCTCTCCGCAGTATCTTCCTCCCCGGTTAATGCCGGAATGTTCTTCTCTTGCAGGAGCTGCCCCAAGCGTTTGCCAACCAGCGTAATATTAACTTCCGGGTCATCGACAGAACTTCCTTTAGTATTGCGTGCGATATTTTTCCATGATTCCCGATTATGAGTATGATAAATATACAGGATCGGTGCCGATTCCACGTTGCTCGTGCTCTTCGGCGGATTCAGATTTGCATTGCGCTTCAAGAAATCCGTCTCTACGACCCAGCTTGCCACATAAGCGGTGCTTTCATCCGGCAGCGAAATCATGTACCATTCCCCATCCGTCTCAACGATCGGGTAGGTTTCGCCGGGCATCGCTTTGCCAGTAATGTCATAGTCGAGGTCCGGTCCACTGCGAAGATTCGTAATATCGATAATCTTGACAACGGTTGGCTCATTCAGACTTGCGGCCCAGACCTCATCGGTTCGTTTCTCTTCTGCCGGCTTGGCTTCGGGATTGGCCGGTTCTTCCGTATTTTCATATTCGGTAAATTCCTTGAATATCCAGCCTTCTCCTTCGTCCGGCAAACGGATTTTCACCCATTCTTCTTGCTCGTCCAAGACTTCATATCGGTTCGTTTGGTCTATCTTGCGGATGACGGATGAGTTCAAATCGGGTCCTGTACGAACATTCAGCCGGTCTACTGTACTTCTAATATATTTCTTATCTTTCGTACCGGCTGTGATTTGAATCATTTGAACTTCATCGACTTGAGCAGTATTGCTCTGAACCTGAAGCTTGAACAACGACTCCCCGGATGCCTCCTGACCATGAACGATTTCTGCATTCAGCATCCCGACAAGCAAACATGAACTAACGGCCACTCCGATAATTTTGTAACGTAACAATTTTTTCACTCCTATGCCGAATATACAATCTAATAAATTCGACATAGACTGGCAAATTCCTCCAACTATCCTTAATTATTTTTCCAAAATGTCGTATAAAATCGTTGAAACCATTCAGGACTAAAAAGTTGACTTCTCTGCTCGCATCCTTTATTGTTGTAGTAACTAAATACGGAAGGGTGAGCCAACGACAATGAAGTACTAATCCTATTTTTCGAAAGCTATCAATATGAAGGCAGTACAGGCAGATTTCTTCTGCTCTATTTCATAATGCCTTCGATTGAGTTTTCAGAATAGGATTGGTATTCTTAGTTGGGCCCTAAAGAGCGGTCTCTTCTTTGGCGTTCACCTATTGCCTCCTATTCTGAATTCAGACGGGAGGCATTTTTTGTCTCCAGATCATAAAGGAATGGGGATGATAGTATGTTGTTGGAAGCCAATCACTTGAAGCTCTATATAAAGGACCGTTTATTAATTGATGCCCGTCAATTGCAAATTCACAAACACGACAGGATCGGCTTGGTAGGTAAGAACGGAAGCGGAAAAACAACCTTACTGCAGGTTCTGGCCGGGAAGAAAGCTCCAGACGAAGGTACAGTGACGACTCGAGTCAAATGTGAACTTTTGCCGCAGCTTAAGAGAACGGACACAACGAAGAGCGGCGGAGAAGTAACTCAGCAATATATTAATGAAGCACTCGCGAAAGATCCGGAAATTTTATTTGCAGACGAACCGACAACGAACCTCGATGCCGCTCATCTCGATTGGCTGGAAAAGAAGCTGGCTCATTGGCAAGGCGCATTCGTCATAGTCTCCCATGACCGTGCATTTCTGGATGCCCTCTGTACAACGATATGGGAAATCCATGAAGGCCATGTGAAAGCATATAAAGGGAACTATTCCGATTACGCGGAACAGAAGAAATTGGAACGTCATCAACACGAAGCAGCCTACGAAACGTATGAGAAAAAGAAAAAGCAGCTGGAGGAGGCCTTGATCTTAAAGGAGCAAAAAGCGGCAAGAGCAACGAAAAAGCCCAAACAAACCAGCTTGTCGGAAGCCAAGATTACCGGCGCCAAGCCCTACTTTGCCAAGAAACAAAAAAAGCTGCAAAAAACAGCCAAAGCCATTGAAACGAGACTGGAGAAGTTGGATAAGGTGGAAAAACCAAGAGAAGACGCCCCCCTTAAAATGAATTTGCCTAATGAGGAAATGTTCATCGGGCGGATCGTTCTTCGTGCAGAAAATGTTCAGGGCACCGCGGGTCAACGAGTTCTGTGGAAATCGGCAGGCTTTAATGTTCGCGGCGGAGATAAGCTGGCCATCATCGGACCGAACGGGAGCGGGAAAACGACCCTTGTAAAAAAAATAATTAACCGGGAAAAGGGCATATCCATTTCTCCATCGATGAAGATCGGCTACTTTAGTCAAAATTTAAATATCCTGAATCCCGAACAGACGATATTGGAAAACGTCAGCATCACCTCCAAGCAAAATGAAACCTTCATTCGCACCGTGCTTGCGAGACTTCACTTTTTCCGGGAGGACGTGTATAAACGGATAGAAGTGTTGAGCGGCGGCGAACGGGTTAAGGTCGCCCTGGCCAAACTGTTTGTTAGTGATATTAATACGCTAGTGCTGGATGAACCGACGAACTTTCTGGATATTCAAGCGGTTGAGGCGCTGGAATCGCTTCTGGAAGAGTATGAGGGCACGATTATTTTTGTCTCGCATGACCGGCGCTTTATCGAAAAAATCGCCACCCGAATTTTATCGATAGAGCATGGGGAAATCCGACTATTTGAAGGACCCTACCATAAATATATCGAGCATGTTCCGAAGGAAGAGCGGGATCAGAAAGAAGATCAGCGTCTCATCCTGGAAACGAAAATAACGGAAGTGCTCAGCCGCCTCAGTATGGAGCCGTCCGAAGAGCTGGAAATGGAATTTCGCAGGCTCCTGGCGGAAAAGAGAAACTTGGACTCTCCGTAAGCTCCGTTACTTCGATGCGTCCCGCAGGAATCAAGCATACACTTAAGGAGGGTGCTTCGGGCATCCTCCTTTCCATTATGATCGTAGAGATGAATTAACGAATTTACATTTGACCTTTATAATGCAAACCGAAACTCAACCTTCTATCTTCGCCTCTATGTCCAACTCCATAAAAATTTCAGCATGTTCATTATCGTTATACCTTTGTATTTCATAGAATCCATACTTCCTGAATATAGATAATGCCTTAATCGCTTGTCTCCTTGTATCAAGACGTATCTTTTTGAGGTTTCTCTCCCGGGCAAAGTTAATAGCAGTCTCCATTAATTCCCTGCCTAACCCTCTGCCATGATATTCACTCAAAACAAAGAATCGCTTGATCTCCCCTATTCTTTCATTGGAATCTAGTATTTTGACACCTACCGTACCAATTACCGCATCGTTATCAGCAATGATCCAAAATTGACCTCCTGGTTCTTGATACGTGCTTGGAATTCTTCTTAAATCAAGGTGTAAATGATCAGGATCAAATGTCAATCCTCTGAAAGCATACATAACCTCCATGAATTTCTCGAGTGCTTCTTGATCGGAATCATTGTATTGCCGAATTTTCATAGGTACCTCCTTCAAAAAATCGATGAACTGCTGCTCTTTTAAAGTGATTTAATTGTTAAGCAGCTCCTTTGGAACGAATCTCTCTGTTGTTTTCTCACAAACGTGTTGCACCTTAGACTCGTTCAGCCAAAGCGGCTTCCAATAATTATGCATCCGTCTTTCCCGGTTGCCAGCCTACTTCCATGGACCAGGTATGGGCCTTCTGCAGGATGCTCCAGACTACAGGCCCTTTCCCCTCGACATATTTCGGACGATAATTTATATAGAGGGCCATCAATCGACGCTTCTCTTCCGCATACCTCAAACAATCTTCCGGATGCTCCCGCAAATAGTCTCTAAACAACAGTGTCATTTGTTCGGAAAAGCTTCCCGCTCTTCTGACATGAATATGAGTCCTTCTATTTCCGGGCACTTCACGAAAATATATTTTCGTTTTGTCCGAATTGTCACTGCGCCATTGGAATCCAAGACTTTCAATTTTGCCTTTATAATTGGATACATTCTCAAGGTCCACCACCGAAATTTGGATATCAATGATAGGCTTGGCATCTAGTCCGGGAACAGAAGTAGATCCTACATGATCAATCCGTACCGCCAGTTCACCTAACGCTTCTCTTAACTTTATTCCCAGATCGAGAAACCTATCCCTCCACTGATTCTCCATCATAACACCTTCCGATTTTTATATGCCATCTATATGATTCTACACATCTACCTCACCGAGTGTTCAGAGCTATGCCTCTCAATGAATTGGCACCTTAGGTTCTTAGCTTGCTGAAGATGTTTGCTTCCTATTTTTATAATAGTTTCTATTAGTTCTACTCTCCGGAAATTCTTCCACCGTCAACGACCAAAGATTGCCCCGTTACAAACGATGACTTATCCGAACAGAGCCAAATAATGGCTTCGGCCACTTCCTCCGGTTGAGCAAGTCTTCCCGTCAAATTCTCTCTTCATTCGATTCCTCCTAGGGTTCTCTGCTTGTTCTGCAACTGAACAAGAACCGGAACACGCTGGTTCCAACTCTCGTTTCCTGGAGATGACTCTAGGTTCTTAGCTTCCTTTCTTTACCTTCGAACAAATCGAAGCGTGCCGAAACGGGACGGGATATGATAATTGATTGCGCCGGTCGGCGACCAAGCCTGATATTCGCGCGTTCCGTCGCGCTGTTCGTCAATTCTGTAGAAATTGACCCGCCAGGTGGTACCGTGCTCGGGCCGGCTCCAGAAATGAGAAAGCGGCAATCGGATAATATAAGTGCGCTGATTTTCCTCCGTGCGGACTTTTACCTCTAATCCTTCCGCGTCCCATTCCGTATCGATGGTAATATGGCCTTCCCGGTTATCGATCATCGCATCGAAGATGACCTCGTGCGGACTGAATTCGAACTCCATATAACGGCTTCCGTTTCCTTCCTCATCGATAAACAATTCCACAACGTCCTGATCATACAGCGGATCGTCCCGTTTAGTATAGGTGGCTACCGTGTAGCTGTCCTCGCAATCGAACCGAACGTATAGAAAATCATCGTCCCAGCAAGCTTTGATGCCGGTGGCCTCCCTAACCGGTCTTCCATCGACGACATCGACAAGAGGAGCCGGCTCTATCCTCTCCCACACCTTGTCCTCATAATCTACAAAAACGCAATCCAATTCATAGCTTCTCTCAGTCATCCTCAACACTCCTATCCGGCATCGTTTCGCCCTCCATCCTTACAATCCGTCAGGGCAATTAATACTCCTATTATCACTGAAAACCGCTATGGCGTCGACGGTCATTTGGATGGTCACACGAAGGATTCCATCTGATCCATTCCCGTCTTAACCTCTTCCAGCACCTCATCAAACCAGCGGCAGGCCTGCTCCATATGGATACTGAGATCGGAAACGGAGCAGTACATATAGTCGACCTCACCTTTATCATTTTTACTCTCCTCTACCCAAACCAGTCTCCTAATGGAGATGTCCAAACCGGTTTCTTCTTTCACTTCGCGGATGGCCGCCTCCCGGCTGTATTCGCCTTTCTCAATCATTCCGCCCGGGGCAATCCAGTAATAACCGCCCGTTTTTTTGTGGCGTGTTTTCACAAGCAGCACACGTTCTTCCGAATCCAACACAAATACTCTGACGACCGGCATCCGCACCATCCTTTTTCATATAGATTCGATTTCCAGGCTAATGGGCAGTTATCTCCTCCTTTAAATCGTTTGTTTTCGCTCCATAACGGTCCATTTCAGTTTTCTGCCCTCAGCGAACCATTCCACTTGAGCATTCAAAAATTCATTCTCATTCAGCATGATGCGCAAAAAATCTCTATGATAGGCGGGAACCTGTTGATTATCGTGACACCGGGGTTATGCATAGTCCGCTGTTTTCGATTTCGAGCTTCAATAACATCCGCATAGACATTCCTGTAAGATTATGGTTACAATAAACCTATAGTCTTAACAGGAGGTACATTTTCTATGAATTTCTTCGAGCACGAAATATAACTTGGTCATTTATATATTAGGGGGACCTCCAGAAGCTGCAGACAAATCTGCGAAAGACATACAGATAACAGGAGGTCGACAGATGACAATGGATAAGCAATTTCATGAAATTTTATCAGACACGAGACAAGATTTTTCCGGCTGGGACTTCTCATACATTACCAGAACCGGCCGAATGGGGAGCCAACTGCTCTCGTGGTCCTACGGCAGCATGGCCATCCCCCTTATTCGGAAAGCGAAGTCCATGCTGGATATGGGCACCGGCGGCGGGGAGTTCCTGTCCTTACTGTCCCCATTTCCCAAAGAGGCCTTCGCCACGGAAGGGTATCTACCCAACGTTCCAATCGCCAGAAAGAGGCTGGAACCTCTCGGCGTAAAGGTCGTACAGATTGAGGATGATTTCAATCTGCCTTTTCAAAACCGTCAATTCGACTTGATTCTAAATCAGCACGAATCCTACTCTCCGGAAGAAGTAAGGAGGATTATTGCGGATGACGGGATTTTCCTTACCCAACAAGCCGGCGGACTCGATTGCCGCGAGATCAACGAAATGATGGGCGTTCCGTTAAATGAAGAGTTCGCACATTGGAATCTGGAAACGGCGGTGATGGAGCTTGAAGCGAATGGCTTTGAGATTTCGACCCGCAAGGAAGAATTCCCTATTCAGCGATTCTATGATACGGCCAGCTTGATTTACTATTTACAAGCGATACCCTGGCAAATTCCCGACTTCGATCCGGAAAAATACGCCGATCCCTTGTATGAAATTCACCAAATCATCCGGGAGAACGGGTACTTCGATGTCAGTCAGCATCGCTTCATCATCCAATCGCGTCCTAAATAGAATTATAGGAGCCTTCTGCTGCGGGAGGCTCCTTTTTATCATGACGGATGCGGTTATGGATAGTGTAATAAATTCGCGCCCCGGTTCTATTACTAAACCTATTGGTCAGGTTGTTCTGATATGTTTAACATGACTGATGAAGTCCCTTTCCTGCTCCAGCAGCAGCTCTAACAAGCCGTCGGGCACCAGCTTTTCTTCTTGGTTATTTAGAAATCCTTCGAGCGGTTTCCAAACGGCTTTATATGGATTGTTTCCTTCCATTCCCTCTATTTCATCCTTGAAATATAAGGAATTATCTACCAATTCCGCCCCATAAATAAAATCCACTTCATGCCCTACCTGATCCAGATACGGAAATATATTTTCAATGATAAAAAGCAATTTCGGCTCCGTAATGTCCGCATGAATTTCTTCCTTAACTTCCCTGATCACCGTCTGTTTGCTGTTCTCCCCGTATTCCACCGTCCCCCCAACCGGCCTGTAGAACGTCTTCTTCACGGCATCATCCCGCATCTCCTCAACCAGAATAAGATTGTCTTTTCTTATAATACATAGAGAAACCGTTCTTATGTTCAACGTTTGCTCCCCCCAGCCCTAATTTGTTCGCCAACGCAAAAATGCCTTATCCATTCTTCGGATAAAATCCTAAGTCAGGGGGCTGCGGATAATGAGCCCGGTGGTGAAGACTTTTAACGCATCTACTACTCATTCATCTAAAGATGAACAAGAATATTGACAAGCTTCCCGAAAGGATCTCTTACAAAAAAACGCCGTACCTCCCACGGTTCATCAACCGGTCCATACTCAATTGGAATCCCTGCCTTTTGTATACGAGTTAAAACATCGTCCAGGTCATCAACTTCAATGGACAAATCAGGCACAGGCGTCCCAGAACCTCCCTCCGAGAGAAAACTGATTTGAGTGTCCATTTTTTCATGTGAACCGTAGGTCGCAATAAATCCCATATCCATCAATTGATCAAGTCCAAGTATTTCTCCATAAAAGCACTTAGCTTTGGCAATATCCTGTGTCTCAATGTTGGCAATAATTCTCTTGACTTTCATTTTCACATTCTCCTCAAATTAAGCTGCCGAAACGTTTCGTTTAAATAGCAGACTATTATGACATCGCAATTGCAAAGATTGAACTTTAATCTTTAACCGGAATTAGAATTTCCACATCTTCTTCCTCTACATTATCCTCGAAATAATAGATTTCGATGGGGCATGAATTATCCAGAAACTTCTGTTTATATCCGTTAGCCCCCATCCATTCAAAAATTTTCGTATAGGCCTCTCCAATAGTTTTATTGGTACAA
The DNA here is from genome assembly GCF_051966115.1 of Paenibacillus sp. SAFN-117. Taxonomy (NCBI): domain Bacteria; kingdom Bacillati; phylum Bacillota; class Bacilli; order Caryophanales; family Paenibacillaceae; genus Paenibacillus; species Paenibacillus sp. SAFN-117. Next base: position 69,945 of record NZ_JBQCLK010000010.1, read on the forward strand.
TTAATTTTGGCGTAGTTCATAAGAGGGAGCTGAAAGCCGATCATCCCCTCGGGGATATGGGTTATTTCCCTAACTTCCAAACAAGCAAAGTAGGTAGCGAAAATTTCATTGCACATATAAGGCGAAAGCATGACTTCAGGATCTACGACATTCGCTACTTCACGTCTTCTCCCCGCAAATTCTCTTTGGATCTTCACTGCCGCGTCCGGAAAACCGCTAGGAAAATTGGCTGTGATGCTTTGTCCGATCAGCTTGTATTCTCTGGTCGTGATCTCACATTTAAATTTCTCCAATCTCTGTCTCGTGGCCATAATCATTTCCTCCTCCAATGAAATGGTTTGCATTTTTGACACCGGTTACATGTTTAAATGTATGCCCCTTCAGAACTGTATGTCCCGGGCATGATGCGGTGGAGACAGGATGGCCTGACTAACCCTCTTTTTCAAAATAAGCGGTAAAAATCAAAGGGGCTTAACACTATCTATTATACGACAGCCTTCTCCCCCCACTCTACCTTATTTACAAAAATTTCCCAACTACTTTATCAACCCATATTTGGACTTCTATATATCGTTCAGGTCCTTTATTTCCTTCTCTGTTCCATTCCTGCGGCCATCCGAATTGTTCGATCAATTCCTTGATTTCGTCTTGTAAATAGATTTTTTCCCTATATGGTTTGCCGTCTTTATATCTCATAGTCGGGAATAAATCCCCGTATGTAAAGCTTATAGTTTCCGGATCAAACTCTTCCAAAGGTATTTGCAATACTCGGCCTTCTTTATACCAGGATTTCAGCCACTCACACCGGCCCAAAGTCATATAGTGGGGATATAATTTTTCCGGTTTCCCGCCTTTATCTATAAATAAAGTTCTTGCCCGTTCTTCCAATTGCCGGCGTACGGTTAAATAATCATCAGATCGTCTGCTGGCAAATACAGTTCCTTCCTGCTTTACTTTCTCCATAACTTTACGGGCTTCATCATACGGTAATGCCGATAAGTTTTTAAAAGGGCCATTCTCAGCTTCATAATAATGGTACAAAAAATAATTCCCCATAGGTTGCCCTCACAATCGTGAAATCTTTCCCTTGCGGCCGGTATAAATGGTAGCCTTCGAAAGGCTAAGCGGCCCCCCATCGTCACACAGCCTGGCACCGCCATAAGTCGGCAGATAGTCACACCGGACACAGTCCCCGCCTGCGGTGCGAATTTCCCTGCTTTTGCTTATCCTAGAGAAGGCTCTTCCTTATAATGGCTAATATCTCCATGCAAAATGATTTTCGATTGGTCCCCATCTATCTCAACCTTGCATAAACAGGCCGGATGAATATACGGCGGATTCCAAAGCTCTTTCATCTGCCGTCCTTCAAAATAGGCCATGATTAATTTGACCACGACCGTATGAGTCACAATTAGTATAGACTTGCCTTGGTTGTCGTTGACCGTTTGGCGCATCATGTTTATTGCCCGGTCGGAAACCTGCCGGAAGGTTTCGCTGTTCTCTACTTTAAATTTCTCCGGGTTATCCCAAAAATCATTGAAGGCCTCCAGATAGAGCTCCTTAACCTCATCCTGGGTTCTGCCTTCCCAAATTCCCAGATTGATTTCTCTTAAATCATCACTTTCGATGATATCGATTTCCCGCGTGCCTCTTATGATCTCTGCCGTTCGACGGGCTCTCAAGCTTGAGCTTGAATAAATCATATCTATCTGCTCATTCCGAATAGCTTCCTCTAACCACTGGGCTTGCTTAATGCCCATATCTGTCAGCGGAGAATCCTGGTGGCCTTGGAACTTATGCTTGACATTCCATTCGGTCTGTCCGTGTCTGACTAAATAAATTTTCGTTTTGTTATCCATCATCGCACCCCTTTGTTTAAATCCGGCCTCCTTGCAATCCAGCTGCAGACTATTCCGTAGACGTACCTTCGGCCGTGGAATAGTTCATCGCTACGAATTCTATCTCTTGATCGCCTACCTTGCTCATGAAGCAAGGCCCTTTAATAAATCCGGCACGCTCATATACTTTCATTGCCCTTTCATTGAAGGCTGCAACAACCAGTTGAAAATGTTGAACTTTATAGCTTTTCTTAAGAAAGCCGATACCCTGAGTCAAAAATTCAAGCCCATTACCCTTGCCCGTAAAATCAGGCTTGAGGCCTAAACCAATGTCCAGATACTTGTTGTTGTTATAGAGGTTGATGGCATATCCCCCTGGAACACGGGCAGCATTCCCGCAGCAGAGATATCCTGTTAACTCTCCCCGGTCATCCAACGCATAAAAGTACTCTTCGTTCATGAGTTCCGAAATACATTCCTCACTGCCATCCATACTATAAATAGAATAGGGATGATCATACTTCCAACTGCAAATCATGGAAGCATACTCTTCAGTCATAGGATGAAAAGAATAAGTGGGCATAACGTTAAATCCTTTCTCTCAACCGATGACCTTTACAACGTTTCCTTCGGTATCGGTAATATTCGTTTTTACAATTTGAAAGGCGACCCCTTGCAAAGAAGGGACTTTAAATTTACTTTCCTTCGGAATCAGCCTCTCGCTGAGCTCGGCGGCCGCCCGCTCATCCAGCACTATCCGGACTTCGCCCTCGCCCGAGGACCATCCCGGCTTCTCCCCCGGCTCCAAAGTCACCCGCAAATCCGGCCCAACGAGGAGCAGCCTATTGCCTTTGAGAATACGGCCACGAAGCAGCTTCGCGATGACTTCAGCTTGCTTAGCCCCGAGCTGGAGTATGGATGGGGTCTTATTTAACCAGCCATTCTTGCCCTGTTCCCAGCCTAACTGACTTACAAATAAAAAACCGGTGCTGGAGCCGTCTTGTTCCATCCCTCTATGGACGGCTTCGGATACGGCAGGAATGCGAAGAAGCGAGTCCCGTTCCAGGTCCGTTATGTAATACGGCATATACGGTAAACCGGTGGAGAGCACTCCCAGCGTATTCCATGCCTGCGTCGCTTCCAGTTCATCCCCCGTCATTCCGACCATCTGCAAAAATTCAACCCGCCCATTCGGAGTATCGATGGCGGGAAGCTCCGGATCTTCGACGAAAGCCAGTGCGGTCAATAGAGTATCGGCCCCCAGGCAAATGGGACCGTTCGCATCCAAATGATCACCCGCTCTGAACACATTGCCGCTGTTAAAAACGTATCTCCCCATGTTTTGCAGCAAATTCAATGCCCACGCCGGCGGTTCTTCCTCTTCTTCCTTGCGGGCCAGCCGGAAGGTCAATTCAAACCCGAAACCACTCTCCTCCGCATTGTCGGATTCCTTATCATACAATTCCGAGAAACCATAGGTGACAAAATGCCAATGCGGCTCTGGCGTTTCCGCCTTGTAGGCGCTTATGCCATCCAACGGGTCCGGGCCGCCTAGCGCATAAGAAATGATCGTTCCGTAATGCTTCGGCTCCTGATCCCCGTAAATTCTCGACATCTCCCGATCGATGGCATCCCAGCCGCTAGAAGTTATCTCTTCACTCATTTACTTGCCTCCTACTTTTGTTTAAACAGATCCATATTACCCGTTGATAGATACTCGTAGCATAAGGGCCCAATGGCTTAGAACAAGTATAAAGAATGGGTGTCCTAATTATCAATTGTGATCATCCTAAATCTGTCAAAACACCTCTATAGTCCTAATTTGATATGGAATTTCCTTGCCTCGTCCTTGTTAAGCTGCTCGCCCCCCTTCAGGCATTAATACCGATAGCGCATACAGCAGAAACAGGCTTCATGTTTTTAGTTTCTAGACGAATTGGGTTGAACCCCGCCTCTTGGAGATACTGCACTAATTTTTCACCTTCCATGTGTGCCATTTCATCTGTAGCCCCCTTGGATCGGGGTTGGAGTGTAATGGCTATCCTTCCGTTCGGCTTCAACCAACTCCGCAATTCTTTTAACCGTTCGACGGGTTGTTCCCAGAATATAATTGAATTAATGGTATAGATTTTATCAAATGGGTGGTCAAATACGGGGAGATTCTCCACGGCCGTAAGTATGAGCTTCACCCGTCCTTCCTGTATGGCAGCTGCATTTCTTCTTTGGGCTTGGCTTAGCATGACCTCCGAAATGTCGACTCCCACCAACACTCCATCCTTAATGATCTTGCTTATCATCTCCACCGCTACCCCAGGACTTCCAGGACTCTATCATCAGGCTGTACTCCCAACAAGGATACAGTCCATTGGTTGATTTCTTTATTGGCTGATGCCAAAATCTTTCCACCGATGCTTCCTAACAAACCATTGGGCTGGCCGAATAAGTTCATTAAGAATTGCTTCACTTTATTCCTCCCCTCTAGTTACTATCTATCTCGTATTCGTAAGTATTTTGATACAGGCGAATAAGCAAGGGAAACAGCAGAGCCCGTTCTTCCTGCGATAAACCCGAAAGCAGCTTTTCCTCCAATTCGTTAAAGATGGGCCGCATTTCCTCTTCGAGAAATTGAGTTCCTGATGGACTAAGGTAAATACGCTTTGTCCGTCCATCCTGCGAATCCGGCCGGCGCTCTATAAGAGCTTTTTTCTCAAGCTGGTCAAGTAAAGGCGTTAACGAAGGCGCCTTAATCTGGAGATGCTTCAACAGCTCGTTTTGTGAGAGACCGTCTTCGCTGGAAAGACAGAGCATCACAAACACTTGGGCATTTGTAATCCCGTACCGATCCAATTTCTTTTGCAGGGCATTCATTAAAGACTGAGTAATCCGTTTAAAAAAATAACTTGCAGGCCATTGTTCTTTCCTTTGCAAACTGTTCCCATCCTTTCGCTTACTTGTCTGAATAATATTAGTTAGTCTAACTAAATAAAATATACAAAATCCTCCTGCCTCATTCAAGCGATATATCCACTATTTGTTTACCTTTTAAAAAAATACGTCATCAACTCCTCGTCATATCCTTGATGATTATAGATTAATGCATTTTTCTCCACACCGTAAGTTACAAATCCAACTTTCTTGTAAAGTTCAGCAGCCGGCCGGTTTGCCGTTACAACACTTAAATTGATTTGCTGCAACCCTTCTATTTCTCTTCCTCTATCCAATATTTCCTGAATAAGGGCTTTAGCAACCCCTTGTCCACGGTACTCGGGCGAGACATAAACTCCCCAAATCATTCCTTTATGGTTAAGTTTAATTCCTTGTTCCCTTCTGAATCCCGCCATGCCTGCCAGTTGTTCATCTTCCGTGAAAGCTCCCAGGATATAGTTATCCTTATCATTCTTTATTTTTTTCTTCACTTCGGCCAATGGGGTATGCACCGAGTCTTCATAAGAACTACCGAATGCTTCGGGATGCATCTTCAAGGCTTCCAGTCTTATTTTCCAAAATGCCTCAGTATGTTCTTGCTCTATGTTTTTGAAGGCTATCATCTTCCAAGCTCCCCTCTGCTGTTCCGCTCTGCATAGCTTTGACGAGACCGCTGTAATACCGGAAGGAGACATAGCATGTCTCTCCGTTGATCATATGCACCACCCGCTTAAGCTTGTCAATCTCCCGTATATTGTCCACATTGACGATATATGCCTTATGGCAGCGATAGTAGCGATCATCGAGCTGCTTCTCGAGTTCCTTCAAAGTCCCATAGAACTCGATCTGCCGGTTCCGCTCATGCAGCTTGATTTTATGCGGTGAGGACGACGTTTCGAAGAAAAGCACATCCTCATATTTGACATTGATAATGGCTTCATCGGTTTCGATGGTCATTCTGCGGGAATCTCCGCCCTTCTTCAAATGGCGTTCATAAGCCTTGCGAAGACACTCCTCCACCCGCATATGAAATTGCTCCGGATTGTCCTTGATAATAAAGTCGAAGGCTTCAACCTTGTACTGGAAGGTCAGATAGCTCAGCTCCGAATGAGTGGTTACGAACACAATGAAGCAATCGGGGTACCTGTCCCGCAGTATCCCGCCAAGCTGGATTCCGTTGATGTCCGCTTTGAGATCGATATCCAGCAAAAAAAGGGACGGAAGGCCGCCGTCACACCGGGGCTGCTCCAAAATATCGAGATAGTCGCCGGAGGACAACGCCACCTTCATATCCAGCCTCTGTCTGATGATCGAATGCGTTACGATTCGTTCGAGCTGTTCCCGCTGCTGTTTATTATCCTCGCAAATGTAAACATTAAGCATCAGATAATCCCCTTCTCATTACGAATTCCTATTTCCCGAATGAACATTCTTGACCACAAGCTGCTGCATAAATGTCCTTGCGGCAGTGTCCAGCTCCGTATTCAGCATCGCATCGGGATATTTGCGGTCGAGCAGCTCCCTTACCGAGGACAAGCCGATTCCCCGGTTGTCTCCTTTGGTGGAAAATCCATACTCGAACATTTTATATATCGGCGGCGTCTGTTCGGAGCAGCTATTTTTAACAATGAAGAGGGTGGCCCCCTTCTTCGAGACGATGCCAAGCTCCACCTTCGGTTGCGGCGTCTCCAGCGCAGCCTCGATCGCATTGTCCAGAAGGATTCCCATTATTCGGCACAGGTCGAGCGGGGTCATCTCCACTTCATGAACATCCTCCGTAATATCGATAAAGACGTCGATTTGCTCCGCCATAGCCCTCAGCATTTTCGAGGAGACAATCCCTTTGAGCGGTGCAAGCTGAATATGTCCAAGCAAGGACAGTCTCGTATTCATCTGAAGCAGCTTCTCGGAATATGCACAAACTTCATCGTAGAAGTAACGCTTCAGTTCGGGAAATTTTTCTTCCTCCATGAACCCTTGAAGAGTGGACAAAATGTTGGCATAGTCATGCTTGAATGTCCTCATATCCTGCAGAACGTGTTCCAGGGAAGCCGCGTATTTCTCCAACTGCCCCAGCTCCTGCTCCAACTGCCGCTTCTCCATCTCCTTCCTGAAGGTGTATGTATATAACCGGTGGCTGACTACAATCACCGCGATATATACCGCGAGCAGCAGGGTGTGCAGGATTTTGTCCTGCATACCGGATGTCCCCCTGTAGAAAAGGAGGGAAAGATAGACCCCCCCCATAATCATGCACATATTGCCGAACGAGATGAAAATGCGCTGCCGCAAAGAAAATACCTGCTTCGCTTCAGGGCCGTCCCTTTTCGTTCTACCCGAAAACAAGTTTCCGATCAGGTATGCGACAATCCCGATGAAAACGAACAAAAATACCTGCTCGGCCGCCGGGTTCCGGATGTTCAGAATTTCCGCCCATACGATGTGGCTGATCTGCAGGGCAAACAGAAAATTCACATAGTTCAGTAGACCAAATAATAAGGAGGCCACCGCGTCTTTCGTCCGCATATATAAGAGCAGGAAAAATAATATGATTATCCACGCTGTGCTTAGCTCCATGTTACACCACCGGCTTCCGCATTTTTAAAATCGGTTGACTGCGGCGCCTCCCCTTCTTATGGCGTACAGGAAGCACCAAGTCACTACCCATTGCGCAGCGATTATTCCCAGTATAGCCACATATGAGTATAACATCCACGGCGCGGATACGGCTATGGACATGGCCCACAGCTTATACTTCCGCTTGTGCTCGAACATTTGGCGGGTATGACTCCATTCGAAGTTCGGCCGCTTAAAATCGTAATACAGCTTGATAAAGACGGTCAATCCAAGCGAGCACAGCATGAGTACGAGCAGCCCCGGCGTCCCGATAGCGGGTTGGTATATATGCACGATCGCGTAGGCCAACAGATATAGAGGCAATGTAATCGCGATACTGAATAAATATTTATTTACAAACAAGGTCTTCCCCGACACCGGCAGCGAGAGCAGCAGTGAACGGCAGGGCTTCTCGTAGGAAAATAACACACCGGGAGTCGAGGCTGTTGAGAGCAAAGTCAGCAGGAAAAGGACAAAACGGCTATCCACATGGGATACGGCAATGGCGTTAAAGAGAAAAAAGATCATAAACAGCGAATACCCGAGGTGATTCAGGAAGAGCACCTTATCGCTTGCGAACCGGACGAACTCCCTCTTCATCCAGTTGAACTTCATCGTCGACCGTCCTGTCCGGAACCGCAGGAGCCCTCGCTCATAAGCGAAGATGACGGCGCCCGTGCCGCATAAAGAAGCGGCCAATCCGGATACGGCACATCCCGCCCCCGTCAGAACTAACTGCTGGAGCGTCAGCTTTCCGTCATTAACGCTCACGGCAAGCACGGACATGACAACGGGCATCATCCGGAGTCCATAATTTTTTACCCATAGCACAAGAGCATAGAGGAATACGAACCTTCTTTTGTCCATCGGCATAGACAGCAGCAACTTGTATTTAGGATCCCTTGCCTTGGAGATGGCTGATAGGACGGACAAATATAAGCCGGCGGCAATTGTCCCCTTAAGCAGATGGCCGAGCGACTGAACGCCGAGAGCTGTGTAGGAAGATGGGATAATGAACAGGATGATTCCCATTATGACCGCAATGGCAGTTAATTCCCTGATCCATCGTTTACCCTTGGTCTCATCTAGCAGGAGGACTTGGAACACAGATGGAGCGCTACTCATGGCCAATCACCCGGAAGAAGGTTTCTTGCACTGAGTGATTCCTGCTAACCGTTACCGATTCTTGAATGGTTCCCCCATGAAGAATGAAGGCTTCATCGCATATCCGGTCCACGATCGGGAACAGATGGGTAGACAGGAGGACGGCATTCCCTTGCGTCACGTAGGTCCGCAGCTCCCGGTAAAAGCTTTCGATGGCTACCGCGTCCAGACCGACCAACGGCTCGTCCAGAATGAGCAGCGGGCATCGCAGCAGCAGCGCATTGATCAATGCCGTCTTCTGTCTGTTGCCCAGCGACAAGGAACCGATTTTCTGATGAAGAAACTGGTCGAAGGAGAAGGTCCCGCAAAGCTCCGCCAGCCGGGCCGAATCCGGAGTTGTGCCATATAACCGATGCACAAATTCGATAAAACCAAGCGGCGACATCTCATCGAATAAATCGGGATGATCCGGGATAAAGCATCGATAACGCTTCAGCCGCATCTCATTGCCGGACGTCAGCTTCTCGCCGCAATAACGGATTTCCCCGCTGTATTGGCCGTGTATGGAGGTAAGGATGTGGAGCAGGGTCGTTTTGCCCGCACCGTTGGCGCCGAGCAAGGCATAAACCTTCCCTCCCTCAATCTGTAGATGTACTTCGTTGATAACCGGCTTATTTTTCGTATACCAGCCGGTCAGGCGATGGGTTTCCAGTATCATATGCATTCACCCGGCCTTACTTCTCCGATTTTTTCATTGTGCTATAGAGCTTGACCCCCATTCCTAGCACAACCGCAAACGCTGCGACAGACAACCATGGATTGCCCTTGGCTGCATAAACGACGCCTCCAGTCCCCCATATAATAATCATGATGACGGCGAATATGATTTTTTTGTTCTTCGTATCCAGCAGCATGGCTGCAGCCCCCTTCATAGTTGTTACTATTATTGTAACGGACTGCTGGGAGCATATAGCTTTATTGTCTTCAAAGGCCGCATATCCGTAGTGACTGCGGTTATGCGGCAGCCCGTAATGACGGTCAGGACCGGATCGGGCACGGTCAGGATGCGCCAAGGGGGCTTCGGGAGCTGATTGTTATCCGCCTAAACGGCGACACACCAGTGACATGGATGACTAACTGTCCTGAAAATTGCACGGCCAACCACTCACCTTGTCCTGATTGTTATCCCCCTGACGGCGACACACTAGTGACATGGATGACTAACTGTATTTTATACAGGCAAATTCCGGGCTTGCTTCAAAAGTGACTGAATTAACTGGAGAAACTACACTTAGATTTGAGGTTTTTGGCTGATATCGCCTTTTCTCCCCAAAATACCTGTAGTTTTTCCAGTTAGTATTTCTCTTTTCGCCTTAAGGGGGCAAAATAACTGTAGAAAATCCAGTTAGTTAACCATACCCACGTTTGGTGAGCTTCCAGGCGATAGTTTATACCCCCTTCGAAGCAGCTGCCAGGCTATAGATAGCAAATATTTCGAGGTCGGTGCACGAAGGAGCTGTCTCAATAATGAAGCAAAAAGGACTCTGAATCCCACTATGAGTGGGAACGGGGTCCTTCATTATAATCGCTTAGGGGACAGCCCTCATTCACGCATGCAGATATTGAGCCTGATGAAGTCTGCTGTATATGCCGCCGGAAGCGACAAGCTCGGAATGCCGGCCCTGCTCTGCGATGCCGCTCTCGTCGATGACGATGATCCGGTCCGCGTTCTTGATCGTTGCCAGCCGGTGCGCGATGACCAGCGTCGTTCTTCCGACGGACAGCTCGGCCAGCGATTGCTGAATCGCCGCTTCGGTCTCGGTGTCAAGCGCCGACGTCGCTTCATCCAGAATCAGGATCGGAGGATTCTTCAAGAACATTCTGGCGATCGCCAGCCGCTGCTTCTGTCCTCCGGACAGCTTGACGCCCCGCTCCCCGATGACCGTATCCATTCCATCCGGCAATTGGCGGATCATCTCTTCCAACGACGCCCGCCTGGCCGCCTCCCAGATTTGCTCCTCCGTAGCTTTCAGATCTCCGTATGCGATGTTCTCCCGGATCGTTCCCGAGAAGAGGAATACATCCTGCTGAACAATGCCGATATTTCTCCGCAATGATTGCAGCGTCATGTCCCGGATATCCAGACCGTCTATCGTAATCCGGCCTCCGGTCACGTCATAGAACCTTGGAAGCAGGCTGCAAATCGTCGTTTTACCGGCACCGGAAGGGCCCACGAACGCAACCGTTTCTCCTGCGCGAATCGACAGGTGGATGCCGTTCAGAATACTCCGATCCGGCTCATAGCCGAACGTCACGTTCTCGAAGCGGATATCTCCCCGCAGCGAGTCAACGGCCACGGCATCCTTCGCATCGGCGATATCCGGTTCGGTGTCGATAATCTCCACATATCGCTTAAACCCTGCGATCCCTTTCGGATAACTCTCGATCACGGCGTTGATCTTCTCAATCGGACGGAAGAAGATATTCGACAGCAGAAGGAAAGCCATGAATTCTCCCAGCTCGATTCTGCCCTTGATATAAAACCACGCTCCGCACACCATCACAAAAATGGTGATCAACCGCATCAGCATGTAGCTGACGGAGATGCTCCGGGCCATTGTCTTGTAAGCCATCAGCTTCGTCTCGCGGAAGTTTCGGTTGTCGACCGCGAACAGCTCCTTCTCATGCTCTTCGTTAGCGAACGATTGCACGACGCGAATCCCGCCCACGTTCTCCTCGATCCGGGCGTTAAAGTTGCCGACGTTGGAGAACAACCGGCGGTAAGTGGTGGTCATTCTTCCCCCGAACAAAATAATTAGCCACGCCATAATCGGTACGATAATGAACGTCAGCAGGGCAAGCTCCAGATTAATGTAAGCCATCAGTGTAAAAGAGCCCGCGAGCGTCATGACGGCAATGAACACGTCTTCCGGCCCGTGATGGGCGAGCTCCCCGATTTCGTTCAGGTCGTTCGTCACCCTGCCTACCAGATGACCCGTCTTGTGATTGTCGAAGAACCGGAACGACAGCTTCTGGATGTGCTCGAACATTTTCCGCCGCATGTCCGTCTCGATATTGATGCCCAGCATATGCCCCCAATAGGTGACGATATAGTTCAGGACGGTATTAAGCGCGTAGACGCATAACAGCCCTAATGAAGCCAGCACGATCATCCCCCAGTTCCCCACCGGGAGCAGATCGTCGATAAATTTGCTAATCGCAAGCGGGAAAGCAAGCTCCAGGAGACCCGCGATGACCGCGCATCCAAAATCCAGCATAAACAAACCTTTATAAGGCCGGTAATACGAAAAAAATCGTCGCAACAACTGCCACATTGCCGTTATTTCTCCTCTCTGCCATCTGGGGGATCGCCATTATCCGGTTGGGGATCCTCCTCCTGTAGATCAAATAAGCGAATATATTCTTCTATAACGTGGTCGAGCGCCTTGAGCTCACCGGATATGACCGGTTTGATCGTTTCATATTCAGGCTCGCCAAGCTGTTTGGCCACCGTGGCACGCCTGGACTGCAAATGCTCCAGGAAAGCCAATATTCGCCCTCTTCTGAACGTTTGCGGGCCAGGCATCCCATAGCGAGAGCCATGCCGTCCGTGACGGTCTCCTCGATGTTCGCGACTTTCCACGCTTTCGCCACGATGCCTTCCTTCAATTCGTTCTCGATATCCACCTCTCATTTTGCACCCTCCTTTTCGTATACATACGTATACACTATCATTTTGTATACAAATGTATACTAAAAGATGCGCCATGTCAATAGTTCAGCAGGGATTTTTTTACAAAAGGTTGCATCCTCCCTCCTTAAAATTCAGCCATGCTGCTGTGTAACGCAAAGAACCACTCCTTCTGTCCAGGTGTGGTTCTCTTAAGTTCATGATTATCTTACACAGGCTGTACTCCAACTAACGACGGTTCCTTTGATGTGTACTTTATTATTTATCTTGTAGTGCTCTAGTACTTTTTTACCGTTTGGGGCATTTCAATCTTTCCAGTCAGACGACCCACTTAAGACATCTCCGCTGCAGCTTTTAATCGCTGAATTAAGGTTGCTTTCAGCTTGGGATTTGACTCTAGATGGATATAAGATTGCGGCGCCGTAAAGCGATAGGTCTTTCTAAGCTCTTCTAGAGTTAGTGGTTCTATCTCACGAATCGATATGATGGGTATGGCAAATCCGGTTTCCAATCCGTTCATATACCTAGATATTCCTTCCATACTTCCGGACCCTTCCAGTTCGGCGATACGGCCAATATTCTCAACTTTATCAATAATCGGCTTGCCAAATTCGATGTAAGCTGTGATTTCTTTTATTGGAGAACTGACATAAATGAAAGCATTAACGGATGTACTAAGGAACTTTCTGCGAAATTCATGTTTTTTGGATCCTTCCAAAATCTCACGATAGGGATCAGGTTGTAGGCTCAAGATAATTATTCGTTTGTCTTCAGGGATTTCAAATTCCAACTGCTGCATACTGCCTGGCCTCCCATCTATTGTAAAAAGTCATAATGCAAAGCGGTTTCTTGCCGTCCATGCTCCAATTGTCACGTGCTGTTCCAATGATCCGTCCGCTTCATTTCCGTCGGCCCCAACCAGGGGTAAGGAATGAACAACTTCCGCATCCTCCTTCTCCCTACCTAAAAACCGCCCTGCCGCAAACAGTCGCCCCCCCTGTAACGTGAGAGGCTGCATTTTTCCATGCAGCCTCATCCCGAGTTCGAGAGGATTCCCGCATCAGCAAGCTCAAAATCCTCCATGTTCCTTCCGAAACGTCACCCGCATCAAAGTCACAGCAGCGAATCCAGAAATTCGGCAAAACTGTCTGAAATCAGGCGACGCTCGCCTGCGTCATGGTCAAGCACCCTCTTGCTTCCTGACTATGCATTTTTAGATGCCTATTATTCTATCAAATCCTTTTTCGTTCTTCCAAAGAAATATCTTGCAATCCCGCGGGCAAACCTTACAATTACCCTCCCCTTCCAGCACAGCAGCGGCGCCTCTTGCGGCGCGCGCTGCTCTGGTTATGGGCCGGATGGCCGTACGAGCGATCGACGACCGCCGTCATGCAGTGTAATATCCCGCATTGGGTGCTGCGCATCCTTACCTCCAAGCTCTTTTGCAAATCTTTCCTGCTCACTGAATGCGGTGAACCCCGATATAGTCATAAATCGATCCAATAATTCGGATGGGAACCTCCTCCTCCTTCACCACTCCATTGTCATATATAATCTTAAATCGGATGTGATGAAACCCCTTGGGAAGCCCTCCCTCCAAGGAACCGAGCCGCTCGTCATACAGCTCGCCATGGAAGAGCACGCCGCTTTCATCGGGTTCCAGACGGGCCGTAATGGAGATGGGGCTGCCGTCTCTGCCGTTGGCCTGCAAGGAAGCAGACGCTTCACGAACCGGAGCCGGCGAGCTTTCCGTCTGCACGACGAACACTTCCCCCGAGTAAAAATCTTTAGGCGGAACGGTCGTATTATGCTCCTTCTCCTCATGCCTGACCAGCCATTCAGGAGTATGATGAACCTCGGAGCGGATCGTCAGCTCCTGAACCTGGATCGTCTTGGTAATGGAATCCGAGGCCAGACCGTCGGATACGGTCAGCTTCACAACCACCCGCCCGGGCTGCAGCCAACGCTGGTTAAAGCGGGGGGTATCGAAGGTGCTTCGCTTCCCGTCAGGCCCTTCCACCTGCCATAGATAGGTCAGTGTATCGCCATCGGGATCGGTTGCCAAGGAAAACACTTCGGCCGGATCTCCTTCCCACACCGGTTTGGGCGACCAATCGAAATCCGCAACCGGCGGGCGGTTAATCATCATCCAGGCGACGGGAGACCAAGGCGACCAGATATGTCCATCATGAACACGAACATGCACCTGAAGCTTTTGCCTTGGCGGCAAATCCCTATCTACTGTCCATGAAGCTGATGTATTGGACGTATTTTGGCTCTTCTCGCCTGTATCCAGAATTACTTTCCCGGCTTCGTCCATAATCTGTAGCTGGTACGCTTTAAATACGGTGCCCGGATCCGGGTCGGTTTGCTTCCATTGCAGAGTCGGCCGCAGCGTATCCATCATGGTCGGCATATCCTTTGTACCATTAGGAACGATCATCTGGGCTGCCGGAGGACGATTCGTGATCATCCAGCCGATGTTGGACCATGGAGAATAGTCTTGGCCATCGGTGACTCGCACCTGCACCTCATATTTCTGCCCCTGCTCCAGAGGAACATCGAGCGTCCACTGATTCGAAGTGGCTGTCGTACTTTGGACTAATCCGGTCCTTTTGAGGAAAATTCGTCCCCATTCATCTTTAATTTGAACGTCAAACAGTTCAAAGACCGTGCCGGGATCCGGATCGCTTTGGTTCCATTTAATCGTTGGTGTCAACGTAGACACATAGGTCGGGTTTGCCTTGCTTCCGTTCGGATAGGTCAAGGTCACGCTGGGAGGACGGTTGGCCGCCACAGGCTGCTTCACAACGATGTCCTGCTCGTACCAGTCGCTCCATGCCCGGTATTCATCCGCTACAGCCAACCCTAGGGTATAAACCCCTTCTTCCGTTGGCCTTTGCAGCTTTCCTTGGACAGTCTGGCCGCTAGGTGTGACGTAATAGTATTTCTTCTGGTAAATCCCGTGATTGCCTGCATAAGCCGCCTGACAGTTTCCGAAGCTGTAGCAGCGGTCCGGATCGTAGCTGCGCTCATTCCAAACCACCAGGTTGTTATTGTTGATGCTGGCCGTGAAATTCGCTATCGGCCTCCGATGGACAATGAGCGTTTTGATATCAACATCCGAGTACTTCCGGTATTGGCCGAACACGTTGCTCGGATAACGATACTGGGGATGGGGATCGTCCATTTCCCGATACGAAATCCGGTACATTCCCACCTTATCGAATACCGGAACCGGCGTCTTCCGCACGGAATTATGAAACGCGGACAATCCACTCTTGCCATCCCCGATATTCAAGAACATTGTTGTATTAATATGTTCTGTCTTCCATTCCGTTTTGTCCGGAATTTTCGGGTCATTTTCAAAATCGCTGTAGGTCGTATCATAAGTCACTTGCGTATCGACAATGGCATAACCATTGACTTCGCTTTCGGATCCGGCAGGCATCATCCGGGAGGAAATCCCCTTAAAAGCAACCGTATCATGGACGGAATATGGTCCGAATGTGCCTCGGGTGAATGTGCTATCCGTGACTTCAATGACCGGAACCCCGTTTTCATACACCTTCAGACTGCTGCCGCGCATATCGACTTTGTAGCCGGTCCAAGTATTGTCCGGAATGAAATGAGTGACTTCCCGCAGCACCTGTTTCCTGCCATTGACGATTTTGAGTAACTTTACCTTAGAGCTGGTTACTTCCACACGGTACATATTTTTATGATCCTGTATCCGGAAACTCACTCCGGTGGGTAGATAACCTTTTTCTTGATACGCAACCTTCTGGCTCCAAGCAATCGTGCCATTCGTCATCGGCGCCATTTGCGTGTGGATTAGCTGGCCATTGGTATGCCATTCGTTATGATCCGGCGGCTGCTCTCCTTCGTAGTTGTAAGTAAAGATTTTACTGTCATCAGCAAAGTAGATTTCTCCACCGATCAATTGAGCATACCCGTCTTCGTACCTTCCAGACCTAAATGGCAGCTCCCCTAAGGACCTTTTGGACTTGTTGTCGGCAAGTTCAAACGTATATCCCATCAGCTCATCATCATAAGGGTCTCGGATTTCTTTCCGGAGAATACCGATACCGTTTACGGAGTTTCGATACAACCCAGGTGTATAAGGGATTCTTCGATCCCCTTTCAGCACATTTCCGGAAACTGCGTCGTAATACCAGTACTCCTTATTCCAAGAAGGGCCTACAGCTAGGTTTATATAACGACTGTCAGACTCGAACTCAATTTTTACCCAGTCATGATAATCCCCCATAAAAGTGTGAACAATTTCAGGTTTTCCGGTATTCCCATCCCAGCGAACCAAATAATCCGCATACTTGTTCGTAGACTGTAAATACTCCTCTATAATCTGATACTTGTTCCCTTTAAAATCCATACGGGACAGATCAGATGCTTTCAAATACTTCGGTCCGTAGTCAGGGTGATTGTCATAACCTTCCATCTCTCGGCTCTTCGCAGGGATCCCCGTGTAACTTTCCACTTTGTAAGGAGTTGTTAAATTGTCGTAACGGTAAGAATAAACTTTTCGATTGGTAAGGTCGATTTCTTTAATATCCGTATTGAATTTGACGAGCCGGGTATTTTTCCTGGGGTCAGACCCATCGGAGAAAGTTAAAGCCCGTCCGCTCACCGTATACTTCCAATCGTACCATCTGATGTCTTGCGTGGATGCATCTAAAGGTGTCGTATTGCCTCTAGCCAATTCCGAGATTTTATAAAGCTTGTAGTGACGCCAAAACAAATTTTCTCCGTTGGAAAGGTTCAGAAGCTGTTCGTAGTAAAACATGAGCTCTCCCAAATCTTCCCTGACATATAAGGCTACTCCCTCATTTTCGAAAAGCAATTCCGGTTTACTGCCGTTAGTGTCTACCAGATAGTATCGATAAGTTCTACC
Source organism: Paenibacillus sp. SAFN-117 (assembly GCF_051966115.1). Taxonomy (NCBI): domain Bacteria; kingdom Bacillati; phylum Bacillota; class Bacilli; order Caryophanales; family Paenibacillaceae; genus Paenibacillus; species Paenibacillus sp. SAFN-117. Next base: position 87,031 of record NZ_JBQCLK010000010.1, read on the forward strand.
CGAACTTATATTACGGCCGATATACTTACCTCCACCCAAGGGATATTCCAAGCTAAAAGTATTTCCTGCCGGTTTTCGGAGGTCTTTGGACCCGGTTACTTTATTCGGTGAAACAGGCAGCGTTTCATAAGGATAATCAGGATAACGATCATAAATCGTATTTGGCGTGTTCCGTATCATAGGGACTGTAACCAAGGTTCCGTCAGGAGCTGCCGACCAATATTTCAGAAGGTTATTTTGGTCTAAAGAAGTATTCACCCATTTATTCGTCATAAAATCGCTTGCCGGATAAACGGTGGATTCAATTGGCTCCGGTTCCGTCGAAATGCCAACCGGCGTAAAACTGACCTCGGGTGCCTGGTTCACGATTTCAAAGGAAAAGTATCCGGTCGCATGTTTACCCCAATCTTCCTCGGCATACACCTTCAGACAATATTTCCCTACTTTATCTGCGGTGTAATTCACTACCCCACCGCCAGAGCCTATTTTCCGGAAGTCCGCTTCGTTACACTTGCCGTCATTGTTGGAATCATAGGCCACATACAGATCATTGACAACGATAGCGTCGCCATCCGGACTATATGTTTCGTTCTTAATCGGCAGCGGTGTATTCCGGAGTCCGATAGAGTTATAGGCCAGCTTGGGAACCGGCGGCAAATCTTCCTTCACCACAAGCTTATGAATGGCTTTATTTTCGGGTAAAGAACGCAATCCGGTATTGTCTTCCACTTCCAAGGTGATCGTTTCAATTCCCGGCTTCGGGTACACATCCCGTCTATTTTCCCAAAAGTGCTTGGATATGGTTCGCCCGGGAACATACGTAAAACTGTTCTCCCCATGGATCGGTGGCTTCACGGGACGTCCCTCCACCACGGAATCAGGTGCAGTTATGATGGGGATCGGGTTAGGCTCGACCACCGTAATCATCGCCTTACTGGTTGAAGAGGCTCCTTGGGGATCCGTTGCGGTCGCCATGATTTCATGCGTTCCCAGCTCTGTAGCTTTTAGATTGTTGAACTCCGTATTTCCGGGCCAGAGCCGGTAATAATCCGGCAATCCGCGAATCCAGGAACTCTTACTATCTTCGAAATGGAAATAGTATTCGATAGGGTCCCCGTCCGGATCATAAGGCTCGGGCGGATTGGTTGTCGGGTTTTTAATGACCCGCAGGTTCACATAGGAGTCCTTGACGACAATGGTGGCTGAAGGAATAAAACCATAATAATCCCCTTGCTGAAACCAACCGATACTGAACACAGGCGGCCGGTTATCCGGATTCGTTTCGATCTCCAACGGCTTCGGCCCGATCCAATCGGAATTTCCGCAGGTCGTTTGTATCTGCATGTACACTTGAACCGTTCCTACCTGAAGATTATAAGGATAGTTTTGCTTGAATTCCTGGGTTTTGGAAAATACTTTTGGTGTATCCCCTACACCCCACCCATTCTGATTGTACCGGAACCGGTGGCTGACATATTCGCAGCCGGTTCCCTTCACCACAATGTTTTTCGGTTTGAGTGTAAAGGAATCCCGGAACTGAATTTTGCCGGGTATAATTTCAAAATCTCCGGTAATTTCCTTTTCTTCAATCGGCTTGTCGTCACAATGCCGGCTGGCCGCATACAGCTTCTTGATCTCATTGTTGGCCTTCGTTTCTTCGACGATTCGGTTATCCGGATCGAGTTTGATCACAAATTCGGTGGACCGTTCATTCGTAAATTTATACGTGAACTGCTCTTTGATCGTCTGATTGGTCCCCATCTTCGGATAATTGAACGTCTTATGGAGCTGGCCGGCGACCCAAACTTGAACCGTAAATGGCGTATCGATGGCTTTTCCACGATTACTAAACGAAATTTCAAAAGGCGTATCCACGTTCAAACCGATACAGTCCACCAAGGTTTTGAAGTCAAGGCTGCCTAAGTCGGGTTTGGCCAAATCATATATGATTTCAATTTTCCCTTTGTAGAAATAGGAAGTCCCTTCCCACTCCGTATTTACGGCCATAAGGTAATTTCTCAGTTCCTGTTTTCCATCACGGTAGTCTACAAGATAGTCCTTGCCTTCTTTTAAGGTATTATCAAGCATCAGGCGAACTTTCACAGCCCCATAACCAGGGATATGTGACTTACCCCAGTAGAAGGGTTCAGCTTTTGGGTGCAAATTGGATGATCTTGCTTTTTTAATCTCAATGGAGTTAGGATCAATTTTATCCAGATTAATTTTTAATGATTTTTTATCATCTTTTACAGAGTAGAATATATCTGGAGGATCGGATTCCACTGAAAAAGTGACCGCTGCACCGACCATATTGTAGTTGGGGGCATAGTCCGGAAGTCCATCGTCTGTAAAATTGTACTGATATCTTAAGTTCGTTGGATATTTGTCGATCGGTTTCCCGTTGTCCTGCCAAACTCCGGTAGGAGGAATAACTCCGGGGTACTCAGAAACGCCATTCTTAATGGTGCTTTGATCCGGCTGGAATAAAATTGCTCGTTCAATCCCATGCCCCCACTGGATTCCATTTGGGTCCCGATAAATTTTATGACCGGGGTTATTATCCCGATCCCCATAGAAGGTTTTTGCTACTCCTTTTGCATTAAAAGTAAGAACATCACCATTCCGGTTGACCTGAGATGTGATTTCCACCTCTTTACCAGTACCGTCATCCATCCAAATCTTATAGCCTTTAATCGGAAGATCGCTTTTCAAATCCAGTTTCATCTCTCGCTCTTTAAACGGGAGGTAATATTCTTCTTCTGTACCAACGATACTCCCTCGTTCAAAATCGATAAACATCGTTTCGGCATAGGTCGTTGAGGGACGATACAGGAAGGTCGTGACAAGAACAGTGATGAGCAGTAAGACAGAAAGTCCAACAATCATTCTTTTCTTGTTCAAGACGCTAGGTCCCCCTACTCCATTTTGTGAGCTAACGCAAACCCGCGTGTTCCCTTGGTATAAAGATGCATGTCCAAATAACCATGGCTAGATATGATACCATCGGATAATTCCTTATCCATACTGTAGCTAAGAGTTCCACTTGTTGTTCCAGTCTCATCGAGACTCACGGTATATAGATTATCCTCCATATCAAGCGGCATATAGTCATCCAAATCTATTAAGAAAAATAAGCCTTCATTTCTATTTTTTCTTGCCTCTTCATTAATAATGTCTAAGTTGAACGTAAACACATAGTCATCCCCAACTATTTTTTCGCTAAACTTCACTGCCCCTTTATACTTGTCATAAAGAGGACTGGTCGGATCGGTCATATCGGTGACTATGATTTCCTTTATGTTCATACGCAGACCGTTTCCAATCGGGATTTCATAAGGCAAGGGGACTGTAGCGGTTTGCAGCAGCGTCCTTGTATTGGCTCCATACAAGGCAATTTCGGCCGCACTTGCCGCATGTTTATCTACTTCGTTCGTCCCTCCTGTCTGAGCGTTCAGTACCCGTTGAATAATGGTGACGGCCTGTGCCCTTGTTGTGACGCCATCTAGGGCCAATTCTCCCGGGGCGACTCCGGTAATGAGTCCAGCCTTCGTGCTTTCAAAAATTAATTCAGCGTCCTTGACCTCTCTATTCCCCCTATAGCTGTCCTCAACCGCCCGAATGGCCAACTTGGCCATCTCCAGCCGGGAAATGGGCTGGCCCAAATCTTCGGTGATATCTCCTTCGGTAACGATTCCAGACGTTTGAGCCGAAAGCATATAGGGAGCATACCATGGATTTCCGGAGTCGCTTTGATCAACTTTCTCCTTCATGGAGCTGATCAGCATTTTCACAAACTCCGCCCGCGTAACCTCCTTTTCCGGCCTAAACGTCCCATCCTCATAGCCGTCCACATAACCGGCTTCTATCGCTTGCTGAATCGACTGCTCCCCCCAGTGGCCTTTGATATCCGACAAAGATACTTGAACGGACGTCTTAGCCTTTACAGTGTCTGTCCTCTCTTCCTTCGGCTCCTCTTTGCCTGCGGCAAGCAAGGACGAGTGATTCGTGCACCCCGTCATCATTAATGCTGCGGCTACGCCAACGGTAATGAATTTGTTTTTGAATGGAATTGTTTTCATGGTTTAAACCTCCAAATATTATTGTTGAATGCTATAATACGGCCTAAAATAGGCTTCCAATAGAACCGCATAAAGGGCAGCCTGAGGCCTATTAGGCTTTTATACCTATACTTGTTTCTGCAAATAACTAGTTCATTCCTCCTAATTTTACAAAATTAACTAGTTAACCCGTCGAAGGAAATCCTCTATCAAAGAATTAGGCGGCCAAAAAAAACAACAAACCGCCCCTATGCTCGCATTCGAGAATAAGGGCGGTTCTTCCGCACGATCTATTGGGTTTGTCTCTACTATAAGCGATATTCCAATCTATGGCAAGACCTACTTTGACTTCACGTATCAAGTATTCCTTGCCAGATATACGCCCAATCCCCGGCTGGTTCCAGTAATTAATATGCTTTCCATTGCATCCCCATAATGTCGGCTCTAATTTTTAATTATAGTCCGCCATTAACCAATTATAATCGTTGCTTCTGCTATAATCAGTCTTTCTGACTAGTACCTATTCAACGGTGAACTCATAGAACTCGCTGGTTAGTGTTTGTTCATAAATTTCCTGGTTATGCTCGATCCGGAACTCTACATTTGTCCTGACTTTGTACCGCCCGGGTTTATCTATGACGAATGTATAATATTCTTCGCTTCTTTGTTCTTCTCCGTTGTTTTGCAGAACCTCATTCGGTTTTAGTTGCGTCAGATAGCCTATAGCGTTTTGAATAAGCAAGCCAGTGTTCCGGGTAACACGATTTCCCTCCATATCCACAATCTCATAGGTAAACATTCCGGCTCCGTGAGAGATCTCCCAAGAATGTTTCGAGTTGTTTTTCAGGTAACCGGTTATTATAAATGGCTCATTCGCTCGGATACCCTGTAGTTCCTCAATCCCCACCTCAAACATACTTGCATCGGGTTTAACGCTATTGGAACAGCCTATCAGTATGCTCATGAACATGAACGCAACTACTACTGCATTCGCAACCGCCTTCATAGCTTATCCTCCTGCTTTGCAATGATTTCCGAACAGTAATTCATTGCTCCTTGTTCTTCATGAAAAAACCGATCCCTACTAAAATGAATCCAAACACCCCTATGAAAAGCTCGCTTCCATAGAATTTAATTCCAGGCTCACCTTGTATGTATATACAAACTAGCATTAATTCTAATCCAAGTAACATGAATTAAATCGATCTTGTGTTCATCGTTATCAATCTAAGGTGAACGATTTCACCCTCAACATTGTTGCCCAAGGATACGAATAACCTCTGGAGGAAAAGCGTTTGATCTGAGACGCCATTCAAACCGATTAACCCGAAGCAAGCAGTTCGCAGTTCAAGACAACTACGAATAGGCCTGCCCCGGGCCAACGTCTACTATATATTTACAATTTTAACACAGATTCCGGCCGTTTACCGTTCCAAATTTAAAACGCGCCGTCAAAGGCACGTTCCATCAGATCAGCCTCGCGGGAGACCGCAAAAAGAATAAAAGGACCTCTCGTTTTCAAGACATGCTTTTCGATAAGATAGTATTCGTCCGGCCGATAGTCTTTGAATTTTACCGTTTGCGCTTCGATTCTTTGCCTTATTTTCTCTTTGATGCTTTCCACCTGATTCTCATCCTTTACTTTAATAACGGCCAGCTCGTCGGCCTTCACATTGGATGAGGCCGTATAAAGAATAAAATCCTCCACCTCCGCGGCAACGATATGGTACAGCTTTTGCAGCTTGCTGCTATCCCCTTGCTTCATATCATCAAAATTCACCGCCTGCCGGATTCGTTCCCCCACTTCAGCGGCCGATAGAGCTTCGGCGGCGACGTCCTCCTTGCCGGAACATCCGGCCATAACGCCGACAGCCACAGCGAACGCCAGGATAGCGGCTAAAATTTTCCCAATCTCTTTCTTATCTCTTCTCATTCGATCCCCTCCGATAGCTTCTTAATAGATGGGTCTTCCAAAAAGGTTTGGATATTATAGAGCAGCAGCATGTCATGGATACCTTGTTCCTGCACGAGCTTCACCAAGTCTTCCTCGTAATACCGCAGGTCTGCGACGTATATCTCACTGAAGTGCTCCGTTAAGAAAGGAATCAGGCTGTTGGCGTACGAATCTTTGACCACCAGCAGCTTCTTTTCCCCCGGATGGCCCGTTGTTATATGGATAAGCGCGTGATTGCCGTTAAGAAACACCGTATACTTATCCTTCTTGTTGAGATTTTCCATCTCGTACAAGGAGTCCGACGTTTGTTGTTCTTCGACATACTCGACAGTGTAGGTCTGATCCTCCTTCGGCACATAAAGCTCGATGCTGTCCGGCTGCAGACGTCTGAACCCGCTCTTCGAATAGAGCGAACCGTAGAATTCATTCGTAACCTGGCGGATATGGAAATCTTCCTCCTCCTGCGGAATGATCCCCATTTGCCTGCAAAGCTCCCGATAGGCGTAATAGGCGCCCCGGGTCGTCCAATGATGGTCCGTTTTGTAGAAAACTGGATTCTCCCGCTCGGCATATAACGCAGGATAGACGTCAACAAATCGAATATCGCTATGGAGCGATTGCCGGACTTGGTCCAAATACTTCGGTTCATCGCCGGCCGGAGCATAAGCCGGGAGTTTATCCTTAAGCAGGGTGACCGCCGTGGGCACAAGCATCACATACTTCTGAAGGCCGGGCGTGACGCTGTCCAACGAATGAATGGCTGCTACCTTGTCTTCCAAATCTCCGGCCGTCAGCGCAGTGAATTTTTGAATGAGATATCCGTCAGCGCCCAAGTAAACTCCGTTGCTCTCCTTCTTCCCCATGAGCCGATCCGCATCGGATTTCACGCCGATCCATACATCCCTGAAAGCAAACTGGTCGGATACATACTTTTCGTAATTGGAAGCAAACCTTCCGGATACGAGAGCTTGCAGCGAAAAATGTGGAAGCCGCTCCAGCACCCGATTTTCCGATTCCGAGAAGGCTCTGTCGGGCGTCAGAAGATGAAGAGCGGCAATCATACCAATAAACAGCAGCAGCAGGGTGGCCATTAGATTTCTGTACATTTTGTCATACCTGTTCAGAGCCGCCGCCTCCTTCAAAATCGAAAGTATAGGAATGGATTGTAGGTTTCATTGACCAAATAAGCCGTAGATAGAAACATAAATAGGAAATAAATAACCGGGACAGCGATTGCACCCGCCATGTTTCCTTTTTCTCTAAGGGAAGATAACACTCTCCGGGGAAGCGGCGTCGCGCATAACGCCAGCACGGTCAACAGGATGAAATTGGCCGACAGATCATAAAGGGCTTGATGATCCGCAAATCCGTGCGCCCCGTATCCGAACATCGTTCCGATGAACTGCCCAGCGAATGTCAGATTGTCGAATTCGAAGAATACCCATCCGATGATGACGATCAGAAGCGTGTAGACATGTCCCACAAAGCCGGGGCAGCGCTGCAGCCATTTCAGCAGAAACAGCTTCTCGACCGTCACGAAGAAACCGAAGTACAAGCCCCATATAATAAAATTCCAGCTCGCCCCATGCCATAGACCGGTTAAAAACCATACCGCCAACAGATTGCGAAGCTGTTTGGGAAGACCTGATCGATTGCCGCCGAGCGGGATATAGACGTACTCCCGGAACCAGGAGCCCAACGAAATATGCCACCTGCGCCAAAACTCCGTAATGCTTTTGGAGATATAGGGATAATTGAAGTTTTCCATAAAATCGAACCCGAACATTTTACCCAGCCCCCGCGCCATATCCGAATACCCGCTAAAATCGAAATAGATCTGCAGGGTAAAAGCGATGATGCCAAGCCAGGCGGAAAGAACGCTCAGCTCTCCCATCGGCGTCGCCTTCACGCTCGCCCACAGCAATCCGATATTGTTGGCCAGCAGCACTTTCTTGGCCAGTCCCCGGATGAACCATTCCGCCCCTTCGCCGAACCGGTCCAGCGTCATCGTTCGGGAAGCCAACTGCCCCGCGATATCGCCATATTTGACAATCGGGCCCGCTACGAGCTGCGGGAACATCGTCACGTAAGCGCCGAAGGAGATCATATTTCTCTGCACGGGCACTTTGTTCCGGTATACATCCACCACGTAGGACATCGTTTGGAACGTATAGAAGGATATGCCGATCGGCAGCGGTAGCTCCGCCGCCTGAATCTGGAGATGGAATAGCTGATTGAGATTGTCCACAACAAACCCGGCATATTTGAAAAAACCGAGAATGCCCAAACTGCCGGCGATAGAGCCGATGAGAACCGCTTTGGCCACCGGCTGACGATGTCTATATCTTTCGATTAGCAGCCCGTTCGCATAGTCGAACAGGGTCGAGAAAATCATGATCAAGATATACAGCGGCTCGCCCCATGCATAGAAGACTAGGCTTGCAACTAGCAAGACGGAATTTCTCAGCTTCTTTGGCGATAAGTAGTAAACAAGAATGGTTACCGGCAGAAAGAGGAACAGAAAAATCAGGCTGCTAAAGACCAATTTCCGTCACCTCCGTTTATAGACCCGTTCGGCATGTTACTTCACTTGATCCTTCAGCAAATCCAGCACTAACGGATAGAACCCGGCTTTAAAATGAATGCCGTCCGCATCGTACAGGTTGGGATGGTCTGCAATGATGGATGCCAAATCGACAAATCCGACTTGTTCCTTGGCGGCCAGTTCCTTCAACCCCTGATTGTAATCCGCGATATTGCGATAACGGGGCTCCTCTTTCTCCGCTTCCTCTGTTACCGGAGTAACCGATAGAATCGTTATGGCGGCGTCCGGCAGCTTTTCCTTGATCGTGTCGACCAATTGGGCGTAGTGCATCAGAGAGTATTCCTTCGGATTGTCGGTAGGCCACAGGATATCGTCCGATCCCAATTGAATAAAGATATGTTTCGGCCGGCGCTTAACCAAATCGTCGATATCTTCGAGCGCGAACTGGGCGGTTTTCCCGGCACCAGCAAGTACATTCGCCTCATCCAGCACATCGTGGAACGACAGCCCTTCCGTAATCGAATCCCCCAGAAATACGCTCTTTTGAAACAGGGTTGCGTATGACGCTTGTTCTGAAGCTGCGGGGTTTGCCCCTTTTTGTTGAGTCACAGCCCCGGGCTTCTGCCCGCCTTCCGGGTTCCCGCACGCCGCCAACGAGATTGCGACGATTCCGATCAGCAGGGTGATCATTCTTTTTTTGGTCATATTCATGGTCATGTTCATGTTCATGTATGTTCCTCTCCCGTTCTTAGTTTATTTTTAAATATTCCTTCATCCCGTCCAGAATGGAGGCGGCAATCCGATATTGAAAATCGTCCGTAAACATCTGAGCCTCGTCCTGCGGATTCGTGACATAACCGACTTCCAGCAGCACCGCCGGCATCTTCGTATCTTTCACAACGAAAAAGTCCTCTTTCTTCACCCCGCGGTCGCGAAATCCGGTCGCCCCAGCCACATGCTTGTGTATGATTTTAGCCAGCTTAAGCGATTCTTTGCGGTAATAATAAGTTTCCGTACCCGAAACATCGGGATCGGTATACGTGTTGCCATGAATGGATATAAATAAGTCCGCACCGATCTGATTGGCAAATTCGGGTCTAGCCCGATCTATGGAAGAAAGAAATCGGTCATCGGTTCGGGTCAAATAGACCTCGATTCGCGGTTCTTGCTGCGCCAGTTCCTTCACCTTCTGTGATAGCTGCAGCGTAAAATCCTTCTCGTCTTTGCCGCTGACGCCGGTAGCTCCCCGGTCCTTGCCCCCGTGTCCCGGGTCAATGACCACTTTATATACCGGGGCATCGTCGATATTCGCAGCCCCGCTCTCGCTCGCGCGGATTTCGCCGTCATAAAGCTTGTACACGGCAAAAATAAGAATGGCGGCCGCAAGCCATTTTAAGTACGGTCTCCTTCGCTTCATCGGTCTCCCCCCCTTCCGTTAACCTTACATGCGATGAACTTGCTCCCGAAATTCAGGCGGATAGTTGGGCGTCCGTAAGACTTCTGCACCGCGGTCTCGCTCAAGACGGCTTTTATGGTCACGTGCCCTCCTCGCAAAATAGAATAATAGAGAGAGATAAAGATAAGGTGCAGATGATATAAAAGTAGTTTAAAGACAAAAAAATAACCCCGTGTCCTCGCTTAGTCGCCATTTTTCTCTGAGAGAAGGGATCTAGCTGTATTTTATGTAGGTAAAATGAATGGATTGGAAGATAGGAAGTGAAATAACTGGAAAAACGAGGCTGTCTATTAACTGTGGACAGTTTTCTAACTTGCTTCTCAAATGCCCTCAGATCGATTTTCTTTTCGACAAGAGATTTACCTGCATTAAAAATCCGTATAAGAGGGCGATTTAGAGGCGATTTTGTAATTAATAAAATGTGTCCACATTAAATCGACAGCCTCGGAAATCCATTTAGCCCATGCCTGGCGGTATAACGCTAGGCCAATGCCTCTGAGGTGCAGTCAGGAAGACAGCTCTATTGGCCAGGAATGGAATCGGCATATAAAATGTGGAAAGAAGCTCCACATTTTGATTCGAAATCTGCTCCAGTGGCGGATAGCGAGTAGTTTAAGGAGAGGTGGAAGAAGCTATGAAGTGATTTCAAGCTGTGAAAAATACAAAAAAAGGCCGTCCCAAAATAGCCGTTGCGAATTTCCAGCCCCGCTCAGCGCCGATTTTTTGCGAGAAAAAAGGACCTCACCATCCGCCTTTGCAATGGAATGGGAGGTCGTTCTTTCGTACGTTTCGGGAGGTACTCGTTTTATACGATATTCTTCGGGACAGCTCCAATTCCCCCCTAGATAGTGTAAAAGATGGTCATGGAGGATAGTCCGGAGCTTTTTTGGAAAAAGGGCTGCCACGTACCTGATTCTAAAGCGAAACTGCAGGTCTTTTGAGAGAAATGCCGCGACATGCCTGATTCTAAAGCAATAATGCAGGTCTTTGGAAGGATTTTTGCGAAATCGGCCCATTTTGCCAAAAAGACCTGCACATTTGATCGTCTTTCGCGCTTTTAGTGAAAAACGGCCGGATTTTAATGTATTTTTGCTCGTCTTTGTGCCGAACATGCAGGAGAAGAGGGCCGAACTTATCCTTTGACGTCCTTGACGTCCTCGAGGCCCTTGCTCATGGTGGAACATTTCGTGCAGGCCGTTACTCAGTGGTTGGATCTTTCCGTACCGCACGCGAGACTCCCAGCGCGGTGTTTGGCGGCGCATGACGGTGGTCAACCACAGGCTACTTTGGAGAGTGGAGATAGCCCGCCTACACTTTTTTATTCAGATGGAAATAAAACATTACGCCTTCCGCTGTATTGGTGACGCCGTACCGCACCCCGTGCAGCTCCAAAATCTTCCTGGAAATCGCCAATCCGAGTCCGGTTCCTCCGGCCTTCCGTTGGCGGGAACTATCGCCGCGATAGAAACGGTCCCATATCTTCTCCAGCTGCTCCGCCGGAATATGGGTTCCTTTATTTTCGATACTCACCCGGACGGTCTCCTGCTCTTCGACGGCCGAAAGGATGATCGATTCTTGTTCCGGCGTATAGCGGATAGCATTGGTGAGGAAATTGACCAGCACCTGCTCGATCCGATGCTGATTGCCTACAACCTCGACCGGGGCGAGACGGGTATACAGATGCAATGACTTGCTTTCCATGTCCGAAGAGAATTTCGCACAAACCCGCTCTATAAGTGTATCGATAGGGAACGTATCCATCTTCATCTTGTATGTGCCCGATTCGTATTTCGCCAGCTCCAGCATATCCCCGATGAGCAGATCCATTCTCCTCACTTCATCTTCCATCGCCGCAAAATAATGATCCCGCTTATGGCTGGCAACCCCGTCCTTAAGAACGGACAGACAGCTTTGAATGACGCTTAACGGAGTTTTTAATTCATGCGACACTCCGGATATAAACTCTTTCCGCGTATTTTCCAGCTGCTTCTCTTTCTCAATGTCCTGCTCCAGCCGGGTTATATGGGAATGCAGCCGTTCGGACAGCTCGTTAATATTGCGGGACAAGTCCCCGATCTCATCCTTGGTCGTTACCGGAATTTTCTCGGTGAAGTCCAGGCCGGCCATTCTCTGCGCCGTACGGTTGATACGCAGCAGCGGACGGGCAATCCGCCGGGAATAATAGAAGGAGGCGAGCAGCACGAGCAGAAGTGTGGTTATGACGATGTATACATAGTAATCCTGCATCACATCCGCGGCTTCGCTCACCGGCTGCAGCGACACCATCGCGAACAGGTAGGCGGGATTCCCGTTCCGGTCATCGATTTGCTCCACGAACAATTTGTAATTTACCTGGTTTTCTTCAAAATCTATGATCTGGCTCTCATTCGTGCCACCATCATAATCTCCAAACAGAAGATCCGCTTGAAAGCTTTTGACCCGATCCAGAAATAGATGGTTCGTATAGCGTGACACCCCCGCCCCTTCCGGAGTGCGGACTTTTATGATCTTTCCTTTGATAAGAAACGACGGGTACAGTTCACGATATCGGTTCTTATCTTCAAACCTGGTGACGACCTCATATTCCTTGTTTACCATCTGCTGATTTTCCAGACGGCCTTCCTCCCTCAGACGGCCTGGTTCCCTTGCCATGCGCTGCGGAACCGGCTGATGGTTCATCAGCAAGCCTTCTATAGCGATCCGCTCTCCCTCTTGAATCCATGTAGTGAGGAACGGATTGTCCTGACTGAAATCCTCCACATTCATGACGCTGTAAAGCGGGATGGTCATCGTTTGGCCGGAAAGGCCATCGTCAGAAAGCTCCACCCGAACCTCCATATAAAAATCGCCGAAATAATTCAGATTGCCCATGGCGTCCAATGTCGTGACCCAGGTGTTATGTCTTTGATAAAAGTCCTGCTCCAGCTTGGCTACGGCCTGCGGGTCCCCTGCACTACTGAAGTAGTCCTGCTTGTAAGCTTGAAGGGCCGCCTGCACCTTCTCTACCTTCTGATGCACATAAAATTGCTTGAAGAATACGGTCTGCCCGACAAAAAGAATCGCGAGAATGAACAGGCATAATGCGGTCGTTAATAGAAAAAGCTTGAATACGATGCCCCTTCTCATGGCTGATCCTCGAATTTATATCCCGAACGGACGACGGTGACGATGCATCGGGCATGCTCCCCCAGCTTGGAGCGCAAATTGCGGATATGACTGTTGACTGTACGATCGTCGCCAACGAAATCATATCCCCACACTTTGGTAATTAACTGCTCCCTGGTGATGATCATCCCCTTGTTCTTCATAAGGCAGGCCAGGATTTCAAATTCCGTATGCGTCAAGCTGCAGTTCGTCCCGTCCAATGTAACGGTGCGAGATGGTAAATGAATCGTAATCCCTCCGCCGGATAAAGTATCGCTCTCCAGCGCTCCAACCCGCCGGCTCTCAAGAAGCCGTTTGGCCCGGGCCAGCAAAATGGGAGGGCTGTACGGTTTGGTGACGTAATCGTCCGCGCCCAACTCGAAGCCGAGCAGCGTATCGTCCTCGTCCGAGCGGGCCGTCAGCATAATAATCGGAACGTCCGACGACTTCCGAATGCGCCGGCATACCGCCCACCCGTCCAATTCCGGCAGCATGATGTCCAATATGATTAAGTCCACTTCATGCTCCTGGAATAACGCCAGCGCCTGTTTTCCATCGTCCGCTTCCAGCACTTCATAGCCATCCTCGAGCAAATAATCCTTCACGATTTCCCGCAGAATAGGTTCGTCTTCCACGATCAGTATTGTTTTAGACATAAGTTATGACCTCTCAAAACGTTTGTCGAAGCAGGCTCCTGCATTCGCCTTGCATGTGCCCTTGGCCAGGACACCTTGTCCCGTTGTCAATTCCTATTATTTCCTGTTAATGCGTTCAAATTCTGCCCGCCAACACCGCTGTATTAAGGGATTGTACACCGGCCTCTGACCCTTCAGACTTCCGTAAAATTACAAATACCGGGCGATGATCCGAACCAATTTCGCAGGAAACTGTTGTAGATCTGTAATATCCAAAAACCTCTCCTGCCCATAGATTTGGCTTATGACATCCTTATCCTGGCCGATGGCGGCGGCGAGGAAGGCAATCCCTTTCCGCTCATATTCGGCTATCGTCTGCTGCATGTCCAATGCCGCATAGTTTCCGGTATAATCCTCCATCGCCTTGGGCTGCCCGTCACTTATGCTGATCAACAGCTTGGTCTGCTGCGGTGCGACCGCTAACCGCTCCGCAATGATTCGGAGTGCCATGCCATCCCGATTATTGCTTCTGGCGCGAATCCCCATCAGCCTGAATCGGTCATCGGCATCGACCTGATCCAAATCGGTATAGGCATATACGGACATTTGCTCCAGCTTGGAAATATCGGCCGTATCGCCGTATATCAATATAGGAATATGGCAAATCCGGCAAAATTCATATACCGCAAGCACGGCGCGTTTGGCAGCCTCCAATCTTCCGAAGGCCGACATCGACGCGGATTCGTCCACTCGCAGAGCAACCGCAAGGGAGGGCGATTCCGTTGGAGGAAGCTTCTTCGCAAAATATCTGAAATCACGATAAGCGGTGCGGTCCGCTTGAAATTTGCCGCCATAATAGTGATTCCCCGCAAATTCCAAAGAGACCTCATGCTCCAACAGCGGCATTACCTTACGCGCCGTTTCCCGCACGACAGGCATAAGCTCTTTGCTCAGACGGAAGTATTCCTGCTGAAGATCCCTATCGAATTCCGGACGATGTACAATGAGCCGGATTCCTTTATGAACAGAATCGGATACGGTCTTTCTTGCGTCTTGATTCAGTTTCTTTCGAATTTCCCGATTTTTACGCTTTGCATCGTCCGTCGTCCTGTCATGATCGGTCTGATGATACACCGGAGGGCCGTCTTCTTCCAGCTCTGACCTCTCCGTAGAGGTCGGCCCATCCGACAGCGAAATTTCGGAGCTGCGATCGTCACTATCGGCGGCCTTTTTCAAAATAATTCCGTCTTCCGCCTGGCTGTCATGGTCAGCACCGTCATCGTCTGCTGTTCCTTCTGTCCTTATTTCTATTGCTTCAACATTTCGTTTTTTTTTACTTCCAGCTCCACTTCCTCCAGGCTGGCCAACAAACCTTGGCTCGTCAGCGCTTCCTCCAACAGCCGGATTTCTTCGGAATCGGTAGTAATTTTGTAGATGACTTTATGATATAAGGATTCTCTTGCAGAAGCACCGGCAGCTACCGCATCCGCCCAATAAAAAAAGGAGCGCATACCCGCTACCCCTTTGATGGCGTTGGCCCGGGCCGTTTTGTCCAATACGATAATAATTTCCGCCAGAACGTCCAGCACCTCGCGATTGCGATAACCGGTTTTGGCAGCGGCACGCTCCATCATGACTTCTTTAGGCGGCAAATCCATCTTCTCCGTATGCTGAATCCTGTCGCGCAAAGCCTCGTTAAGCGGTCTGCAGCCCGCATAATTCCGGTTGGTGGTAATGACCGCTATGAAATCCGGATGTCTGCGGATGATTTCCGTAGGCAGATTGATGCTGCCATCCAGCTCCAAGGCCGAGTTAAGCGCCATTAATACCGCGGCATCCCGAATGACGGTCGGTTCCTGTATTTCCAGAATGTATCCTTTCTGATAGGCCCTGACTATTTCCGAAGGGTAGAAACGATACTCCACGGCTTCTCCCTCCGTGTTCTCCGCAGCCAGCTTCAGCAATTTTTTCATTCTCAAGGCAGCCTGTTCCTGCGAAACCCCCAGCACATCCATCAATATTTCAGCCGCGCTTTGGAAACCGTCACTTTCATAGAGAGCTTTCAGTATCTTCTGCTCCTCCGGCTCCATCTTCTCCAGGCTCTCCCGGGAAACAACCGGTAAAATGGCACCGATGATATCGGTTTTGTCCATGTCGGCAAAGCAGGTCACTTTCGTATACGGGAGGCCCAAGCGCGCCGATAAGGCTTTGGCAAGCTGCGTCTTGCCGGAACCGGCATCCCCCTCTAACAAAATGTTGGCAATCTTCATCTCTCCGCGGTTCCAGTTGCGTTTTATTTCTCTGCAAATACGCAGTTCTTCCTCGCTTGCCTTATGAGACGGCGGCCTTCTCCAAATGAGCTCTTTCTCCGCATCGGTCAGTTGTCTGGCCGGAGACAATATAAATTGTTCTTCCATATTCATGGCTTTCTCCTTAAAATAGGTTGCTTAATACCCCATATCCTTCAAAATTCTCGATAAAGTGCGCAGCCGTTCCCCGATCATCTCATCGTCGTTACTCAGAGCCTGATTGAACAGCTTGATATCTTCGTTGATTTTCTCGTTGTCCGTGCAAACCGCTACCGTCATGGCATCACCCTGCAGGCCGACCCGGTCGATGACCGGATTCTCCGTATCGTACAAATGCTCATATCGGTAAGCTTCGCGAAAATGCGCGATCGTCCGGCAAATAAGAATGGATAGGTCAAGCACACGATGTAGCGGCATTTCCTCCGACTGTCTGGACCATTTCTCCCCCGTATATCTCCATACTTTGGCCGAAATATCGACGTTGCCCCTGTCATTCCACTGGGCCAATCCCAGGGACAGGCCCTTGGCATCCGTATTTCGGGCATACCGTCCGTCGATCTGCTCGTAATTTTCCGACACGACAACGGGTTTATGCTTTAGTGTAGTTGGTATTTTCATATGTGTACCTCTTTTCGTTTTAAATTATTTCGTTTCACCCAGTATAAGGATAACGAATATTTCATTTTACTGAATTACTGATTTACTAAATTACTGAATATTATATTTTTGAATTGAACCAAAGTCAACCGTCTCTAGCCAAAAATGGGCGCTGCTTTTATCGATGTGGTTTTTCCATAGTGACAAGCATAGCTGATCTTGATGCGAACGATGCGTTCTATATAATAAATCGAATAATCATACAATCGGCCGTATGTATGGCACGAAAGGTCCGCTTTTGTTATGAATAATCGTTCAAATGGACAGAACTAAAAGCACTTCGCCCATTGTCCGCTTATATAAAGAAGCCCTTGCATCGCAAGGGCTTCTTACACGCTACTTCCATTTGTTTCTACTGCAGCTGCTATTACAGGTCTAGCTGCTTCTTCTGCAACCGCCTCTACACAGGGCGGCCTTTCCGCAGGCTATCCGTAACCTGCTCATTCAAGCTTAACCGTTGATCCCGGTCGGGACAATGGTCGAATCCTTCTTCTTCCGGCGAAAGAGTCGCTTGAACCAGCCGGCCATATCGTCAAACAGAGTGTACATGACCGGGATCAGGAACAGGGTGAAGCAGGAGGAAACCATCAGCCCGAAGATGATGACAACCGCCAGCGGAGCCTGAGACTCGCCCCCCTCGCCGATTCCTAAAGCAAGCGGGATCATGGCGAGCACGGTGGTCAGCGTAGTCATCCAAATCGGGCGCAGCCTAGTCGTACCCGCCTGCATAATGGCTTCGGTACGATCCACGCCCCGCCTGCGCAGCACGTTGATGTAATCAATAAGCACAATGGCGTTGTTGACCACAATCCCCGCCAACATAATGAGTCCTATCAAAGCCGGAACGCTAAGCGGCTTACCGGTTACGAACAGCCCCAGCATAACCCCTACGAACATGGTCGGCATGGCAAACATAATCACCAGAGGATGAAGCACCGACTCGAACTGGACGGCCATGACGATATAAACAAGGAAGATAGAGAACACCAGTGCCATAGCTAAATCCTGGAACGATTCCATCATATCCTCCGCCTGACCTCCCATAGAATAGGAGTAGCCCTCCGGAAAATTCATACCGCTTAGAGCTGCGTTAATGTCGGTAATGACTCCGCCAAGATCACGGCCAACGATATCGCTCGTCACATTAACCTGGCGCTCCTGATTCTGCCGCTGGATTTCCGAAGGTCCTTGGATCTGCTGCAAATCAGCCACTGCGGACAGCGGAATGAGCTGTCCGGTCGCCGTAGGCAGCATCATCATTTCCAGGTCGCTGATCGTCTTCCGTTCGCCCTCCGGCAGAAGAATTCGGACATCATACTCGTAGCCGTCTTCCCGATAGCGGGTAGCCACCCGGCCGTTGAAGCCGGTCTCCGCCTCCTGAAGCACCTGCTGGTAGCTCAAGCCGTATTGAGCCGCCGCTTCGCGGTTGACGTGCACTTGGATTTCCGGACGCCCTGCAGAGATCGAGCTCTGGGCATTATGAATGCCGTCAATTTGGGAAATCGTCCAGACTACTTGGTCCGCCAGCTCGGAGAGAACGGCGTAATCCGGCCCGTTAATCTGAATCTGCACAGGGTTGCCGGTTCCCAGTCCCGCCGATGCTTCGGTTACTACGATCTCGGCGCCGGGAATTGAAGCCGTCTTCTCCTGCAGTTCTACCATCATCTGACTGGTGGTCATGCTTCGTTCATTGGCGGGTATCAGTTGAATATTAAATGACGCGGTATTCGTCCCCGAGCCGCCGAAGCCGCCCCCGCTGCCTATCGATAAATAATTGGTTTCAATCAAATCCGCATAAGGCTTCAGCATTTCAGACACCTGGTCCGCTGCCTTCTCGGTTTCGTGCAGGTTCGATCCGGTATCGGTCTCAATATTGATCGTGATCTGTCCTTGATCCGAGGCAGGGAAGAACTCCATACCGATGAATGGAACTAGGGCCAGGCTGCCTACCAATATAACGATCGTCAGGGTAACGGTCGTTTTGCGATGGGAAAGCACCCATTTAAGCAACTTTTTATATACCTTTATTATTCCGCCAAACCAGGCAGTAAAGCGGCTGAACAATCCTTTTCCAACCTGCTTGCCGCCATTGCCGTTGCGAACTTCCTCATGCGTCTTGAGCTTGAGCATTTTCGAGGACAGCATCGGAACCAGAGTCAACGAAACGACCAGAGATGCGATCAGCGAGAAGGAAACGGTCAAGGCTAACGGAACAAACAGGTCCGAAGCGATTCCCTTAACGAAGACAATCGGCAGGAAAACTACCAGACTGGTAGTAGTGGATGCGATAACCGCCGATCCCAGCTCGGACGCTCCCTGCTTGGCCGCCTCGATTAACGTAGCACCGTTGCGGCGGTGCCTCGTAATATTTTCCAGAATAATAATCGAACAGTCGACCATCATCCCGATCCCGAGTGCCAATCCCCCCATGGACAATACATTGACCGTCTGTCCGGTGAAATACATCAATGAAAATGTGGAGATTACCGCAATCGGAATAGAGATCCCGATAACAAGCGTCGCCCGCAGGCTTCGCAGGAACAGCAGCAGGATGAAGACCGAGATGGCCCCTCCTAAAATCATGTTGTTAATAACCGAAGATATCGATTCTTTGATAAAAATCGAGGTATCCATGACGACGGACAATTTGGCCCGGTCGCCAAGCTCCTGATTGATCTTCACAATCGCCTTGTTCAATCCGTCCGCAACCTTGACGGTATTGGCATTGGAACGCTTCTGTACGGATAAGACAAGGGCTGATTCTCCATTGACCTTGGTCAACGAGTTTTGCTCCTTGTAAGTATCCTTCATCTCGGCTACATCCGATATCCGGATATATCCGCCTTGCGGAAGCATCAGCAAGGTGTTCGCAATATCGTCAAGGCTCGTATATTCTCCCTGGACCCTTATCTGCAGATCCTTATCCCCCTTGGCAATGACACCGGCCGACGCCGAGCGGTTCTCGCCGCTAAGCGCCTGAACAATCTGCCCGCTCGAGATTCCGTAACGTTTCATCTCCGCGCGGTTGAGCTCGAGTTGGATTTCCCGGGTCTTTCCTCCCTGCACCGACACGGAGCCCACCCCGTTCACCCGCTCCAGCATAGGAACGATCTGGTTCTCCGCGATATCCTGCAGCACCTCCGGCTTATCCCCGTTCAGGCCGATGGACATAACCGGAATTTGTTGAGGGTCGAAGCGCAGCACGGAGGGATCATTCGCATTGTCCGGCAAGAAGCTCTTCATCTGGTCGACCTTCTCCCGGACTTCGGCAACGGCCGTATCCAGATTGACGCCGGAATCGAACATCAGCACAACCAACGAGGAGTTAGGCTGGGAGGTCGACTGAATGGTGTTGACCCCCTGAACGGAGCTGACGGCGGATTCCACCGGCCGGCTGACCAAATTTTCCACTTCTTGCGGGCCTGCGCCCTGATAACTGGTTGCTACGACGACGATCGGCAAGTTGATGTTGGGAAACAGATCGACCGCCAAATTTTTAAGCGATACGAAGCCGAGCGCCAGGATGGCCAGAACGACCATGACGACACCGACGGGACGTTTGACCGATACGTCTACAAGCTTCAATTAACGTCCCCCTCCCCCATCACCTTCACTTTGCTGCCATCTGTCAAAGTAAACTGGCCTTTCGTTACGACTCGTTCCCCTGCGGTGATTTCTCCCTGTACCGCTGTTTCATTCGTTTGCGATTGAACTATCTGTACTTCCTGTTTGACCGCTTGGTCCCCACGGATAACATATACATAGGACTTTCCATTCTCCTCCAGAATGGAGGATGTAGGCAGGATGAGCACATTCTCGGCAAGGGTTTGCGGAACCAGAAGCTTGGTTGTCATTCCCGGCTTGATGCTGCCGTCCGCATTTCCTACCTTAACCTCTACAGTAAACAGCCCGGAATCCAGGGCTGCGGGAGACACATATTCCACCGTTCCGGTTACCGGCCCGCTATCGGAGTTTAACGCCAGTTCAACATTTTGCCCTTGCTGGAACAGCGGCAGCTGCTTCGGGCTGACGTTGGCCACTACCTTGATCGGATCCAGCGACACAATCACCATGAGAGGAGATTGTCCCACGAGCTCTCCAACTTCATTCTGAATGGACAGCACTTCACCGGAGATAGGCGAATAAATGACCGAGTCGGATAATCTTTGCTCCGCCTGCTTAATCCGCAGATTAGCCTGCTTTACTCCGATTTCCGCCTGTTCGACGGCCAATTGTGCCTGCCGCAAGTTTTCAGCCGCCTGCTCCTTCGCCACTTCGTCTCTCAGCGAATTTTTGGAAGCATCCAATCCTTGGCGCTCTCTCGACTTAGCGAGCTCAAGCTGGTTCAATGCATTGGCCAGCCCGGCTTTCTCCAGCTCCAGGGCCGTTACAAGATCACGATTATCCACAGTGGCCAGGGGGTCTCCCTGCTTGACGGCTTGTCCTTTGCTGACATGCAGCTCCGCCAGCGTCCCGGATACTTTAGGCACCACGGTAACTTGGCGAGATGCTTGCACTGTACCGGCTATTTCCAGATTAAGTGCCATATCCCCCTCGCGAACCGTCTCTACCTGGACAGGAGTCTGTTTCTCCTCTGCTTCCTGGCTCCCTCCAGTCGGATTCCCACTGCATCCCGCAGCGATCAGGACAAGAACAAGCAGCAGGACTATACTACTAGATCGGGTCCAATTTCTTCCGAGCATTCTCATTTCCCCTCTTCGCTAGTGTCTTTTTCTTTTCTAATGGTACTATTTACTGACTCATTGGTCAAAACAATTCGCTAAACATTTATTCCATATTCCCTGAGAAATAAAGGGGAATAATATTTTTTCAAAAGATTGTCACTTTTCGAAATGACCAACTGGTCAATTGGATAGTCTATCCACATATTGACAGGTTTTAGTGTTATGGCAGATAATGCAGGAGTTAACTTCTTCTTATCGAATTTGAACTCTATTGAGGTGATGATCATGGTGTTTGTTAATTGGGGGTTAATAGCTATTCTGGGAGGAGCGCTGCTGCTCCTCGTCATTATCGCCATCCTAATTGTCGTCCTGCTGAAGAAATAACGGAGTTCTGTCAATCCCCCAAAGTGGACGTGTGGCCTTCGAAGCTTAGTCCGTCCGCACTCCAACGGAGTCGGCGTCTAAAACCTTCCTCTAAACGCGGTCGCTCTTCTTGCCTTGCTTCGATAAAGATTTGCGGGGAGCCCCATTTGGTATGATAGGTAGCTTTTTATACCAATTGTTGATTTTATCCACTATGATGCTTTAATCAACTTAAACTTTCCAATGTGGTAAACAAGCCTGTGTACTCCTATTTGAACATCCGCCAATCAGCGTGGTTCGTGAGGCGCAGGCCATATCCGCGCCAAAATCCCCCGGCCACTGCTCAAGCACCGGGGGATTGCTATAGTTCTATTTAAAATTTGACGACAAGACTCAGGAAGGACTTCGTCAGGGAATCCCCGGCGACCCATAGATAGAAACACAGGACAAAGAAAACGGCAAACAGGCTGTATAACGGATCGGCGCCGGTTCCTTCAGATTCCTTGTTGAAAGAGTAAATAGTAACGAGGACCGCAGCTATCCATCCCAACAAAATAAATACAAGCAAAAATAAAGCCAGCGATCTCAATCCGATCAGCGACGTGAGAAAGAAGACAATCGTCAATCCGACGGGTACTACGGTCAGAGCGCTATAGCGGGACATTACTTCCGTAAATCCCTTGGATAACTTCATCAGATATTTAACCGCCACCCACAGCATACCTGCGGTAAGAAGCACCAGAACCGAGATGTGAAAGAAACTGACCATGAACGTCTTGAACACCGGAACCTGTGTGCCGATGCTTAAAATCCCCATCTTCAAACTTCGCAATTGAACGACATTCGACAGGCTGAAGAATAACACGAACAGACCGAGCGTAATCCAGCCGTTAATCCATTGGGACGGGGCAGCCGCCACTCCGTTGGTCAACGGGGATTTCAGCTTATCCGCCGCGTAGCTCCAATAGCCCTTGGCCACGAGCTTTCCCTTCTCCGCATAAGGCTCCCATTTCTCCCGGGACGAAGCGGATGCGGTCTGGGCATCCTTCCCTTCCGCCGTTTTCTCTCCCCGGCCCGTCAACTCTGCGGCCGCGGCTGATTCCTCCTCTAGAAAGTACCCGCATTCGGTACACATTTTTTGATCATCTTTGTTCGGTTGATAACAGTTAGGGCAATGAATCATATCCTCTTCTCCTTCTGCTTAGCATTAGTTCTAGAAACTTCTGACCGGCGCCGCGTATGCATAGGCCTCTCTATGTTCCGGATCCCGTCGCCTTCTATTCCGTCAAGAGAGGGAGTCAGATTATTCCTCTTAATTTAAATAATACTTTATAGTATTAAATAATACGAGGCTGAAAGGCTCTGGTTTCTCAATTTTTGTAAAGTTTTAATCTAATATATTCCATTCCTCTGAAGGGTAGTCCTTATTCAACCGCTTTTTGCAGCCGAAAATATCCTGGTTTGCTTTCTTCCTGCAATCCCCGTTTAAAGTTGCATTCTTTTTTACAAAATAGCGAGGACGCCGGGATAGACGGCTATCGCCGTCCTTTGGAAACTTATACCTTCTTATATTTGCAAAAAAGGCACTTGCCTGTACCTCTCGCAAGTGCCTTTCATTGAAGCATATGATGCGCCGAATCTCTGTCGGCATTTACCGTAAAGCGGCCGGGTCTGTCTTCGGTACCAGCCCTTCTTCCGCAGCCCGGCCAAGGAGGGCGTTGATTGCCGCATACCCGTCCTCGCCCAGCTCAGCGGTGAACTCGTTCACATATAAGTCAATATGCGCCTTGGCAACCTCGGGATCCATCTCTTGAGCATGGCTCAAGACATAATTCTGTGATGCCTCCGGGTGCGCCCAGGCATACTCCACCGACTCGCGCGTCCACCGGGCAATGGAAGCCAGGTCCAGAGAGCGCTTGGCGATGATCGCTCCCAGCGGAATGGGCAGGCCGGTATCCTCCTCCCACCACGCTCCGAGATCGGCCAGCAGATTTAATCCATACGACGGATACGTGAAACGGGCCTCATGAATCACCAGGCCGGCATCGATCTTGCCGTCGCGCACCGCCGGCATAATCTCGTGAAACGGCATAATCACGATCTCGCCTACGCCGCCGGGCACGTTGCGGGCCGCCCACAGCCGAAACAGCAGATAAGCCGTGGAACGCTCACTCGGCACCGCCACCCGCCGGCCCGCCAATGCCGCAGCCTCCGCTCCCTCTGCAGAAGGGGCGGTCAGCACTAACGGGCCGCAGCCTCGGCCCAGCGCTCCCCCGCAGGGCAGCAAGGCATAATCGTTCAGTACCCACGGCAGGGCGGCGTACGAGATTTTCAGCACGTCCGGCCCATTGGCGGCAACCGCCAAATGGTTGGTCACATCAATATCGGCATAGGTGACATCGAGCTTCGGCGCTCCCGGAATAAGTCCGTGCACCCAAGCATGGAAAACAAATGTATCGTTAGGACAAGGGGAAAAAGCTATCTTCATTCCAGCACCTCCTGCAGTACTGCGCCGGCGGCGGCCAGCGCGTCCAAGGCTTCTCCGATCCGCCATGCGGCCCGGTCCCGCGGCCCTACCGGATTGGAGATCGCGCGGAGCTCCAACACCGGCAGGCCGAACTGGCGGGCGGCTGTCGCTACGCCGAAGCCTTCCATGCCTTCGGCCGCCGCCCCGGGCACCCGCGCAGCCAGCCGCGCGGCGGTCTCGGCCGTGCCTGTCACGGTTGAGACCGTGACGGCCGGGCCCACCGCGACCGCCAAGCCGGCTTCGCGCAGCGCCGCGTCCAGCCGGGCCACCAAGCCGGCATCGGCCGGGATGCGGGCAGCGCCGAAGCCCAGCTCGTCCACGCTGCGGTAGCCTTCCGGCGTCTCGGCTCCCAGGTCGGCGGCGACGATCTCGTCCGCCACGACCAGTGAGCCGACCTCCGCCCGGCCGGTGAAGCCGCCGCCGATTCCGGCGCTGATCACCAGGCCGTACCCGGAGGAGGCCAGAGCCGCAGCCGTGCCCGCCGCAGCGGCAGCCGGCCCCACGCCCGCAGCCAGGACATCGAACCTGCCGGCGTCCTGCAGCCCGCGCAGCACGGCCTCCCGCTCGGCGGCAACGGCGGTTACGACGAGGATTCGCCCTCCGCGTCTATTCGATCCGGAACCCGAAGTCCCGGATAAATCTGTCTTCTGTTCAGCGACCATGTCCATTCTCCTCTAGCTGTAGTTACTAGTGAACTACCCACCACTTAAAACCTTGAAGTGGGGGCTTCTCGACTTATCGTTGCTTTTAGTAGCCAACGAAAACTGACCGAGCTATCCCTCTCGTTCCAAGAGTTCTTTTTGCTATACCAACGCTAATAAGCGTAATCCTTCACGTTTGATGTTGATAGAAGCGTTCCAATCTCTGTCTGCCACAAAACCACAATCACAGTGGAATTTACGCTCAGAAAGGGATAGAGACTCTTTTACTTGACCACAACATGAGCAAGTTTTGGATGATGGAAACCATTTATCTATTTTGATAAGCTTTTTCCCTTTCTCTTCTAACTTGTATTGGAGAAATGTTGTGAACTTGCCCCAGGCATGATCAGCAACGCTTTTCCCGAAATGGAGTGCTTGTGACATTCCTTTCATGTTGAGGTCTTCGATAACCACGCAGTCATACAGTTTCACTAATTTGTGCGATTCCTTATGTAGAAAGTCCTTTCGTTGGTTCGCTATTTTTTCATGTAGCTTCGCTACTTTCAGACGTTGTTTGTGCCAACGACTAGAGCCTTTCTTTCTACGTGATAAAATACGCTGTTCCTTCGCTAATTTTTCCAAGGCTTGGCGATAGAAACGAGGGTAATTGGCTGTCTCACCTTCTTCACTATCGACAAATAAGCCATTCATGGAAAAATCTAAGCCAACGCTCGTCTGCACTTCTTTTTGTACAGGTTGATGTTCGTATTCAGTGAGAATAGAAACATAGTATTTTCCTGTTTTTGTTCGAGAAACCGTACAAGACTTGATCATATGAAGCGACGGAATTTCCCGATGTTGCTTCATTTTCACAAGTTTCAGTTTCGGCAATTTGATATAGCCATCCAAAAGCATAATGTTTCCGTTTACCACATTGGTTGTGTAGGATTGTCCTGCCTTACGGTTTTTGAACTTCGGAAATTCAGCACGACCAGAGAAGAAGTTTTTGTATGCCTTCTGCAAATTCAGTTGGGCGTTCGCCAATGCGAGACTATCTACTTCTTTGAGCCATGCAAACTCCTCCTTATACTTAGCAGGAGTAGGAAACTTTTGTTTCTTTAGCGCTTCTTTGTCACCCTTGAATTGTTCATATGTATCACGCCGTTCAGCTAACATTTTGTTGTAGACGAAACGAACACAACCGAAGGTTTTGGCAAGGAGTTTCTCTTGTTCTTGCGTTGGATACAGACGGAACTTATATGCTTTGTTTGCTATATCAAATCACCTCATTTCTAAACAGAATATATGTTCTAATTTTATTGTAATATATTCCAGATGAATAGACAACTTTAGGCTACGCCTAACCGATATTCATCTCCCACTTTCACTGGGGCTGACGCACCTTCACGTTTAGAAGTGGGAGACTTCTTTCGGAGGAAAGTTAAATGTAGCACATCACGAAAATATTGAAAAATATTTAAGCACCAGATACCATAGGAGAATGATCCAGCCCCATAGAAAAAGCAGGCGGACCGCCCGCGGAATAAGCAAATATTCCGAATACAGCTTTTGAAACCATTTTTTCATAGGCTCCGATCCCACCTGTCTGTAAGACATTGATATATTGTTGAAGGCGATAGCGCCGGGTGCTTCCACTCGGATTGAGCCGTCCCAAAAAGCCCGCAATTCTGCATGCTTTTAGCCGGGTGGCTCCGTATCCGCTGCAAAGCCTGAGAAAATACAGCTTTTTTCCCGTTCCAGGAGGAATGGGTGATTTTAGAGCGAAATTAGTGCATTTTCGCGGGCTTTTTCCATAATTGATGTATTATCGCGGAATTTGAGAGTCCGCTATAATGCCGGCGACGCGCGACCTTCGAAGCATAGCGTATCCGTCCGCAGCCAAACAGCGTCGGCATCCTCGTCTATACCTTCCTCCAACCGCGGTCGCTCTCCTTGGACTCTACTTCGATAGAGTTTATACGGTATTTTACAGGGGGGCCCGGTCTTATAAATTGTACATTAAAAGAGCCGTCCCGTAAACCGGGACGGCTCCGCCTTCCTTATTTAGTTGCTGCGGACGGCCGGGACACCGACCCTCTCCGGTTCGCCACGCATCATTACCGTGACACGAACCTCCGGCTTCGGCTCGCCCACAAACTTGCAGCTGAAGGAGAGCGTTTGCCCGCCGTGCCGGACCGTCGGCGCTTCCGCCGAAGCCTGCACCGTCCTCAGCAAATTCCAATTGCTGTCGTAAATTTTGCCGTACCGGTCGCCGTCGCAAACCAGATACTGGTTGGCCATAACTTCCGTATCAAACGTCATATATACGCCATCCGTGTACACAGTGGGGCGCTTCACGGAAGCCTCTTCATTGCCGTAAGTTGGCACTACGCGCAGCGTAAAGGCTAGCGGCTGGGCAGCATACGGATTGTACAATGCCCAATCCGAGCCCCCCGGCTGCCCCGGCTGCAGTTCGGCGGGGCTGCAGATAAGCGGCTTGGACCGGGCGAGCGGGTACAGCAGCCAGCCGTCGTCTCCGGCCGCCTCGAGATGCCAGTCGCCCTTCGGCTTGCGGAGCCGCTCCCGCTGCTCCGGTGTGAAGGCGCCGGCGCGGCGTGCCGCTTCCCATTCGCTTACCTTCTCAAGCAGCGCTGCAATGTTGCCGTTTCTTCGCAGCACGGCCATATCGGCAACCAGGGCAAAGCCTGCGCCGAATCCGGCCGCTTTGGACAGCACCCACTCGATCTCATCCAGCGTCGTTGCCTCGAACCGCTCGGAGGCGGAACGGATGAGGAACCATCCCAGCATCGGCGGGATAAAATTGCGGGCAAAATAGCGCTGGTTGCTCAGCCGCCACTCCAATTGCCCTTCCCGCGTCGCCGCTCCCCACGGTTCACCCCAATTGAAGCGCGTAAAAATATGCCACAAATAGTTCGGGACGACAATGCTCGCATCGTTA
The DNA here is from genome assembly GCF_051966115.1 of Paenibacillus sp. SAFN-117. NCBI lineage: Bacteria > Bacillati > Bacillota > Bacilli > Caryophanales > Paenibacillaceae > Paenibacillus > Paenibacillus sp. SAFN-117. Next base: position 114,964 of record NZ_JBQCLK010000010.1, read on the forward strand.
ATCACTTCATCGCCCCAATGATCATAACAGAGCTTGACAAATCGGTTCACGCCATACCCGTCCTGCCCCGTTGCGTATAACCCTTCCAGGCCGTCGAACGAAATCTGCTTTAATCCGGCAGACGCATACAACCGCGAAATCCGTTCGCTATAAGCATCCTGCAGCTCGATATTCGGGAAGAAAACATCGTACGGATGATCCCACACCCGGCCGATCGCCGTGCCGGCGTCATGCGCTGACGCTACGGTGCCGTTCGCTCCGCGCTTCACCCCAAGCAGCTTCCACGGCGCGCTGTCCGACACCGCCTCATACTCGATCAGTTCATCGCCGATCCGGGCCGAATGGCGGAACAGCTGCGCTCTGAACGGGACGGGATCGTCCACCTCTAGCTGATCCGCCGCCGTATCCACGGCCGATGTCAGTCTGGCTGTTCCGGCCAGCTGCAGCCGCTTATCCGGGACCGGCGTCACATAAGCATCATTCAATGTTGTAAAGTTGGATAAGGTATGAAGACCTACATGGACACCCTCGGCTTCCGCCGCCTCGACGCAAGCTTTCAGTCCCTCATCCCCGTTCGGAAAGCTGCCGGGCTTCAAAGTAAAATGGCCCCAATCGGCAAAAGGATCGGGATGATACACATAACGCAGACCCGCCAGCTTCGTATAGTGAACCGCTTCTAATATCGTTGATTCGGAGAAATCGGTGATCAGATATGAACATGTTGCAACAGGCGACCTTTTGCCCCAGACGCCGTCGAATGTCGGATGCGGCAATCCTTCGCCAAGCTCGATCGCTTCGATCGTATCCAGCACCTGATCGGCCGGACAACCGAACAGCGCGATCCGGGTTCCGGCAATACAGGCATCTTCTCCGCCGATCGGCTCGACGGTTATATCGGGCAAATTCCATACTGCGCTGCGGCCCGCTTTCGTACGGTTCCGCGCGAATGCCTGCAGCAGGCTGCCTTCAGTCGCCGGCCATGCCGCACACACTTCATACTCGAATTTGCTGTCGGACGGCTGTGTGCCGTCAGGGGCCGATCTTCCGCTTTCGCTCTCCTCTCCTTCGGCGCCTCTTGGCGCCGAGTAGGAAGGCTGAACATACTCCGGCCTCTCCAGCTCAATCGGCCAGCCGCCAACCGTCTTCACATTCAAAGCCTGGAGACCGATGGCGAAATTGCCATTATGGACGACGCCGACGGATTCGCCGATGGAACCGGACATCGCAGTGACATAAGGCCCCCAGATGACTGTATCCACCCGATCCACGTCGTCAATATGTGTAACTTCAAAATTCGCATACTTCTCTTTGCAAGTCAGCTTCACAGTGATTTGTATGTCGACATCTGCAAAAGCGAATGTCAGCATACTCGTTTTCCCATCCCCTTCGTCCCGGCATATGACCGATGAAGGCAAGCACAGCCTTCCATCTACGACCGCGCGAATCAACGGCGAACCGCCGGCGGACGCTGACGCATATTCCTGGCCGTCCGCCGTATCCTGCCAACTCACGATGCATCCGCTGCAATTTTATTCATCGTTTTCCCGCCTCCTTACCCTCCGCACCCGGCTCTTGGCGTCTCATCGCCGCCCCGCCAGTGTCGCTCACTTCAAATTTTCCTCGTACACTTTCTGCGCTTCGGCCAGTACGCTGTCTCCGCCGATCTTTCTCCATTCCGCTACAAAGTTATCAAATTCATCGAGCGATTTTCGTCCGGTAATAAAGTCGATGTACGTTTGCAGCGTTAATTGATTCAGCTTATCCCGCGTTTCGTTGTACACCGGTTTATTGAACGGAGCGAGGATATCGATATTGCGCGTTCCCTTGGCGCGAGTATTCTTCGCCAGCTCACGCAAGCTTTCATCCGATGTATAGGAAGTCTGGAAATCGTAATCGTTGAACGACCCGGCCATGGAGTAGTGGCCAATTCCCGCTTTTTTGCGCTCCTTCTCATCCGTATAAGGCTCAATAAATTCAACCGTGCCTTTCTCATTCTCTTTCCAATGCTTGCCCTTCTCGCCGAACTGGAGCAGCTCGTAAAACTTAGGATTAAATTGCGTTGCCTCGAATACCTGCATATATTTGATCATTTTCTCCCGGTCATTCTCCAATTGCTTGCCGAACATTACGCCCGAGGCAAAGGCCGGATTATATTGGGAAATGCCATATTTTCCCTCAGGTCCCTTAACCCCTCCGACTGTGGCGAAGCTAAACCCTTCATACTTCTTCGCCAGCTCATGCCATGACTCTCCGCCGAGGAATGCGTTGCCGGGCAGGAATGACCACCAGTAATATTCAACCGCGCCGACTTTATCGGTCATCACTTTATCTTCCACGTTCTCGCCTTTATTCACGACAAATTCGGGATCGATCAGTTCATTTTTGTACCAGCGGTTCAGCACCTCAAGCGCCTGCTTGGCCCCGGGTTCGATTTCGCCCCGCACAATGGTGCCGTTCCTTTCCCGGAAAATGTTGGGGTAGACATCGAACGCTCCGAATACGGAACTGAACATGCTCTGCACATTTTCACCGGTTGCGGTAATGCCGTACGTATCCTTCTTCCCGTTGCCGTCCGGATCTTCATTGCGGAACTTCGTCAATGCCGCTTCCATTTCCTCCAGCGTTTCCGGCGTTTTGTCGATGCCGACTTTCTTCAGCCAGTCGTCGCGGAAGCCAAGCTGAATGCCGTCGATGCCAATGTCCCAAATAACAGGCAGCCCATAAATTTTGCCGTCCCTTCTGACATATTTAAACGGGTCATCGCCCAGAAACCTTTTAAGCCATTCCAGGCATCCCGCCATCAGCGGCGTTAACATGGCGGCGCACAGCCCCATAATGAGCCAACGCTCCTTCTTCATTCGAACCAACCCTTTCTTTTTTTATGGATCTCTTAATGACGGATCTATCTATTAATAGGGGGCTACCCTTTAATAGCGCCAATCATTACCCCTTTGACAAAATATTTCTGGATGAACGGATACACAATCAGCATCGGAATAATGGAGAACATAACTACCGTCGCCTGCAATTGTCTTCCGGAAAACTCCGTCTTATTGCCCAAATTTTGAATGACGCTGTTTATATCCGACATATTGTTCTGAATAATAATTTTGCGTAATACGATCTGAAGCACTTGCTTGTTCGGATCGGAAATGTAGATCATACTGTCAAACCAGGCGTTCCAGTGGCCGACGGCCACCCATAATGCGATCGTCGCCAGTACAGGCTTCGACAAAGGAATAACAATTTGTGTGAAAATGCGAAGGTACCCGGCTCCGTCGACCCGCGCCGACTCCTCCAGTTCATCGGGAATCGAGCGAAAGAAATTGCGCATGATCAGTACGTTGAACGCTCCGATCGCCCCTGGAATGACAAGCGCCCAAATCGTATTGAGCATATTCAGCTGCTTAATGAGCAGATAGGTGGGAATCAAGCCCCCGGAAAACAACATCGTAAACAGGATATACCCGGTAAATGTGCCGTTCCACGGCAAATCCCGCTTGGACAACGGATAGGCCGTAATCGCCGTCAGCACAGTGGACAAACATACGCCCAGCACGGTTCGAACGATCGTATTCCAATACCCCGTCCATAAGGCGTCAAACTTGAAAGCCAGCTTGTAGCTCTCGAAGGTCAGCTCGGTCGGAAACAAAATGATTCCCGATGAATAAGCAGCGCTGTCGGCTCCGGCTCCATCCAGCGATATGACAACCTGTGTCCAGAACGGGTACAGCGTACAGAACATTATCACAACCAGTGCGGCATACAGCACAACGTCAAACAGCCGCTCCCCTGCCGTCTTCTTCACATTTAACATGCGGTTCTCACCTCACCCGTACCGTTTACCATAATGCATACTCCTTGCCGCCAATCCATTTGACTATTCGGTTAACTGCAATAATCAGAATCAGCGCTACAACCGACTTGAACAATCCGACTGCGGTGGCATAGCTGTAATTCATTTCTATGAGGCCTTTGCGGTATACGTAGGTATCGATAATGTCAGCGACGTTATAGACTTTAACGTTATACATATTGAAAATTTGATCAAAGCCCGCGTCGAGAATACCGGACATGGACAAAATCAGCATGATCGCGATGACAGGCACAAGCATCGGAATGGAAATATAGAACATCCGCTTGAACCGCCCCGCCCCGTCAATAATGGCCGCCTCATACAATTGCGGATCGATATTCGAGATGGCCGCGAAATAAATAATCGAGCCCCAACCGAATCCCTGAAAAATACTTGTAATGACCAGAATTGAGCGAAAGTAGCGGTCATCGGCCAGAAACAGCTGCGGCTGGCCGCCAAACCATTTGAGAAGCGCATTAACCGGCCCATCAAGCGAAAATAAAGTGAAAAAGATGCCCGCCAGAACAACCCATGAAATAAAGTGCGGCAAATACGAGACGGTTTGCACCACTTTTTTAAACTTCAGACTGGATACTTCGCTTAACAGCAAGGCGAACATAATCGGAACGGGAAAACCGAATATCAGCTTATACAAGCTGATGATGATCGTATTTTTCAGCACGACGTAAAAATACGAATCGCCCATAATTTTGTTGAAATGTTCAAATCCGACCCAAGGACTGTTTAATATCCCCTGCGTAATTTTGAACTCTTTAAAGGCCAGCAGCACACCGTACATCGGCAAATAGTGAAAAACGGTGAAATAGACAACCGCGGGCAGCATCATGAGCAGCAGCACGCGATACCGCTTATACTTCTTTTGCTTCTCCCTGCGCAGCTCCCGCCGTCTGCTTATCGCCGCTATGGTGATGTCGTCCATCGCCGTCGCCTCCCGTGAATACGCTTTCTTTGTTTGTTTAAAATCATATCACGGGCCAATAAATATTAAATTATCAAATATTTCTGATATCTTTCACTTTTCTACGGAGTTCACAAAGAAAGAAGCCTGCCCGGTGAGGGGCAAGCTTCTGCAGCGCCGACAATCATCCATCCGTTATGAACCTGAATCTTGTCTGTATTGCGGAATCGTTACCGCCATCGCTGTACCGGCTCCCTGCCGGCTGTGAATAGACAGGCCGTACTCGGCGCCGAACAACAGATGCAGTCTTTCATTGACATTTTTCAACCCATACCCGGCAGATTGCCTCGTCAATATCGATTCCGCGGTCTCAGGCGGCATGCCCGGACCGTTATCTTCAACCGAAAAGCGGATGACGCCATCCCCTAAATGAGCGCTTACTAGAAGCCGCCCCCGCCCTTCCGTCTTCTGATTAATGCCGTGCTTGACAGCATTTTCCGCCAAAGGCTGCAATATCAGATTAATCGTGTCATATCGACAGACACGCTCATCAATGTCATACACAACATCAAAGCTGTACTCATTCATCGCTTGAATAATTTCAATATACGACCTGATGTTGTCCAGTTCTTCTCTTACCGAGATAATATTGTTGCCGCGGTTCAGCGCCGTCCGGTAAAACTTCGCCATCGCAGTAACTACATGGCTAATGTCATGCGCATCTCTTCTCAGCGCCTGCCAGTTAATGAACGACAGCGTGTTATATAAAAAATGAGGATTAATCTGCCATTGCAGAGCTTTCATTTCAGCCTCCTTCTGCACAATTTTGCTGCGATACGACTCGTCGATCAGTTCATTCAGCCGAATCAGCATGTGCCCGAAGCCGTTCGTCAGCTCTCCGATTTCGTCCTTGAACGCGCTGTGCACCCGCAAGTCCAGCTCTCCCCGTTCCACCCGCTTCATCAGCATATTCAATTTATAAATACGGCTGATCATCGTTTTGGAGAAGATGGAAATAATGACGAGAAGAATCAGGATACATATAAGGATGACTACCAGGGTCGCATTTAAGATGGATCCGGCGTTGGGCGACATTTGTGCCGCCGGCACAAGGCAGTAGATCGTCCAATCGGTCTTGGGCACCATCGTTTTGACGAGAAACAGCTCGGTTTCGCCGGCAGAAATCATTCCTTCGTTCAGCCCCGATATGTTGTCCACATCGAGTGCCGCTATATTCGCAGCACCCAAATTGCTGTAAATCACTTGCTCCCGGCTGTCGGCAATCACCACCCCATATTCCTGCGCGAGCTCCGCCACATTTTTGAAAAAGCTCGTTTCATTAATCCGCATATATACGATATCTTTCCGTTCTGCAGACAAATCCGGAAATGTACCGGTTACAAACAAACCTTCATCGTAAAACCAGTGGGTCTGATTGCCTGCTCCGCCAATGGCGTCCGCATACCAATACTCCCGCTCCACTCTGCTTGCGGACAGGACGGAATCCCCATATTCCGGCACATATCTATGGGTATAGAAAGTGACCTTCTCAATATCTTTGTCCAGGTTCGTCATCATAATGAAGTACGGCGTCAAATATTCCTTCAAATCGCGGGACAGGTTGACCAGATCAATATAATCGTTGCTGACGATTTTTTGAAATATTTTGTTGTAAACGATCGAGCGCACCGCATGGTTGTAACGTCCAACCGCACTTCCGATGCTTTCCGATATCGTGTTCACATTTTTTTCAATGCCCTGCAGAGCTTGAAGCTCCAGCATCGCCCTGGACTGATTGAAAGCATAGGCCCCAAGCACCGAGACGGGAATAAGAATGACCGTCAAATAGGACAGAAACAGCTTGTGCTTGAACCGCAAATGGCTGAAATACCGATAGAACAGCCGCTTCATCGTCTAGGCCTCTTTCCGGAATCGGGACGGTGTTTTGCCATAATAATTTTTAAACAACGAACCAAAGTAAGGTAAATTTTGATAGCCGACATCCCGGGCAATATCGGCGATTTTACGGTTTGTCGTCAGCAGCAGTTCCCGGGCCTTTTCCATCCGGAACAGCGTAATATATTTGTTAATGCTGATCCCCTTCTGCTTTGTAAACAAAATGGCTCAAATAGTTCGGCGTCAAATAAACCCGCTCTGCCAGCAATTCAAGCGATAAATCGGCGGCATACTCGCGCTCGATTATCCGCACCGCTTCCTCTACCGCTTTGGACACTCTGTCAGAGACGTCGCAAGCTGCCGGCCCATAATCGGCAAAGAGCTCATGCATCACTTGGCGCAGATCGCTAAGCCGCTCAGTTTTATAGATGCTTTCCAAATCTTCTCTGAATTTGTTGGCGTTCTTTTTGGTAGCGGTTTCAAAAAGTACCTTCACAATCTCCGTACATACATATTTGACATAAACGACCGAAAAATGATCGCTATTTTGCAATAAGTTGAACAGTTGATCAAAGCCCGGCTCCACAGCTTCGAAACGATGACGCCGGATATGAGCCGTCAGCTTCTGAAGAAGGTCATCCATCATCTTCGCTATATCATCGATGGCGAATGACGTATGATTCGCCAGCAGCACTGTGCCTTCGTCAAAGAAGAACTTGTTCTCCAGCACCGTCTCCAACGCATTGTATTCCTTGTAAAGCTGCCTGGCATCCTCTACCAGACCACTGATGACAACCGTCACCTCACAGTCAAACCGGGATCGCAGCCATTCCATCAAATTATGCCCTGTCTCCACCAGCTTCTGCAGCGGCTCTTCGGCCCAAGCTTCGAGTAACAGCAGGCTTTGAAATTCATTCAAATGGACCACATCGCAAGCGCGCTGCACCGATTCCACAATCTGCCGGTCGAAATCGAGATCCAACCGATCGAACAGCCGGGTTCGCGAATCCAGCAGAAGCATTCGGATATACCGGTAACCATTGAAGCCCGCAATCGGCAGCGGCCGGACGATCTCTTCTCCCTCAGCTGATGAATCGGCACGTCCCATAATATAATCGGTCAGCAGCCTCTGTTTATGGTAATGCTGCTCCTTGCGATACGATTCCTCCAGCCGTATCTGCTTCTCCTTCGCCTGACGCTCCTCCTTGCACAGCTGAATCACTTGAGATACGACTTTAATAAATTCGCTCACCTGCACCGGCTTCAATATGTAGCGAATCGCCTTCAGATCGATTGCGCGCTGCGCATATTCAAACTCGCCGCATGCGCTCATAAAGATAACCTTGACGGACGCATCGCGCTCACGGATTTCCTCGGCTAGCTCAAGCCCATCCATTCCTTTCATGCGGATATCGGTAAACAAAATGTCGACATCATGTCTTGCGATATATTCGAGCGCGCTTTCTCCGCTGTCCGCCTCGGCGATTTCCAGTTTCAAATCGTACTTGTCGACCAGAAACTTGACCCCGTCCCGCTCGAACTTGTCATCATCGACAACAAGCATCTTCAACATTGTCCCCACCGCCTTATGATCTGTGATCGTATTTATAATGGAGTGTATCATAACCCGGCTTGTCTTACTAACCGGGTATTTTTGATGTTCTCTACGTGAACATCTTTCAATGACCACCTGACGGGACAGGTATGGTATAATAGCTGATATCTGTTTAATTGGGAATGTCTGGCATTCGTAAAAGATAGATTTCAGCTAATAAGCGCAAGGAGGCTTGGAGCATGACCCTTACTTTTCGTGCAGAGCAGGAGTTCTTTACATTTCTCGATCCGGCCGGGAAACCGCTGGAGCGCAAAACGGAAGTCCGCTTCGATCCCCTGACCGGGGAAACCTCGCGACTGGTTTATGATCCCGGGGCCGGAGCCCCCTTTACTCCTCCGGGCTACGAGGAGGCTGCCAAGGCCACCGAAGGAAGCAAGTGCCCCTTCTGCCCGGATAATGTTCACACGATGACCCCCACATTTTCTAACGAGATTGTAGAGGGCGGAAGGTTAGTCAAGGGAGAAGCGGTCGCCTTTCCCAACTTATTTCCTTACGGCAAGCATAACGCTGTCGTGCGAATGACCGATTCGCATTATGTCCGTCTGGAGGAGTTCAGCATTCCGGTCCTCGCAGACGCGCTGTCCGTCGCTCATGCCTATCTGTCCAAAGTGCTGCAGACCGACCCGAAGGCGACTCATGCGTCCATCAACTGGAATTACCTCCCCCCTTCGGGCGGAAGTATACTGCATCCGCATATTCATGTGCTTGCTTCCGAGCAGCAGACCCGTTATCAGGCGACGGTTTCCGAATACGGCCAGGCCTTCTATGAAAAATATAAACAACCCTACTATCAAGCATTGTTGGAAGAGGAAAGACGGCTTCAGCAGCGCTGGGTCGGGCAGCAGGACACCCTCGGATGGGTGCATGCCTATGCTCCAAGAAGCCATTATGACTTTGTTGGAATTTATGAGGACGCCCCTTCGTTCGTGGAGTTGGACGAGCGGCATTGGCTCGCCTTGGCCGAGAGCCTGCTGCGGTTCTTCCGTTTCTTCCGGGAGGCGGGCATCGCAAGCTTTAACCTGGCGGCCTTCATTCCCGTCCGTCGGACTGAGGCCAGTGGGGTGCATATCCGGTTAATCCCCCGTTTGACTACGGGACTATTGGCCACGAGCGATATGAACGTATTCAACTTTGTGCACGGCGAATACTTAAGCCTCCGGACTCCGGAGACCGCCTCCAAGGAAGCGGCCGCCTTTTTCCTATAACTCCGTTTCCGGACATTCGTGCAAAATTCTCTATACCGCATAATACAAGGAGATCAGGTATGCAAGGATATAATGTTCTTATGGTTTACAGCAAGGATATGGACCGGCTGCTTATGTGCAAACGATTAAAGGACCCTTATAAAGGATTAAGCAATCTGGTCGGCGGCAAAATCGAAAACGGAGAGTCCGGGCTCGACGCTGCTTATAGAGAGCTATATGAAGAAACAAACATCTCTAGAGAACATATTACTTTGCATCATCTAATGGATTTCAAATACTATTTTCAGAATTGCTATGTTGAAGTCTATGCCGGCAGATTGAAGGGGGATGTAGAGATCTCGGGGGATGAAAATGAATTGTACTGGTCTGATTTGAACCGGGATTTTTTTGACATGACCCTATTTGCAGGTGAAGGAAACATCGGGCATATGATTGAACAAGTGAAAATGAGTAAAAATCGATTTCTAGCGGATTAATCCATCCCATTCAACGAAAAACAGGATCGTCCCAAAATGAAGCCGAAAAGGACCTCAAATCCCACTATGGAGTGGAGACGGGGTCCTTTTTTACGACATCCGATTTATTCCGCTTGCCTCTCAACGGCCGGCCAGCGGAAGATAAACCGCCGTACAGTAGGCCGCTATCAGCAGCCCTGCCATCATCCCCGCGAACCATAAGTCGATTCGGGAATAACGGGTGGTATAATAATAGGTTCGCGACGCTCCCATCTGAAACCGCTTGGCCTCCATGGCCACGGCGATTCTCTGTGCCCGGCGGATGCTCTGGGCAAGCAGCGGCACCGCATAAGCGCTCAATCGCTCATACATCCCGCGAAAGCCCCGGGCAAACCGCGTCCCGCGAACCTTCAAGGCGTCCGTGCGAACCCGGTAATCATCCCAGACGGCAGGCAGCATCCGGATCGAAGCGATGAAGCTGTAGGCATACTTGGCCGGCAGCCGAAACTGCTGCATTAACGCGTAGAAGAAAAGAATCGGCTTCGATGTCAACGCGAAGATCATTCCGAGTGCGCCGAAGCTTATCGTTTTGCATCCGATAAGCAGGCCGTGGTAGAAGCTCTCCTTCGAGATGCGGATCAGCCCCCACTGCCACCAAACCTCTTCCCCTTTGCCGAACAGAATCATCGTCGACGAGGAGGAGACAAAGATGAATAAGAACGGAGCCGTAAACAGCAGAAGCTTCCTTCCCGTGTAGCCGCTGAACAGCAGAAGCGGCAGCAGGTAGGCGATCATCTGATAAACCGCGAAATCGAACCGGCGATTGATCAAGGCGATAACCAACAGCACGAAGAACACGGCAAATTTCAAAGCCGGATTCACCCGGTAAAGCCAGGTTTCTCTATGGGGTGTGAACAAATTCATGCCTGACGCACCTCCACAGCTCCGGCGGTTCCACGGCAACCAGCCGCCCCCGCTCTATTCGCCATATTTGGTCGGAGAAGTAACCGGCAATATTCGGGTCATGCGTCACCATAATAATCGTCGTTCCCTTCACACGCAGTTCTTCGAGCTTCTCCAATATGGCGAATGTGTTCCTCGCATCCTGACCGAAGGTAGGCTCATCCAGCAGCAGCACGGGCTTCTCTCCGATGACGGCGGAGGCGACGCTGAGCCGTCTCTTCTGACCGACCGATAACTGGTAAGGATGACGCCTCTCACTCATGTATAAGCCGAATGCCTCCAACGTCTGCTTAACCTTCTTATCCGCTTCCTCCTCGGAAAGCTTCAGCGGCCGGAGCGAATATGCCAGTTCATCATATAACGAGTTCGTAATAAATTGCATCTCCGGATTTTGAAAGACAAAAGCGAGCTCCGGGGGAGGCGGAGATTTGACGCTTCGTTTCCTGCGCCCTCTGACCGTCTGCCGGACTTCTTCCCCGCACAGCCTGTACGTGCCGCTGGTCGGGAGAAGCTGCATGATGGACTGCAGCAGCGTGCTTTTGCCCGCTCCGTTCTCCCCTACGATGCAAATCCATTCACCGGGTTGTCCTTCCGCCAGCGGAACCTCAATCCTGACTTCCTCCTGACGGTAACCGGCGAAATCCCTCAGCTCCAGAGCAGGACCCGGGCGGCCTTCGAGAGCTTGGCGCTCCTTCCGCCTCTGCTGCTCTATCTCCTGATATGCATCCGACCGGATATAATCCTCCCAGACCTGCGGATACCATATGCCGAAACGGACAAGCTCTTCTTTATGACTGCGGAAAATTTCGTCCGGCGTGTCGTCGGCGAGGATGGCCCCTTCCGCATCGAACAGCACTATACGATCGACCAAGTCAATAACCTGCTCGATCTTATGCTCTACGATGACCAGAGTCTTGTTAGCGGATATTTCCTTGACCGCCGCCCATATCTGCTCCGTCCCTTCCGGATCGAGCATTGCCGAAGGCTCATCCAGATAAAGCACCTCCGGCTGAAGCAGCAGAACCGAAGCGAGGGCCAGCCTCTGCTTCATTCCTTGGGATAGGGTCTGAATGGGAGTATGGATATCCTCGAAGACGAGTCCGACCTTGCGCAAAACCCGCCCGATCTCTTCCTCCATCCGTTCCCGTGGGACGGACAGATTTTCCAGCACAAAGGCCAGCTCTTCATCAACGTACGGCATACAGAATTGGGTGTCCGGGTCTTGAAACACGAAGCCCCAGGAGTCCGGACGCCGAACCGAATCGCAGGTCAGAGGAACCTCGACGGAACCGGGAATAATTCCGCTAAGCACCTGCAGCAGCGTCGATTTGCCGCAGCCGCTCGGTCCGAGCAGCAGAACCTTCTGGCCTTGTGGAACAGCAAAGGAGAGGTCCTTGAACACCAAGGACGGCTCTCCCGGAAATTTCAGTCTCAAGTTCGAGACAGATAAGAATGTTGCCGGATTGTCCTGCATTTAACCACCTCATTACCGGGCTCAACGGCCCGCTTGGGCTTCCCCTTGCTCCTCGTCCGACCACAGTCGGCCGATCGGGGAAGAATGTTCTTCCTGTTGTTGTCCCGGCGGGCTTTTAGAACTTACGTGTAGTTAGTGGAGATATCATGTCACTTCTGCAGCGACTCGTACTCTTCCCTCGCCACCGGCTGAATCTGCCGGGTCACGCCGGTTTTTTCCAGCGCACGGACGAGCCAATAAGCGAACACGCCGCAAAATACAAATGCGCTAACGGCACGTAAACCGTATTTAAGCGCCAGCATCCATGCTTCATAATTGGCGTAGCCGAGGAAGAGATCCACGATGAAGGAACCGAGTCCCGCCATTATGCCGGCCACACCGGCCGCAACCAGTCCCGCCTTGCGATAACGCAGACCTGCGAAGACCAATTCCGCACCCAGTCCTTGTACGAATCCGTAAAGAATCGTTTCCAGTCCCCATGCGGAGCCCAGCAATGAAGATACATTGGCCGCCGCCAGATTGGCGAGCAGCGCTACCCCCGGCTTGCGAACGATCAGATACGCGAAGGGTCCCGCCATAAACCACATGCCGTAAGTTAACTGGCCCGCCTGCAGAAATAACGGCTTAACCACTCCGTATACGCCGTCCCACAGCTTGAAAATGACTCCAAACACTAAAGAAATCATCACCGTGACCAAAATATCGGTAAACTTCAATCCTTTACTGCCAGTTGCTTGTTGTTTCAAGTGCTCCCTCTCCTTCAATCCATTATTTTCCAAACAAAAAAACCGCCTGGATGCACAGACGGAGAAAGGGTCCCTAATCAACATATGTTCTCTACGCTGGCATTATCCAGTTCAGATTAACGGTCAGTAGCGGTATAACGGCTACACTCTCAGCCTGACTCCTCAAGCCCCCGGGATTATTCAATTGGAATCGCCCATATCATACACTATTCCCGCTATTCTGGCAATAGTGAAATCGATATTTAACCCTATGGATGATTACATCTTGGGGGGGTGTATACTCAACTATATGGTTGACCAAAATAGAGAAAATCCCGACTCTATTTTTCATCCTAAGGCTGCGAGATGACCTTCACCCAACCATCGTCATGCCTCATGAAGATGGCTGCACCCGGTAAGACGTTGAGCAAACACTGACAGAATACAGGAGCGAATCGGATACGGCCGAGGATTAATGTTCAATGAGCTGAAAGAAAACATGGGAACTGCAAAATGAAGGAGGTTGATAACATGCAAAAAGTGACTCCATTTCTAATGTTCGAAGGACAGGCTGAAGAAGCTATGAATTTCTATACTTCTTTATTTGACCAGTCGGAAATTTTGAGCATTGCCCGTTACGGCCCGAACGAAGCCGGACGGGAAGGAAGCGTGTTTCAGGCAACATTCTCCCTGAAGGGACAGCAGTTCATGTGCATCGACAGCAGTGTCAAGCATAATTTCACTTTCACCCCTTCCATCTCCCTATTTATTAACTGCGAGACGGAAGAAGAGGTCGATCGACTCTTTAAGGAGCTCTCTCAGGGCGGCGCGGTTCTGATGCCCTTGGAAGCCTATCCGTTCAGTCCCAGGTTTGCCTGGGTTGCAGATAAATTCGGAGTTTCCTGGCAGCTCAACCTGGTCAGCTAAGGCTAAGGCTGGGAGAAAAAACACGTACAATCCCTTTATTGTGCGTGTTTTTTCTATGTTGAGTTAATGATTCTGTCATTACCTGCTCTCTCAACGTAATCCCTCACATTCAAGACGACCATTCTGCTCGATATGCTTGAGGTCCGCCCGGGTGAACTCGGCAGCTTCAACACACGTTCTGTCAGCAGCCAGCTTTGCAAAAACGATAATGTCATGGTTCCATGTAAAATCCCCTCGATTTTCTGTCGACTTTTCCCGGGAAATAATCGCAAAACTATGTATCAAATGACTTAGCAGGTATATCGTCTTATACTGACGTATTTCAGCATAAACATTTATTGATACTAACAATTTCCAATTATGGTAGAATGGATTGGATTGGAAATCTATTACTACTGCGAGGAGGGTTTGAATGAGCGGTTCAGCAGCAGGGATGTTGGCCATATGGCCTTTATTGGTGTTTTTAATTTACCTGGTTTTACTTGTGCTGGGGGTCTATTGCCTTATTTTATTTATCCAGCTTGCAAAGAGAGCAATTAAGGCTCTTGACCTGTATATTCAAGAAAAGTCCAACCAAGATTAGATAAAAATCGAGCCGGGTATTATCTAATGAGCGGGCTTCTTAGTCGTCTCGTCTACCGTCAGCCTGATAGGTACACCCCCGGTTGTCAAATAGATGTACTGGCGGAAGATATTTGTCGGGCGCACCATGTTTTCAGCATCGCAACGCGCTCCGGGTGAGGGCACGTTGCGATGCGGTCAATCGACATCCTTCTCAATCAGAAGAACCTAGACTTGCGCATCCGAATGCAGGCCAACCATTGCTGACAGCCCCGGATTCGGTCTGCCTGATCTTACCTGTGGTAAGAGGGCGCTACCGATTCAATAGCACAACAAAGGACCGGGCCCGAATGATCAAGTCCGCTAGTTAGTTTATTATCTTCGTTGTTCCTGTGTAGCCCTCCGGCAATTTCACTTCAATCTGCTGTCCTTGCGGCACGCGAACCTCGATCTCCATCTGCCTGCGTTCTTCATCAGCCCTCCAGGAGACATCGACCCGGCCTGCTTCAGGAAGCGGAGCACTTCCCCGGGCCCAGCGTAATCCGCATGGATTCGGCTCCACCAACACCTTTTCCCAACCGGGAGCCTGCGGTCTCACCCCAAGAATATAGGCCCCCAGGAAATAAGCCGGCGCGGCCGACCAAGCGTGGCAGTGGCTTCGGGTCAGAAAGTTCGGATTCGTCCGATTCTCCTTAAAGCTCGGATACATCTCCCAGCAGGTTGTCGCTTCATAATCGATCATTTGTCCATAATTGCGGCGAATGTCGTCAAGCATATGTGTCAGCTTTCCGATCCGCGCCAAAGCCTCGTAATAGAAAAATGACATGAACGGACTGCCGATTTGCACAAAAGAAGCCGGAGGATTAAGCAAATATCGTTCCAGTGCTTCCTTCCTCGGCCCATCCGCGATATCGCACAGAAAGGCGGCCACTTGCGTCTGCATGCTGAAAATCCCCGAACGGCGCCCGTCTGCATGAATGCAGTCCAGATAGGCTTCTTTATCTTCTGACCACAGATGCTTGTTCATCGCCGCTTTCAGGCGGTCTGCCCAATGCTTGAACGAATCCGCCTCTTCCGCATGACCGGCAATCAGAGCCAATTCCGCAGCGCTGTTCAGCGCTTTGACCAGAAAAGCATTCTGATGGGTGACCACGCCGCCATTCGGCTGATCGATCGGCGCCCAGTCGAGCAAATTCCATGCCTGGATATTGAAAAGCCCGTTATCGTCGATATGCTGCACGTAGTGATTAAGCGTATAGCGTATGGAAGGCCACATATCCTTAGCAAATTTCGTTTGCCCGGTTTGCTCATAATGCTCCTTGCAGGCAATGACCCAGAAAAACGTCCAGTTCGGAATGACACTGCTCCAGCCGCTTGGCACCTGATCGGCATACAAGGGGGTCTGGTTCCGGGATCCGGGCACCAGACGCAGGCATCTTTCCGTTAGCGCCGGAGCGGAAAATAAATAATTCCCAATCAACGCTTCATTGCGGCTGTCCCCCACCCAAAATGCCTGCTCATATGCGGGACAATCGACGAACGTATCCTCCATGCAAAGCTTGGTCGTATCCCGGCTAATCTGCCAAATATCATTCAACAGGGCATCCGAACAGTGAAAACGGCCGATTTCCGCTACCGGGTAGGTATTCTGAACAAGGCGGACGCTGTAGAAGTGAACGGGATACCGGGCATTCCTGACGGTGAGCATAAGATAGCGAAACCCCCGCCTAACCGGCGATTTATAGGTCTGCCTGCCTTTTCTCGCCACGTATCTTAAGGTGTTATCCAGACCGTACGTATGCTGAATGTACTCATCGCGCATATATTCATACCCGTAAAAATCAACTATCGTTCCTTCCGCACAATCCAGCTCAAACTCGATATATCCGACCGTTTCCTTACCGAAATCAATGATCATCTCCGTATCGGCCCCTTCGTAAAAGGGCACGCGTGCAGGAACCCCGTCAGCTGTCACCAGGTGTTGGAGCGCATGCGGAACCGCTTGCGATTCGCTTGCCTTCTTCCATACATGATGGCCAAACACATCATCATCGCGATACAAGCCGAGAGGCACAGGACTTAAACGATCGGCATACAGAGTTAATTCCGCCGCCTGCGAAACGGAACGAACCGCCAAATATTCCTCATGTTCCATATTTAAACGCCTGCCGGGCCGATGATCTATCACCTCTATCGTATCGAACGGTCCAATTCCGACGAACGGAGAGTACTTTGTCCCATCGATTCCGGACAATGGGGAAATTAGCTCTATCGGAGCCTCTCCATCGACGCCGATGCGGAATCCATGCCCGTGATCGATTCCACTTACATCGACCATTAATAAATGATCGCCCGCCTCAAGCTCAATATCCGCATATCTCTCCGGGGCTTCTCCGTAGAAGCGCTCCGCAGCCACCGCCTTGCCGTCCAGGATGACCGTGCCCACATTCACAAATGCCGCAGGAAAGCCTATCGTGAAATTCCCGCCGGCGGAGACCCGGACAACGGTCGCCAAATAACCGACAAAACCGACCGGATTCGCATGCTCCCGGCTATCGGGCACCATCTCGCTGCGAATATCTATGTATGCATTCCAGGAAATCCGGCGTACCTTCTTCAACGCTTCTACCCTGATCGGATAGACCGTTTCCTCTGTCAGCGGAGGAATATCCCTGGGGATTAGAGTGGTCCACGGCTCCATCCCCGGCACCCCCAATTCTTCGGCTAGCGGCCAGGCTTCATCGGAGTAGGACCGATCCTTCCAGGCAGAGTCGAATAATCGGGCATCTATCCGTTCTGCGAAAGCCTGCTGGCAGGACATTCGAGGGGCTCTTCCGTCCTGGCCGGGATGCCGCAGCGTTCGCCAGCTTCCGTCAGTAATGACACAGCCCAAGCTGGTTCCCGCTTCGTCAGCCATACGAAGCTGCGCCAACAATCCTCCCCTTCCTTTCAAGTAATAAAAGGTAGACAAACCGAAGTGCATCACCATAACGGCAATGGTATTGTCCTCACCCGGACGAATATAGGGAGATACGTCATACGTATCATAGGCCTGCTCTGCCGGCCATGATCTTACCGGCCCTCGGCCCGCCTCCTGTCCATTGACGAACAGAACATATCGCGAATCGGCAGTAATATCAAGCCAGGCTTGTGTGTATTCCTTCTCTTGGATTGGGAACGTTTTGCGGAACAAACGCCATTCATTGCGGGGACTGCTTTCGTTACCTCCCCATATCCACTTCGCCCGCTCAGACCATACATTTGTCATGATTCTTCCCTCCTCGTTTAACCTATTTCCTTTATTGTATCGATAACGGCACATAAGAAAGGGGTTGATCACGACATCCGACAGGGGTAAAATGTCATCTAATCCAATTTATGTTTTGAGATAACCGTTCGTAGAATGAAGCATACAATTTCCTTTCTAAAAGACGGTTCGTTATTGGGATATCATAGGAAAATCGATAAGAAAACGAGGAGTAAAGAAACAAGCTGTCATCAGTGGAAGCAAAATTGGAGTGAGGGAAAAAGGGAGAGCACGGATGACTGTGAAGAAATAAACGAATCGACGAAAATGAGAGCCAAGAGGCAAACCAAGGGAAAGGAGCCAACGAAATGGCTGACCAAGCAAGGGATAAGAGTTTCGGAGGAATGACGGTCAAACGAACGGTGGAGCTAACCAGCGGCGAACTGTTTTTCCGGGAATTTCTCCCCATATATGTCAATCGGGTAAGCGAATCCTTTCAATTGGCGGAACATTTTCACGATTTCGCGGAAATTTGCTATGTCGCGGAAGGGCAGGGCTTTCATTACGTCGACAACGAGACATTATCGGTCACGGCTGGCGACGTCTTTTTTATCCCTATCGGTACCGCCCATGTCTTTCGACCCGTCAGCTTGCAGCAGGACCGTTCCTTGGTAGTTTATAACTGTATTTTTCAAACTGAACAGCTCCAACAATTAACCGTCTATCCGTTGGAAGAGGAAATCGCTGTGTTATTAAGCGGAAATCTGCAGAACGGGAAACGATGGCTGCATATTCGTGAACAGGATGGAGAATTCAAATATGTTATGCATCGTCTGCTCACAGAATACGATACGAAGAAGCCCGGCTACCGCTCTCAACTGCTTGCTTGCCTTCTCGAGCTTCTGATTCTTCTCCAGCGCCTGCAGCAGCCGGCCGGTAAGGCCACTTCTCCCGAAATAATCGACAAAATTACGGCCATGAAACAATATATCTACCTACATTTTCAGCAGCCTATTACCATTTCAGATGTAGCTGCCGCTGCCAACATCAGCCCCCGCCAAGGACAACGCTTGTTCAAGCAGATCATGGGGACGACCATCCTGAGCTACATACAAGAACAGCGTATTCGTCATGCCTGCGAACTCTTAAGCCGCCCCAAAACGACGGTTCTGGAAGCGGCACTTCATTGCGGCTATGAAGATTTAAAGCATTTCGGCCAATTGTTTAAAAAGCACACCGGAGTCACCCCCCGCCAATACCGCTTGCTAAGGCAAAAGGATCGGGGTTCGTTCTCTCATTAGGACTGATAGAGATAGCCTATCTCCGAACTATGATCTGCCGGACGCAATAAAGATGCATAGGTTAAACCGCATGGTCACTTGTACAGCGTTACAAAAGAACCTCTATGCAGCATCGCAACATAAGTCGGAGGCAGGGAACGATTTGCGAAAAAACTGTAGTGGACACCAGCGCCGTTATTTGTGTCGATTGAGGTATTTTCCCCGTGTAACGGACTGAGGGAACGTTATTTGACGAAAATAGACTTCAAATGACCTCCGGAACGGTCAATAACGGCCCTCATGTCCGTTAGAATGCCAAAAGGGAGCAAATCCGATCATTAACGGCTTCCATGTCCGTTACACCTGCGCATCATAACGATCATGAACAGCTTGACTTACTTGGAACAACGCATACAAAACACTCATGGTTTCTTATGCACGTTACATTGTAATAAGCCCAGCTAAGCCAGCGAGTCAGCAGGGAAGACCAGGCCGACTTGCCTTCTGGCCTCATCAGTAATCTCCATGAC
The DNA here is from genome assembly GCF_051966115.1 of Paenibacillus sp. SAFN-117. Lineage (NCBI taxonomy): Bacteria > Bacillati > Bacillota > Bacilli > Caryophanales > Paenibacillaceae > Paenibacillus > Paenibacillus sp. SAFN-117. The sequence continues at coordinate 134,617 of NZ_JBQCLK010000010.1, forward strand.
GGACAAAGAATTGGCATGCGAATTGACGGAGGATTCGAGCTCGCCGCTTTTTATCAAATGGACAAACTCCTGAACCTCGTACTTCATCGTGTTCCCTGTCTGCTCGCGGGTAATTTCCTCAACCGTCCCGTCCTTGTAGCGAATTTCCACTTTCCCCGGCTGATTGATCCGATCGATAACCATCGTCCCGTTTTCTCCCTGAATTTCGGCGGGCAGATACGAATTCGTTATTTTCGAATACATGATGACCGCGTCCATCTCTTTATATTTCAACAGCAAACTCCCTTCTCCGTCCACCCCCGACTCGAGCATGACGGCGTTCGCCCGGGTCAGCTCGGGCCTTCCGAACAGAACGACCATCGGGTAAATGCAGTAGACCCCCAGGTCCATTAAAGAACCATTGGAAAACGCAGGGTTAAACGCATTGAGCACCGTTCCTTGTTTAAACGCATCATAGCGCGAAGAGTATTGGCAATAGCTTGCAAAATATCGCCGAATGGGCCCAAGCTTATGGAGATTGTCCTGAATGGCGCGAAAATTGGGGAGCAGGGTGGACTTTAAAGCCTCCATCAGGAGTACGTTATGTTTTGCCGCCGTCTCTATCATTTTTTTCATTTCCCGGGCGTGGGAGGCTATCGGTTTTTCGCACAAAACATGCTTGCCGTGTTCCATGCAAAGAATGGCCTGTTCCGCGTGACAAGAGGTCGGGCTCGCGATATAGACAGCGTCGAATTCATCGCTGGCGGCCATTTTTTCTAAATCGGTAAATCGATTCGGGATGCCGTGCTTGGCGGCATACTCTCGGGCCCGCTCTTCCGTCCGTGAATAGACGGCAGTCAAGTCCACCAGACCGGTCTCACGGGCGGCTTGGATGAAGCTGTCGGTAATCCAGTTGGTTCCAATCACTGCAAATCGGATCATAGCTATGTTGCCTCCTTAGAGCGTAAATCGAGAAAATGTATGAGCTGTAAACAAGGCAATACGTATATGGACAGCCCAAATTAAGAACGCGATGCCTCCCATTATTCAAAAAAATAGAGCGGGACAAACCGGCAAACGATCCGGGAGGATCCTGCCCATATGTCCCTTCCCCTTGTGAAAACAGATCGATTGGGTATCCTTATCCCCAGCGTCAATATGGACCCTTTCCCCGGACCAAGGACTACTCGCCGCTCTTCTCCTTCTTCGGTCAGCGTTATCAAGCGTGCCGGGGGGGGGAAAGCGCATCCCGAATATTCGCTAATTCCCCTGATTCCGGGGGCGGGTACGGTTAGTCGGGACGGCGCTGCGCGGGTCGTCGGGCCAATAGTGCTTCGGATAGCGGCCTTTGAGGTCTTTTTTCACCTCGAAGTATGCGTTTTGCCAGAAGCTGGCCAGATCCTGCGTCACCTGTACCGGGCGCTGAGCCGGCGATAACAGATGCAGCGTCAATGCGATTCTTCCCCGCATGATGCGAGGCGTCTCCGCAAGCCCGAACAGCTCCTGAAGCCGGACGGCCAGCACGGGGGAAGCGGGATCGCTGTAATCGACGGGAATGCGCGAACCGCTGGGAACGACGATATGGGTCGGGGCCAGCTCGTCCAATTCCCGGCGCCGCTCCCAGGAGAGCATCGCCTCCAGGATGGCCGCCAGGTCGAGCCGCTGCAGCTCCTCCCGGCTCTTCAGGCCGTACAAATGCGGGCCGAGCCAGCCGGCCAGGTCAGCGCCGAGCGCCGCGTCGCATACGTCCGGCCAGCCCGGGTCATGGCGCTGCACGAAGCACAGACGCTGCTGGAGCCGCCGGGCCGCCCTGGACCACGGCAGGATCGCCAGCCCTTCCGCGGCGATTCCCTGCAGCAGAGCCTGCAAGGCGGCCTCCGGGTCCGGGTCGGCCAGCGGCGCATCCTGCAGCACCAACGCGCCCAGCCGCTCGCGCCGCCTCGCCCGCACCGCCTGCGCCGAGCGGTCCCAAGCGACCGATTCCTCCACAACGATCCGCTCGGCGAATCGTTGCTTCAGGTCGCTTAGCTCCACCGGCGCAGCCAGGCCGATGCGGCCATCCGCCCCCTGGTCGTCCAGCTCGGCCACGACCAGCCAGGGCTCCTGGCCGAGCGGCTGCGGGGCGGCGAACGCGGCTCCGCGGCCGCTGGCCAGCAGGAAGCGGCCGCCTGCCTTCCGCTGCGCGATGCGGTCGGGATAGGCGAACGCCAGCAGCAATCCGCTGGCATCGATATCGCTTCCCCGACCCGGCTCCGCAGCGGGCGGCCCGCCGGCGCTGCCTTCGCGCCCCGGCCCGGAAGCGGGCAGGCCGAGCGTGCGCTTCCAGCGGCTGGCCTCGGCGGCGATCCGCCGGCAAGCGGCCGGGTCCGCGCCGTAGCCGTGCGCCTGAGCCGCGCTTCGGCCATGCACCGCGGCCGCTTGGCCCGGTCGCCCGGGCCCGCCGGAGGCGTCGGCGGCGCGCAGCGCCTCCACCCTGAGGCGCACGTCCGCATCGGCCGCGGCTTGACGGCCGCGCAGCGGATCGCGCTCGCTCAGCAGCGCCGCCAGCTCGCAGGCCAGGTCCCCCAGGCCGAGCGGAATCGCTTGGAGGACCATATGCGCGAGCCGCGGGTGGAGCCCAAGCTCGGCCATTCGCTTCCCGTGCGGGGTGACGGCCCCGTCTTCGCTCAGCGCTCCAAGCTGGCCGAGCAGCTCCCGCGCCTGAGCCAGAGCCCCGGCGGGCGGGGCGTCCAGCCAGCGCAGCTCCTGCGGGTCGGCGCCCCACACGGCGAGCTCGAGCGCCAGCGGAGCGAGGTCCGCCTCGAGCATCTCCGGCAGGCTCTGCGGTGCCAGCCGCCGGTTGTTCTCTTCCGTCCACAGACGGTAGCACACTCCCGGCCCCTGACGGCCCGCACGCCCCCGGCGCTGGTCGGCGGACGCCCTCGACACCGGCACGGTCTCGAGCCTCGTCATTCCCGTGCGCGGCGAGAACCGGGGAACGCGCATCAGCCCGCTGTCCACGACAACGCGCACTCCCTCGACCGTCAGACTGGTCTCGGCAATGGACGTCGCCAGCACGACCTTGCGCTCTCCCGGCGGACAAGGGGCGATCGCCCGGTCCTGCTCCTCCGCCGACAGCCCTCCGTATAGCGGAGCAATGCGGACAGTTCGCGCCATACCTTGCTCTTCCAGCCTCTCCGCCACTCGCCGAATTTCGCCGGCCCCCGGCAGAAACACAAGCAGATCGCCCGGTTCGTCCTGCAGCGCCTTAACTATACTTCTCGTCACAGCCGCTTCTATCGATCCTTCCGGCCGTTGCGGCAAATAACGGGTTTCCACGGGATAGGCCCTTCCTTCACTGGCCACTACCGGCGCATCCTCCAGCAGCCGGGCTATCGCTTCGGCATCCAGAGTTGCCGACATGACCAATATTTTCAAATCTTCGCGAAGGATCGCCTGCGATTGCAAACAGAGCGCGAGCCCCAAATCAGCGTGCAGGCTGCGCTCATGAAATTCATCGAAGATGACCAGCCCCACATCCTCCAGAGACGGATCTTCCTGGAGAAGACGGGTCAGAACCCCTTCCGTTATAACCTCTATCCTCGTCTCCGGGCCTACCCGCGTATCCAGTCTGACCCGATACCCTACCGTCAGGCCCACCGGCTCTCCAAGAGTGGCCGACATATATTGTGCAGCCGCCCGGGCAGCCAAGCGGCGCGGTTCCAGCATAAGAATACGGCGCCCCTTGAGCCAAGGCTCGTCCAATAAAGCCAAGGGAACGCGAGTCGTCTTCCCGGCCCCCGGATCGGCCAGGAGGACGGCATTGGGATTAAGCCGCAGCTTCTCCTTCAGCTCCGGCAGCACTTTTTCGATAGGCAATGATGATGTCGTCATGGCAGGCTACCTTTCCATGGTAATGATTGAATTCTACAATAAAAGATTAACGGAAGGTTGTCCAGCCGTCACCCGAAAGCCTTTGATCCTGGCCGCAGAACGGAATTTTTGGGAAGCCCGGCGCTCGAAAATTACGGATGCTTTACTAACCGTCAGGACCCGGGATCATTCTCCTCAAATGAGAGTTTGCAACGAGAGTCTCCATAATTTACCGGGCCGTCAACGAAGAAGTACCTAATTCTAGAGCGATAATGCACGTCTTTTTGGAGAAAAGTCGTCGCATACCTGATTCTAGAGCAATAGTGCACGTCTTTGGAGCGATTTTTAGCGAAATGGCCCCATTTTGTGAAAAAGACCTGCACATTTGACCGTCTTTCGCCTTCTTTTGGTAGCGTCAAGAAGTTTGTGTAAGCTGGTAGGGTTATCCATCGGGACGGATGCCGGGCTGACAGATACCGGATTGGAGCAAGCCGACAAGCTCGCTGATTTTTTCTCCGATAAATCTATCGATTATATTATTTCCAGTCCGTATGAAAGAGCGTTCCGGACTATAGAGCCGTTTGCCGTCCGCCGGGGGCTGGAAATCAAGCTGGATTCACGTTTAACCGAAAGAGTGTTGTCGGGAAAGAATCATTCGGAGTGGCGTGATATGCTTCGCAAAACCTACGATGATCTGGACTTAAGCTACGAAGGCGGGGAGTCCGGTAACGAGGCGATAGGCCGTGCCGTTACCGTAATCAGGGAAATCCTTGATGGTCCATACAAAAATGCCGTGGTCGTTTCCCATGGGAATCTGCTGTCTCTGCTTCTGAAATCTTATGACAGCCGGATCGGCTATTCGGAATGGGAAGCCATGTCCAATCCGGATGTCTATCATCTGTCCTTTGCCGGCGAATCCGAAACTCCCGTTATCCGGCGGATTTGGGCGGATTCCCCCCTTTAATTTTCCTTATTATGAATGGGCCGCTGTCGCTGTCCGTTGAATCGCCTCTTTATTTTCCCACAGAAGTGTGCGTAAATTGGATTTCGAGCCCTGAATGATATAATGCGGAATGCGGCACTGCTTGGCAATCTCCACGCAGCTCCAGGTCGCTCGGTGGGAAGTCGCGGTAATCAGCATGAACAGGGCCTGGGCGCGGCGCAAATCGGCATGGATTCGCTCAGGACTGTCCCCATTATCATGAACGAGCTCGGCCCCGGTCTCCGATACGACCGATTCAAACCATTTGGCCTGTCCGCCAATAATGACAATTTTGCAGCCTGTCAGGAAAGGCTCCGGCTTGCTTTTATCCGTTTTCGCCGTCCATGAGGCCTGCTTCTGCCGATCCAGTTTTTTCTTTATCCCTTCGTCTCCTTGGGACGACTTTCGATAGAGCTTGGAAAGCCGGGCGTAATGCCCGTCCACAGCTACATTGAACAAACAGGGATCACCATCCGAAGGACCCTGTACTTCCACATCGCGATAGTGAATCGGGTAGCGGTTCTCCGGGTTGTTCATATCCACACAGTAGAATGTAAAATGCTCCCCCAGCTCCACATACCCGCTGAACTGGTTAATCGGAGCGTAGGTATCGTCCCCTTGCAGCAGCAGCTCGATTTCATAATGAATAACGCCGGATTCCTGTTCATATGGCCTGCATCTGACCTCCGCCTCATGCTCCAAACGATAATGATGAACCATGGATTCCGTAATATTAAACACTTCTCCATGCTCCAGCACAATATAACCGCCATGATCCCGCCTATAAAAGGTGCCGCCAAACCATGCTGCGGTTTCTTCCCGGGAAGGAGCCGACTCTTCCAGCGATAGGGCCTCTTCCTTTCCTTCTTCCGAAGCCGGGGAGTAAACCGCCGTAGGTACCGCATCCTTCTTCGGGTTCATAACGGCAGACTGGGAAGACATAGGGCCTTCTTCATGCAGGTATCGCTCCAGGGAGTCGATCATATCGAATAAAGAGCGAATATGACGGCGAATAGCCGCGCCGCTGCTCCGGTCCGGAAGGGGCTGTCCCAGCTTCCGGCACCATTGTTCCGCTTCCTGAGTGAGTCCGGCAGCCAGCCTTTCCGCCAGCTCGCGGGGGTCCGCCGACCGCTGCTTGAATTCCAGCAAACGGTGCTTCGCCTGCTTCAGCTCCCGTTCCGCCGCCGCGGCACTTTCCTGATATCCCGCCAGCGAGCTTTCCAGCGCGCGAAGCCGGGAAAGAAGCTCCATTTTTTCGCTGCCCAGCACCTCGTTACGCAGCCTCTGCTCCGCCAGCAAAGCTTGCAGGCGTAACACTTCCTCCTGTGAAGCGGAGGCTTCCGCCGATAGTTTCTGTTTTTCTTCGCTAAGCCGTTCCGCCCATCTTTCCTTCACGCGTAATTGTTTGCGCAAATGATCGGATTCCTGCTCGGCTTTAAGCCGGAGGTCCGATTCCCGCTTCAGCCTTCGTTCTACAGCGGCATGCTTGCCGGGATCGATGAAAGAGCGGCAAGCCTCATCATTAGCTGTATCAGGCTGTGGAGCCGGTTCCGTCCTCCCCGCTTGAACCTCCTTGACGGCGGCAAGCTGCTGCAGCCGTTCCTCCGTCTCCTCGGTACGTTCCGGGTGCAGACGCAGGGCCCAATAGTAATGCCAATGCCCGTACTGTTTTATTTTTGCTTCTTGGGCCTCAAGGAACTCCTCCACGTAATCCCCTGCTTCCTCGTAGAGGTCCATTACAGTAAGCAGAATGGCCGTCAACAGCTTTTGCTTCCCTGACGTTTGCCGCAATTTGGAAAGCAGAAGCTTGTAAAACACGGCATCCGGAAAAGCTCTTCTGGGGGAGGCGGTGAGCGGCAGCTCCAGCTGCCTGGCCATATTTCGCTTCTCCACCGGGGACAATTCCTGAACCAGGGAATGGAACGCTTCGGTGTTGAAAGGCTGAGCCGCTTCCTCCAGAATTCTCTGCCTGAAAGGCTGCGACTGCCCCGCCCATTCGTCGGCTTCCTGTGGAGGCACTCCTATCAAACGGGCCAATTTTTTCGTGTTCAAAGGCATCCCTCCTTTTCTGGACAATTGGTAAAATGGGTTCTCTGGTTAAGAGCTATATCAATGCGGCATTCCGCCGAGGTGTTAACAAATTTTTCGGTTCCAATAAGTTCCACAAACAATATGACGTTGATATATTCGATATTTTGTCAGTAATCCCTTCTCCTCGATTTAATAAAATAATACAATAATCTCTGCCCTTCGGAACGGTGTGGTTACCGTGCAAAATGTTATTAAACAATAGGAAAACCGCCCAATCCTAGGCGGCTGAACACTTCAATCCTAATCTTGCTTTATCAATCGCTTTTTAAACGACTCACTTTCCTTTTTCCGTATGGTGGCCAAACCGAAAAGAAGAAGTCCCTCAGTCATTGACGATCTTGATGACTTCAGAGACCTCTTTATCCCTTTTACACCCTACTTCAGCACAATCCCGATTTTTCCGTCTTGAATTTCGATAGGGTAGCTTTTGGCGCGGATTTTATCGTCGATCAGGGATTTCCCGGTTTTGATCTCGAATTCCCAGCCGTGCCATGGACAGCGGACAATCTCGCCGGATTTGCCGAATTCGTATTGATAGACTCTTGACGGCATCGTCGTTCCGCACACGATTCCCCTGCACAGGGGCGCTCCCTGGTGGGGGCAGTAGTTGTACAATGCATAGTATTGACCGTCGATTAGATAAACGCCGATCTCGCGGCCCCCTATGTTAACGATGACATGCCCGCCCTCCGGCACATCTCCTTCGTTCAATACATAATGTACCGCCATTTTCCCCCTCCGTCCGGATAGAATCAAATCGGTTTTACCTCTGGTTGGAGCCAAGCTGGTCCATTGCATACCGTGAAACCGCTGCTGCTTGTCGTACAAAAGCTGCTGTCTCATGACAAGAAAATCTGTCTCCCAAGTCTCCCGAGTCTCCCAGACTGCTGCCGGTCCTTCGATCTTCCCGCTATACTAAAGCTTGTAAAGCTGCTTGGCATTTTCGTATAGTACCTTCCTTCTTGCATCCGGGCTTAACTTGCGGAGGACGGCGGAAGGCGGATCGAAATCCCAATGCGGATAATCGCTTGAGTAGAGAATCATATTCTCGGCGTCGACCATGTTCAGCAGGTCGACCAGATGCTGCGGATTATCCGGCTCTTCGATAGGCTGGGTCGTCAGATAGCAGTGCTCGCGAATATACTGGCTGGGCAGCTTCTTCAGCCACGGCACCTGGGAGCGCAATGCCTTGTAGTTTTTGTCCAGCCGCCACATGACATGCGGCAGCCAGGCCATTCCTCCTTCAATGAGGACAACCTTCAGGCCGGGAAATTTCTCGAATACTCCTTCGCACACCATGCTGACCAGATGGGCCATGAACATCTGCGACAAGCATGTATGCCATTCGATGTACCACGTCGGATACCCTGCAGCAGTCGGCGCGGTAGCCCCGCCCGCTCCTTCCGCACCCGGATGAAGGGCGACAGGCAGCCCGTTCCTCTCCGCCGCTTCGTAGATCGGGTGGTATTGCCGCTGTCCCAGAGGCGAGCGGGCCGCACTGGAAATGATGACTTCGACGATATCGGGATGCCCGCCGATCCGGTCGATCTCCCTGGCCGCAAGCTGCGGGTCCTGGGTAGCTACGGCTGCAGCCCCCTTGAAGGCTCGGTGCTTGCCCAGCCATTCCGCAATGAGGTAGTCGTTGTAAGCGGAGCATATAGCGGCGGCAAAATCCGGATCATGTGTGGTCGAGATATTATAGACCACGCCCGTCAAAATCGCATACTCGACATTGTAGGGCTCTATCAATTGCTTGATCATGAGCTCCGGATCCGAGCCCGCCTTGCCGCCGCCTGGAGGGATCGAGTCCCTCCGCATCACACCGACGGGAGAATAGTAGCCGGAGTACGAGTAGCCTACGCCGCTGCGGGCCACCCTGCTCTTCCACGGCTCCGGCAGATAAGGAACAAGATCGGCATCGTTCTGTTCATTATGGACATCGGCATCGATGACCTTGTAATTCTCCGCCATATGCTAAGCTCCTTTGCAAAATGATCTATTTTTGCCTAGGTCCCCAATAATAAAACGGTAACGGACCTGAGAGACCCTATTTCGTTAAAATAGGACGTTTTTTTTAAATATAAGAAAGTATAAGTTTTCATCTATACCTGTTCTTATATTTCATCGGTAAACGCGCCCGTCCTAAGGACGGCGATAGCCGTTTATCCTTGGGGTAACGGAAACAGATGCACTTATTTCATAGAATATCTCGTATTTCCGCCCTGTTTTTTGCGAATAAGGTCATTGGAGTCCGTTAGCCGGTCGAAAAGGCAATCTTGAGCCGATTAAGGTCCTACGTTTCCGTTAGAACGCGGTCGATAAAGACCACCTTCGAGCCGACCAGGTCTTAGGCATAAGTGTCCATCAGCGTGGTCGAAAAGGAGGCCCCCTCCTCCGGCCGTCATTCCTACCAGGGCTGTTCAACCTATTCAAGAGGGAGACCTCTACGCTTCCACAGGACGTCTTTCCCGGGACTGTTCAAATTCGAGGCCCCCTCCTCCGGCCGTCACTCCTACCAAGGCTGTTCAACTTATTGGAGTGGGAGACCTCTACGCTTCCACGGGACGTCTTTCCCTGGGCTGTTCAAAATGCGAGGTCCTCTCTCCACCTACCGGGCCATCACACCAGTTGCTTACTTGGAGCCATAGGTTCGCTGGTATGCCGTATTGTACATTTCAAGCAGCTCGTCGGCGCCCAGCTTCTTGGCCTGATCGAGAAATTGCTGGTAGGTGTCGTCGTTAATCGGGGTTTTCCCGGTGACGAACTCCGTAATCTTCTGCTCCAAATATTTGTTCAGGTTGTTCAGCTTCGACTTCTCCAGCTCCATCTCTTCCTCCGTCTTGACAATCGCTTTAGGCGCTGGAATGATATATTTCTCGTATCTGGCGTTAATGGCTTTGCTCTTCTCGTTCAAGCCGCTCTCCCACGCGGCCCGGGCTTTGGCATTATTGAGGGAAATATGATCATACCAGACCCCATAGTCACGGCGCAGAGGGACATACGGGCTGTTCCCGAATTCCTCCATGAACCTTGGTTTTCCGTCTTCAATCGTATACGTTTTGCCGAGAATCCCGAGTGAGAGATAATTGGAACCTTCTTCGCTTACCAGATAATCCAGGAACTTGACCGCCGCTTCCTTATCCTTGACTTTGGCGGATATCGCCCGGCCGCTGCCTCCCACGAGCGAACGCGAATATTGATAGTTCTTGATTCCGTCGGCGGCGAATTGCGGAATCGCATCGAGCTCATACTCCTGGCTTCCGCTGGCCGTGCGTCCTTTCTCGGTTAACGGATCAATATCCGCTTTCCAGAAATAAGTGACGAGAGATTTCCCGGACAGTATCCGCTCCTCCCACTGGGCCCCGGTCAGCAGCGAATACTCGGGATCCAGCAGCTTTTCGGCATACAGCTTATTCAAATAAATGAGGGCATCCTTATACCCTTCGTGGTATGGGGCGAAGGCGTATTTTTCCTCGTCCGGGAGGAGATTGAAGAAGCCTTGAATGCCGGTGAAGGCTCTGCCGAACACTGTGTACAGCCCGGTATCCCCGATCGGTGAGTTGGCCGTGAGCGGATAGGAATCCGGATGCTTCTCCTTCAACGCTTTCAGAAATTCGTAGAACTCATCCAGACTTTCGGGCGGCTTCAACCCATATTTGTCTATCAAATCCTTGCGGGCCATCCAGACGAAGTTGAAGCCTTTGCCCTCGGGGTCTCCCTCCAGCACCGGCACAGTATAAATTCCGCCATCCGGTCCGGTGGCCAACGCTTTCGCTTCCGGGAAATCGTCATAGAACTTTTTCAGATTGGGGGCAATATCCAGATAATCCTTCAAATTGAGGAACACCTTCTCCGGACCGTGCTCCCTGCCTTCCTGGGTGCTTACCTGAATAAAATCGGTGACGGAATTCGTCGCGATCATAATCTGTTTCTTTTCATTGATCCCCTCCTGACTGACAACCTGAAATTCGACCTTAACCCCGGTTTTGGCTTCAATTTCCTTGAAAATTTCCCAGTCGTCCCGGACCCGCCCCTCTGTCCGGTCATAGACCAGCCATGTGAAGGTGATCGGCTTCGGACCCGGGCCTTCCGCTCCGCCGGGCGTCTCGGCTGCCGTCCCTCCCTTGCCTCCACTGCAGCCTGCCGCCAGCCCGCCAAGCATAACGGTGGAGAGCGTAATCGCTAACGTTCTTTTGTTCACCTTGCTCGCCTCCTCTTTATTTAGGTTTTGGTCAGAAGGTCCGGTAAGTGATTATTCATACTTGAGACCGGACTTCCCGTCACCGCAGGCACAGAAGACTTCCTGTACTCTCGCGCTTCTGCTTACCGCTTGCCGAAGCGGTCACCCTTTGATCCCCCCGATCATGCTGCCTTGAATAAAGTATTTTTGGATAAACGGATAAATGCACAAGATCGGCAAAGTAGCGATAATGATCATGGCGTACTTCATCGTTTCCATATGGCTCATGTCTCCTTCGCCCTGCACGTTGGAGCCGGCGATCAGAATGTTGCGGAGCATGATTTGCAGAGGATACATGCTGCGGTCGTTGAGATAAATCAGCGCGTCAAAAAACGCGTTCCACTGGTTAACGGCGGTATATAACCCGATCGTGGCCAGCACCGGAAGCGACAGCGGGAGAACAATCCGCAGCAGCACCTGAATCGTCCCGCAGCCGTCGATCGTGGCGGCATCCTCCAGCTCTTCGGGAAGCGCTTCGAAGAAAGTCCGCATAATAAACAGATGCCAGGTGCTGATTAGCGAAGGAAGCACGATGGCCCAGATCGTATTCAGCAGGCCGAGCTTCTGAACGACGAGGAAGGTCGGAATGAGCCCTCCGCTGAAGAGCAGGGTGAAGGCCGCCATCAGCAGGATCACTCTGCGTCCGGGAAGCCATTTCTTGGCGAGCGGGTACGCCATGGCGGAAGTCGCCATCAACGTCAGCACCGTATGAACGAAGGTATAGCGAATCGTATTCCAATAGCTCACCCACAGATCCGGATTGAACACCACTCTTTCGTAAGCAGCCAAGGTCAAGGACTTGGGCCACAGCAGCACCTGTCCGCTCACCACCATGGCATTCTCGCTGATGGAGGCGGAGAATACAAAAATCATCGGATACACCATCACGATAACCAGGCCAATCATGATCACGGTATTGAAGGCGTCAAACAGCCTGGAGGCCAGGCTTTCCCTGATTTTCATCCCGTTCCCTCCCCGCTCGTTACCATAGACTGGTCTCCGAATGTTTTCTGGCTATCCGGTTTGCGAAGACGACCAGAACGAAGCCGATGGCCGACTGGAACAACCCGACCGCCGTAGCGAAGCTGAAGTCGGCGTCCAGAATCCCTCTGCGGTAGACAAAGGTATTGATAACATCCGAGGTTTCATAGTTCATCGGATTGTACAGCAGCAGAATTTTCTGAAATCCTACCTCCATGAAATGCCCGAGATTCAGAACGAACAGAATGATCATGACGGGGATCATCCCGACGAAGGTAACGTGGCGCATTTGCTGGAAGCGGTTGGCCCCATCGATCTTGGCCGCTTCATATAAGGTCGGGTCGACTCCGGCAATCGCCGCCAAATACAGGATCGTTCCCCAGCCGACCTTCTGCCAGATTTCCGAGCCGATATATACGGTACGAAACCATTCCGGCAAGCCCAGGAACATAATCGGTTCCATGCCGAACACCTTCACCAGAATAAAATTGATGATGCCCGTGGACGGGGACAGAAACATGACGATAATCCCCGCGATAACGACCGTGGACAGAAAATGCGGCATATAACTGACACTTTGCACGAACTTTTTGAACGCTTTATTTTTAATTTCATGGAACAGAAGGGCCAGCACAATCGGCGCCGGAAAATGGAACAGCAGATCGTAAATATTCAGCATGATCGTGTTGCGGATGAGCTTCCAGGAATCCGGGGTGTAGTAGAAGAACTCGATAAAATGCTTGAAACCGACAAATTTGCTGCCGAATATTCCCCGGCCTATCGAAAAATCCTGGAAAGCGATAATGATGCCGTACATGGGCAAGTATTTAAAAATGATGTAATACAGGATGCCGGGAAGCATCAGAAAATACAGTGCCTTGTGCTTCTTCAGCATCAGCCATAAATGCGGCGGCTTCTTGCCCTTCGCTCCGGGCAGTACTGCGGCATCGGCGGTTCCGCGGTTTTCTGCTTGATCTGCCAATCATCCCCACCTCCTTACGGGAACGTTTTCATTTTATTGGTTGCTGCGGCACCTCATTTCGCGGCACCGTCTGATCGTTGTTGTGGCTTTACTATACGGAGCGGGCAAGCCGTGCGTAAAGCGCTCAATTTTGCCGGGTCGCTTTTTTTTTGCCGACAAGCCGCATAGAAAAAAGGAGACTCACGAAAAAACGGAGTCTCTTCTTTCGCACCTTTATTTTCGATGGATCGACCGGTATTTCGCCGGAGTAGTTCCTTCATATCTGCGGAAGATTCGAATGAACGAATTTCGCCCCCAATAGCCGACCTGCTCGGCAATCTCGTCGATTTTCATATCCGTCTCCAGCAAAAGCCGCTTCGCCTTGGCCAGGCGGACCTTGGCGATATACTCTACATATTTCTCGCCAACCTCTTCCTTGAACGTACGGCTGAAGTGGCCGGCCGACATGCCCATTCGCTCGGCGAATCGTTCGATGGACAATTCTTCTCCGCAGTGTTCATGAATATACTCGAGAATTTCCGCAAGCTGCCCTCTTCGGGCATCCGGCTTCTCGGCAAGGAACAACAGCGCGTGGGTTTCCCGGAAGCAGTCCCGGATCTCTTCCCAGGTTACGCAGCGGTCCAGCTTGACGAATAATCCGGAGTAGAAAGGGATGCCGAACTCGTTGCGCTCCGTCTCGACCGCTCTTATCCACGTATTTAACACATCGGAGCACAAGTATTTTACCTGAAAAGCGGTAGCGTTCTTCCTCACGCCCTCCTCCAGCAGCTCGTATACCGCCTGCAGCAGTTCGGGGTAATCGCGTGTTTTGAACCGGTTAAAAATTTTGTTCACCTCCTGCACAGACAGGAAGCTGTCCCAAGCCGCACGATCATCCCGGGCATTGTCCGGGCTGTAAATTTCGACCTCGGAACGGAGTCCCTTATACCGGAGCATAGCCAGGGCATGAGCGTAGGAAATATGCAGATCTTCTATCGTGTCGACCGTCTTGCCGATTCCGATGGTCGCTTTGTAATAGGGCTGTACAAGAATCGTCTGCAGGATCTGAGCCGCTTCCTTCGGACCGAAGGGCTTCGCGGGCTCGCTATGCACGACGCAGGCCAACAAGTCGGCCCGGGTTTGGCAGAGCCATACGGCAACGGGCATCCGCTTGCGGATGTTCTCCTTCAGCTCGGCCATCAGGAACGACCGGGACGTTTCCGACAACTGATCCAGAACGGAGGCGTAATACTGGATTTCGATACATAGCACGGTCCGGACGGCCTGCGACGGATAAGGGAAGTCAATCTCCCTGGCGTAATATTCAATGGACAATCCGTCCCGGTATTCTCCCAGCAGGATTTTGGTCATAAAGTGCTCCTGCACTATTGGGAACATTCCGCCCACCAGCCTGGACAGCTCTTTATTCTCGGAAATCAGCAATCCGGAGAACTGCTTGATGACATCGAGGTCATTCCCCTTCACCGGAAACCATGGTTTCGGTTCGGCAGCTTTATGGTGCGATTCGAGGCCGGTTTTGATCTCCAGGATCGGGGTATACAGCCTCCGGCTCAAATAATAGGATACAAGACTGCCCAATACGAGCACGAAACCGAGAAAGACGAAGCTGACCCTGCTGATCCAGCGCGCCGGCTGCAGCAGCGTCTGCAAATCGATGAGGCTGACGTAATACCAGTCATCCTTGAAATGCGACCTCATGACGGACACCGCCTGCCCGTCTTCGTTAACGAACAGGGAGCCTTCTTGGCTGGCTTGCAGGATGTCAGACCAAGAGTCTGCGTCCAGTCTCATGGAACCAGTCTGGCTAATCACCCGCCCTGAGCTGTCCAGAATAGCCGTGCCCGTCACCCATCTTTCGGTGATGCCAATATGCTCGCGCAGTTTGTCCTCATTCAAATTAACGACGAGATAGACCTCCGGGGAGCGGGTATTGAACGGATAGCTCATCAAGACGGAAATATGAGAGTACGAGGACAGGACTTGATTCGTAAACAGAGGCTTCTGGTACATCGTATGGGGTTCGGTGAAGAGCATCATTTGTTTATCGGAGAAATAGGAGAACAGAGCCGACTTCTCGGCAGGCTCCAGAGGATAATAATGTTGAAAATAAAACTCCTTGCCGGTGTATGTCTGGAAATCAATGACGAGGTCCTCATGGACAAAAAACAGATAGGCGCTGTACATCAACCCGCCCGAATCGATCTTGTTGAGCTGCTCCATCAAGGAATGGACGAGCTCGTTGCGCTGCTGGTTATCGGGGGAGTCGCCGGCTACCTGAAGAAAGCTGACCAGATTGGGGGTGCTGAGCAGATTGATCATATTTGTCTTCAACGAAGAAAATGTACGGTCCGTCTGGTCTGCAAAATTCCGCATAGTGACGTTATTCAGCTTCTCCGCATCGTCTTCGATCAGACGAACTATGAAGAAGTAGGTAAAGGTACACGCAACGATGGCGGGAATGAGGATCAAGATAAAATAGCTGGTGAAGAAACGCCAAAATAGGGCCATGTTAAAAGATCCCTGCTTGATCATACGCCTCACCCGAACAGCCCTCCTCTTCCCCCTCCTTTTCATCTGGAAGGAGCCCCACCCTAACTATACGGCTACAGTATTTTATTGTATGTGGCCATCTCGTTCTCAAGACACCTATCGAACAATGCGCAAACATAATATTAAATTTTGTCGTTTTTTGAAACTTTTCCCATTATTCGTAAGTCTATGTATATATCATTCCTAATAACAGGGGGACAAGATGGGAAAAATAGTAGTCAAGACAGTAATCTTGCTCGTTCTGGGTTATGCAATTATTTTTGCAGGCATAAGCGCTAAGGAAAATACCGGAGCCCTATGGTATCGGGACCAGGTCGCCGTATTGATGTATCATCATGTCCACGATGTGGATCAAAGCCTTGCCACCATTCCAACAGAGCTATTTTCCAGCCATTTGGACTACTTAATAGGAAAGGGCTACAATTTTATCTCTTCGCAACAATTCAAACAGTTTTTAGAAGGCGGCTCCATACCCGACAATGCTGTATTAGTTACCGTTGATGATGGATACGAAAGCTTCTTCGACCATGTTTATCCTCTGCTTAAAGAAAAGAATATTCCCGCAATTAATTTTGTAATTACTGAATTTCTGGATAATCCGTCGGGCGGAAATATCCCGTATCTGAGTCATCGCCAAGTGGAAGACATCGCATCCGCAGCCGCAGACATTGACTTCCAATGCCATTCGCACGCCCTCCACCGCAAATCGGAATCGGGAGAAGCGTTGATGATTGCTAGAATAATAGGAAAGGATGGCGTTCAAGAGACGGAAGGCGAATATAAAGAGCGCATTAAGAAGGATACTCGAACCTGCATCGACTCGCTGAATCAGAGCTATCCCAAAACTATCGATTCCTTGGCTTATCCGTATGGAATCTATGATGAGCTTGCGATCCAATTAATCAAGGAGGAAGGAATCCGATACGCTTTTACCGTTGAAGAGGGCATGGTTACGCAGCAAACCGACCCATGGCAAATTCCGCGAATCAATGCGGGAGGGCCGTGGATTACGGCGGAATCGCTGCATCAGAACATTCTCAATCATGTTGTGGCAGCAATCAAATGAACGGTTCTAAAGTGAGCCCCTACTCAGAGGAACACATCTTGGGCCATTGGGCGAACCTAAATTGCTGCGATAATACATCAATTATGAAGCGAATGGAGATGTTCGAAAGAAAAGCCTGCGAAAATACATGAATTCTCTTTCCAAATCTCTAAATCTCTACTTTAACAGGCAAAAAGATGCACTATCGGCTAGGCCCCCTAATTCCGGAGTCCGCACCATAAAAAAATAACCATGTATACTGGACAGTGAAAAGTTCTTGTCGAAAAATTCATGGGAATAAAGGTTAAAGGTGCATACAGGAAAAGTAACCCAATC
>NZ_JBQCLK010000011.1:0-148465 GCF_051966115.1 Paenibacillus sp. SAFN-117
GGATGGCTCCAGGCAATAACGAAAGCGCTGGAAAGCGCAAGTCCGGTCGAACACGAAAGGGTAACAAAAAGCTTCGATCCACCCTAGTAGAAGCTGCTCGTTCTGCTGCAAGAACAAAGAACACTTATTTATCTGCCCAGTACCAACGTATTGCTTCCCGTAGGGGGAAAAATCGCGCTGCAGTAGCAGTAGGGCATACTATTTTAACCATAGCCTATCATCTCTTAACGCGGAAAGAAAACTATATCGAACTCGGTGCCGATTTTTATGATCAAAGGCGAAGAGACATCGTAATTAAGCAAGCAATTAAACGTTTAGAGTCATTGGGAATCAGAATCAACATCGAACAATCGGCCTAAATTTGATACATACCTAATTTTTCCAAGTCCCTTATTTGGCAAAGGGTCTAGTTTCGTATTGTCTAAAAAGTTACTTTATGCATATCTAGATTTTCAAGGTAGAAGATAAAGATAACCGCATAAACATTGAAGCGGACACATAAAATAGGTAAAGAAGAAAGAACAAAACCCCGTACGATGAAAAGCATAAAAGACATACTAGAATCTTCACATATACACAATCCTAGTCTTCTGATAGACTCAGACTATGATAAGTACCACCTTGTAGATGTATACTGATAGCGCAAAAACAATTGAAGAATAATGAAGGTATACCAACCCTTGATATATTTAGGTATAAATAGAGTTCCTTTGAACTCCCAATTTTGAAAATACAGCTTTCTTATACGTGTCTTCGACATTACTGCTCATTTGGACTCAACACATCCCAATACTTCTTATACCTATTTATCCAAGCAACAAAATTTATGCTTTAATGACATTCATATAGTTTTTTCTATATACCCCCCTTGTATCTACAATTAACTTGCTATGTTTTAATATTAAGTCATAATCCACATCGTCATGATTCGTACTGATAATCACACAGTCCATAAGTGTTAAGTTTTCTTTAGTAATATCCAAAGAACTTAAATCAAATTTATAATCTCGCATTTTTGGAAAATGGGGGACATATGGATCAGAGTAAAATATATTAGCCCCTTTCTTTCTAAGTTGTTCCATTAGTTCAACAGATGGCGATTCTCTTACATCATCAATATTTTTCTTATAGGCCAAACCAATAACAAGAACATTTGAATTTTTTAATGATCTTTCATTATCGTTCAAACCATCAATAACTTTCTGAACTACCCATTCTGGCATCTTGGTATTGATTTCACCCGATAATTCGATAAACTTTGTACTTATTCCATACTCTTTTGCTTTCCATGTCAAATAAAATGGATCAATTGGAATACAATGGCCTCCAAGTCCTGGCCCCGGATAAAATGGAGTAAATCCAAATGGCTTGGTTGCCGCAGCGTCTATTACTTCCCATATATCTATTTCCATCTTATCAGCTATCATTTTCATCTCATTAACCAATCCAATATTTACAGATCGATATATATTTTCAAGTAATTTCGTTAATTCAGCAGCTTTTGTCGAACTCAAAGGGATTACCTTTTCAATAATATTCCCATACAATGCAACCCCTACATCTAAACATGACTTTGTTGTTCCTCCTACAACCTTAGGAATTGTACTTGTTGAAAAATTTGGATTTCCTGGATCTTCACGCTCTGGAGAGTATATAAGAAAGAAGTCTTCACCCACTTTGAAGCCCCTGCTTTCGATTCTTGTAAGCAACTCTTCTTCCGTCGTTCCAGGATAGGTAGTACTTTCTAAACTGACTACTTGTCCCGAACGTATATAAGGTAAAATAGATTGAATTGTATTAATAACATAAGACAAGTCAGGCTCTCTAAATTGATTAAGTGGAGTAGGCACACACATGATAACTGCATCCACGTATCTAATATCTGCAAAGTCTGTCGAAGCTGTTAACTTATTCTCATTGGTAGCCTCTTTTAATAGTTTTGATGGTATATGTTTAAAGTAACTTATACCACTATTTATCTTCTGAATTTTATCTGGGTCAATATCGAATCCAACCACTTTTATACCAGATCGAGCAAATGCAATTGCAAGTGGTAAACCGACATATCCCATGCCAATAACACCTACCACTATACTTCTATTTTCTATTTTCTGTAATAAAACGTCTTTCATGTCTATCCCCTCTAATTCTACATAGATTTTTGTAATTGTCTTAATTTCAATCTATTTATATGCTTTGTATACCCAAAATTTTCTTCTACATAGTTTAAGGCGATCTCTACCTGCGTGTTGTAATAATTCGGATCTGACATTAACAGTTGAACCTTTTTTTGCACCTCTGAAGGTTCCGCATAAATAGCTGAGTTCCCAAATAATTCCTTGTAACTATACGGAATTATAACGGGAACACCCGCGGACATGGCTTCAAATATAACTCTTCCAAACGCTTCAATACAATCAGGATGAGTATAATAAACGAAAACATCAATATCTTTCAAAAATTCTGTTGGGGACATTTCCCCAAATTGATAGACTCGCCAATTGGGGGGTAATTCCCCTAAAGTCTCTTCGGGCGTTTTCGCCCCACCAAGAACATGTATTTCATACTCATCTGAATTCGGATAAATTTCTAATAACTGATTGGGGTCTGGCGGCCATTTGACATACATATCTCTAGAATGTCTACCAATACGTATTTTTGATTTTTTATCCGGCCTCTTCTTTCGTTTCCATTCATTTACATCTATAATATTCACCCAATCACTTGTAGAAAGATTAATCTTATTAATTTCTGTTAAATGCTGCTCCATAAGAGTTTTTCTGACTTGAGGCCCAATTGGATACCAAATACCTTCATGTCCAAAATAGTCAATTACACGTTGATTTGAATGAATAATGTCAAAAGCCACTTCACTATTCTTGTCTCCATAATCTTTCAATGGAGTTTGATTAATTATGATAGAGATGTTCTTTGCTACTACGTTCGGTATATACTCTTGTTTTTCTTGAAGTATTGGTGGATGCCTTATTATTAAATTATCACAATATACCGTCTCACCATAAACTAGCATTTGAACTTGATCTCCATCTATTAAGTCTCTAATTTTTTGATTAATTCCTTTGATACTAGAAGTAGTGTACCTAGACATTTGAATTAATCCTGTCTTTAATCCTGCTTTTTTTTGAGCTTTGATTTCTTCTATGTTCGAAGATGTAGTTCCCCCAGGAAGTCTAAAATCTGATACAATAATTACATCAAAATGCCTATTTTCCCCCACAATTCGATTATGTAACATTGGATAGGGAACTGGAAAAATGCGTTTTTCTTGAGGAAACGGATACTTTAAATTTCCTCCACTTGAATGATACGAAGTAAAAGCCTCAACATATTCTTTTCTCGCCCCAAAATAATGACCTTGGAATCCGAACTTGCTACTGCCAGTCAGCGAATCATTTCGAAGTCTTGGAAACGATAGTGGACCATCTAGATTAACAACTGCTTTATCGCCAAAAACCTTTCGAATTCTACGTAGTAGTTCACCGTCACCTCCAAACCTAACACTATCCCAAAATCCTAAAGCTTCCATCACTGGAATACGCCTAAACATAAGGGAAGATAAATTAGGTGATATATAGAATCTTTGGCTATTCCTGCGAGGAAATTTAAAGTCTTCAGTTGCACGAAATTGACTTGTTGTATTTCCGATTAACTGTGGATTATCCAATAAATGTAGTACTTGTCGTTCTATTTTTTGTGAATGTGACCAGTCATCAGCATCATGACAAGTAACATATTCACCTGATGCAGCTTTTAACCCTAGATTACGTGCTACATATGTTCCTCCATTTGTATGTGCTTTTATTAGACGAATCCTTCCATCTCTTTCAGCGTATTTTTCAATAATCCTTACCGTGTTATCGGTACTACAATCATCAACTACAATTACCTCAAGATTGCTCCATGTTTGATTTAATACTGAATTAATCGCCGTCTCAATAACATTCTCTGCATTATAAACCGGAATAATAACCGTTACAGTTGGATTAGATGTATGCTCATTAAATGTCGTTTTATCTCTCTTGATACATTTTAATCCATCGTATATTGAACTATTACTAATAGAATTATCAAATTCCACATGCGAAAGATCGTACATATCCATTATTTTATTTATCCATTTCAATCTTTCATTTAAACTTTCTTCATAATTCGCTGCAGCCACATATAGATCAGGATGTTTTTCAATTGTGATCGCATTTAATATTATAGTACGCGCTTCTTCTATATTGTCTAATATTTCATGACACTCCGCCGAAAGTATCGCATATTCACGCAAATAGTTTGTCTCCGTCTTATCTTTCATTGTCATTTCAAGTAATTCTAAACAATTTTTTGCAGCTTCTTTTGTCCTAATATCTGCATACCAAAGTGCTAACTCCCAGGCAGCACTTTGTCTGATAGTTTGGATTGGAGATTTAAATGCCAATTCTTTTAATTCTTCCCAAGGGCGTTCACTAAATCCTAAACTATATAATTTTCCCCTAATGTGGTTAATTAGTTTCACTTGTCTGTTCTTTTTTTTATTTTTACCCTTAATTTTTGATTGATTACCTTTTTCAGTTGTGTCTTGCAATTTCAATAGTACTTTACACTTATGAATGATACTTCTAAGAACTCTTGTATATCTCCATGATTTACTATTCTCTATTTCGCGATATTTTCTTTTATAGTAATTTCTTTCTCTAATAAGTCTCTTGTTTTCAGCTAATAAAAATTCAATGTGAATTTGTCCACCAGTCGCACCTCTTGAGTAAGGGTTCATTTGATTAGACAGTTGTTGGGTGTTTATTTCTTCTTCCTTCATAGTTTTAAATCACACTCCGTTCCATCAATTGCAACCTTGACTATTTTGTTAATCTTGATATATGTTTGCCATACCCAAACTTCTGATCCACATAACGATAAGCTAACTCAACTTGCTCTTTGTAAAAAGTACGGTCATTCATTAGCATTTGAATGTATTTTTGCACTTCATTTGGTTCCGCATATATAGCCGCCTCTCCAAATAATTCATGATAACTATGCGGTAATATTACTGGTACTCCGACTGCCATTGCTTCTATAATGACTCGACCAAAGGATTCAATGCAATCGGGGTGAATGTAATAAACAAAAATATCAAGGCCTGCCAAAAAATCCTTAGGATGCTGATCACCAAATTCAAGCACGTTCCAATTTCGGGGCAACTTACCAAGAGTTTGTTCTGGTATTTTTGCTCCCCCCAGTACGCAAATCTCATAATCTTCGGAATCAGGATAAATGGTCATTAACATTTCTGGATCTGAGGGCCATTTCACATATTGGTCTCTCGAATGTCTTCCTATCCGGATTTTCGGGTGATTTTCTGGAAACTTATTTCGCCTCCATTCATTTATATTAACTATGTTGAACCAATCTTCATTAGATAAATCTATCGTTTTAAGTTCGTCCATATGATTTTGTTCGAGCGTTTTCCTTAATGCTGGACCTATGGGATACCAAATAGCCTTATTTCCAAAATACTGTTCTAGGTTTTCTTTGCAACGTTTTATATCATATACAGTCTCTCCATCTAACCCATAGTCAATTTTAGGAGTTTGATTAATTATTACTTTAATTTTCTTTGCCACGACATCAGGAATATATCGTTGTTTTTCTTGTAATATAGGCGGGTGCCTGATAATAAGCACATCACAGGAAACTTTCTCACCAAAAACGATCATCCGCACATGATTACCGTCTATTAATTGACGAACTTTATCATTGATTGGTGTATTTGCATCTCCTGTATAACGTGATATTTGAATAAGTCCAGTACTTAAACCAGCATTTTTTTGCGCTTTGATTTCTTCAATATTAGAAGATGTTGTACCGCCAGTAAGTCTGAAATCGGAAGCAATTATTACATCAAAATGATTTCGTTTTGAAGTATCATTATCATTTCGATCAGGCATCATTGGTAAAGGAACTGCAAAAGGGCGTTTTCCCAGTGGAAAAGAATAATAAAGGGACTCTCCTTTATTATGATAGTGAGTAAACGCTTCGACATATTCTTTTCTTGCTCCAAACAAATACCCATAATAACCAAATGCACCATTTTCAGTTAACGAATTAGCTGATACTCGTGGAAAAGATAATGGGCCTATGTCCAGTGTCTTGATGGACTTTTCACCAAATATCTTTTTAATGCGGCGAATAAACTCTCCATCTCCACCAAAACGTACACTATCCCAATAGCCAACGGAATCAAGTACAGGAATTCTACGGAATAATAGAGAAGATATATTAGGTGACAAATATCCTCGCTGACAATTTCTTCGATGAAAAAAAAGATCTTCGGATAATCTACATTGTAATGATATAGTACCTAATACTGAGGGATGTTCTATTAAATAAATTACCTGCTTCTCTATTTTCTCTGGATGAGACCAATCATCTGCATCGTGGCAAGTTATAAATTCCCCAGTAGCTGCTTTTAGGCCTATATTTCTTGCCATGTATGCCCCGCTATTCTTCCCAGTATGCATCAATTGTATTCTATGATCGTTTTTTGCATGCTGCTTAATTAATTCTACAGTATTATCCTCGCTACAGTCATCAATTATTATAATTTCTAAGTTATTCCACGTTTGAGCCAAGACAGAATTAATTGCAGTATCAATGAATTTGCCCGCATTATAAACAGGCATAATAACGGTAACCTTTGGCTTATTTTTATCTATCTTATGAACTCCTAATAAATTATTAGTACTTAAAGAATCATAAGTACTTAGTCGAGGTAGTTCTCGGGAGAGTTGCACTTTGTTCAATCCGTTATGTTCAAATACTTTATTTATCCATTTAATTCTTACCTCGATATCGTCTTCAAGATTTGCAGCAGCAAACAGGAGATCAGGATGAGAATCTTTCTCGATCATTTGAAATAATATTTTTTGCGCTTCAGTTAATTTGCCTATTCTCGCAAGACATTCGGCTTTAATTATTGTGGCTTGTCTCAATCGTTTAGGAGTTTCGTCGCCATTCATAGCTATGTCTAGAAATTCCAAGCATTTAGCAGCACCTTCATTTGTTCGTTGATCAGCATAATAAAGTGACAACTCCCATGCGGAGGCTTTTTGTAATTTGGGTTTGGAGTAATCCGCCGCCATAATCTCTAAATCTTCTAGCGCTTTCTCTGTGAAGCCAAGGTTAAGTAACTTCGTAATCAATTGTTTGACATGATGGACGGAAAAATAATCCTCTGAATGCAGAATTTTTTTAATAAATTCCTTATGTTTGATAGACATTTTCTTTTTCAACGTCTCTATTTGAGTATCCGTCAATCTCTCATATATAAAAGCTGTAATAAAGCTTATTAACTTTCTAGCGGCAGCATTTTGTATCAATTTATGCAATACTTTCATAAAATATCCTGCTCACATCCATCCCTCAAGACTGCAATCTATAATTCTGTTGTTTATAGAGAAGTCTTCAATTTACTTTTTGTAACTGTTTTATATTTTTTGACAACTTCTTTGGTTGGACCATCAAAAATAATTTCTCCCTTGTCCAACCAAATTGCCCTAGTGCATACTTTTTCAATAAAACCCATACTGTGGGACACAACAATGACTGCCTTTGCTTTGGAGATCATTTCCTGTATCTTCTCAGAAGCTTTTTGATTAAACGCCATATCCCCTGCTGATAATGCCTCATCAATAATAAACACATCTGGATTTAGAAAGGCCGCTACACTAAAACCAAGCCTAGACTTCATACCGCTTGAATATTGCTTAACAGGTTTATCTATAGCTCCACCAATCTCTGAAAAATCAATAATATTAGTGTAATATTGATCTATCGTCTTTTTTGAAATACCTAATAACATACCGTTTAGATAAACATTATCTTTGCCACATAGCTCTCCATTAAACCCTGTTCCGTAACCAAGCAACGATGTAGTCTCACCTTCAATTTGCAAATCTCCATGATCAGGTAACAGTATATTCGTAAGTATTTTGCATAATGTGCTTTTTCCAGCCCCATTGTGTCCGATAATACCTACGACTTCACCCTCATTTATTTTAAAACTGACATTTTTTAATGCCCAGAATAAGTTTTTACCTAATTTGTATGAAACACTTATATTCTGTGCATTTATAATTGTTTGATCTGTTTTCTTTGTGACTATTTGTTGCAATACAAGTCCGTGCTTATTTTTTTTGTGTTTTTTTTCTTTCACTGTTTGTTCGTAATGACTTACAATATCTCCAGGTTCTCCGATTTCTCGAATGACCCCTTTATCAATCCATATTAAACGATCACAATTTTCCTTTGCGTAGTTAAGACTATGTGTAACAAGAACAACCATTTTAGCCTTTGTTACTAGCTCCCGCATTTTTATTGAGGCTTTTTCGCTAAAAGCCAAATCTCCCGTATTTAATGCCTCATCCAATATAAGTATCTCTGGTTCGGTAAATGCTGCAACGCTAAATCCCAATCTGGCTTTCATCCCACTTGAATAAAACTTAACAGGTTGATCGAAAAATTCACCAATCCCTGAAAAATTATGTATATCTTCTATAAATTCTCTAATCTTCTTTTTTCCAAAACCTAGCATTGTCCCATTTAGATATATGTTCTCCCTCCCTGTCATCTCCTTATTAAAACCCATAGCTAACGAAAACAACGCAGTGACTCGACCGTCTACAATAATGCTACCTTCGTCAGGCTTTACAATCCCAGCTATTAATTTGCATAACGTTGTCTTGCCAGACCCATTTGATCCAATTACACCTAATATTTCACCTTTATATCCTTCAAAATTAATATTTCTTAAAGGCCAAATTTGACGGCGGTCTTTCCCTTCAGTTTTTCTTAATAAGAAGTTATACACTCTAGATTTATAATCAATAGATCGATAACCTGACATATAGGAGATTCCAAGATGTTGAGCCCGAATTATAACTTCTCTGCCACCATTACTAAAATTTATTTTATCATATTTATTCATAACTATTGGATATCTCCTTTAAAGGGCTTTAATAATTTTATGTTCATTATGACTGTAATAGTATATTAAAGCTGCCGTTGCCAGTAAGCATAAAAATCCAATCATAAGCAAAACAGCAATATTGGGTGCTTGTCCATACATAAGAATATTACGGTACCCATTAAGAATGTAAGACATCGGGTTAAACGTTTCTATCCATCTATAAGCTTCAGGAAGACGACTTCCTTCCCAAATAACGGGGGAAGCATAAAACCATATACGCAAAATATGGGAAGTAACATTACCAATATCTCTTATAAAGACTGAAATATAGGATACTAATATACTAATCGTCATTAAGAATAGCAATTGCACAATAACTATTAAGGGTAAATATAGTATGTTTGCTTGCGGAATAATTCCAAATGCCACTAGAAACAACGCGACAACTATTAAACCAAACATAAAGTTAATTAATTGGGATAAGGTTCTCGTAATAGGAAAAATAACCTTCGGTAAATTTACTTGTTGTATGATAGAAGAATATTGTAATATTGCTCTAGTGGAGCTGCTAACTGCTGAACTTGTCCACCTCCATGCTACTTGTCCTATGACAAGATATACCGCGAAATTCTCTCCTCCTCTTCCTAATACGATTACAATTAGAAAATAATAAACAAGTGCGCCAAGTAATGGATCAAGCAACCACCAAAAATAACCAAGAAAACTATTTCGATGTTCTGCCTTTAGTCCCGATTTAACTAAATATGCAATTAAATCTTTTCTTTTTAATATTTCACTCAAGTAAGCTTTCATCCTTAAATGCACCTTTCTCTCTTTACATAATACCCTATTATACCAAACGCTGTTTGTCTTGCTATAATGTAATTTTTCCTAGGACAAGACGATACTTGTCCAACGTTTGCTAATGTCAATCGAATAGCATGAACAGCGGGAAATGTGGAGCAGCGTATCATTAAATTGATCATTACGAACTATGCAAATAATTGTAAAATGAAAGCCTAAAGGCCAGTGGATGCTAACTCGTTAAACACAAAAATCAGTATTTAGAAAATGTCATAGTTTAGAAGCACTTATAAACAAAAAAACGCTAGCCATCAAAGCCTTTTTAGCACTGTAGTTGTCATTTACTCAAATCTTTTCCTATATCCACAATTAATATGAGAAGCCCTCCCCTTATTTCCGTGATTAGACGGCTTCTATAGAAATTTTCTATAAATAACCATTATAACCTTGCTCCATTGATATGAACAGCCTGATGTTAGATTATCAGTTAAATATTTTCAGACATACCAATCAAAGCGAAAAGAATGTTTGTTTAAATTTTTGCAGTTTTAAAATCTGAATCCTAACCCTTCAACTATGCCTCTAGATCCGGCCTACAACATATTGGATTAAATTTCGACCATCGGAGAATTAGTTTCACTCCCCCTTCTACCTGTGATAAAATATTGTAGAATTACGTTTAAAAAGGGAGTACTCGATAATGAAACATAAAGCAAAAGGAAAATCCTCCTCATCAAGTACATTAGCAACAAATGACTCTCATTCCATTTTATTCTGGTCGTTAATTGCCATTGCAGTTTTATTTTTACTGTGGGCCCCGTTTCAAAGGGGGCTGTTTAATGGCTATAACATGGACTTCGATCGGCCTATCTATTCGTCCTTTGTTTGGTCATCTATTTTATTGCTAATTACTTCTTTTTACTTATTTTTCAACTATAAGTATCGCAATTTACGAGATTTTTTTGTACTTTACATTTGGTTGGTTCCGTTAAGTTTTTTAATCTCTTTAATTGGTGCCGCATCTCATTATTATGGTGCCAACATGCTGTACATGCATATGATGTATGCAACATTTTTTATTTTAGCCATTTATGTTACTAATAACCGGCTTGGAAATAATATTCTGCAATATACTTTATTAATATCCGGATATTTAATAGTTATTTTCGGTATGCTCAATTGGCTTGGCAATCTTAAAATTGCTAATGGAATTGCTGAACTTTTCACGAGCCTAAAAGGATTACCCGCCTATAAACATGCGGTGATGAGTGATTCCAACGGCCTGAGACTTACTTCCGTATTTCAATACGCTAATACTTATTCTGCCTATTTAATAGCTCTACTCTTTGGGTGTATGCTTTTCATTTTCAGATCACGCAAATGGTATCCTGTTGCTTTGCATTCTCTAATGCTGGTTCCAATCCTTGTTTCTTTCATGCTAACCCTCTCCCGCGGAGGATTGGTTATATTACCTGTCGTGCTCCTGGTGCTGCTTTTGTTTTTTTCCGTGGAAAGACAGATCAAGCTGCTTTTATACCTGGGAATATCCGCTGTAGCCGTATTACTGACTATTGGAAACATTACAGAAATCGGTTCGAGCTTACAAAATAATTTCAGCCCGAGTTTATCGCTCAAAGGCTGGGGAATTCTTGCAGTGGCCTCGATTATTGTTTCGGTTCTTGTCACATTGTTGAATCGTTATCTATCCCCAGTGTTAGAAAAAACAATACAGGAAAAAATCAAGCTGCGATATGCACCAGTCATTTTGCCGGTTGGGGCTGTAATCCTAGGAACCATAGCTGTTGTCATTCTATTTACGGATACTGGGATCACCAAGCTTCTGCCCGAAAATATTAGAATAAGGATAGACAATATCAATTTTCAACAGCATAGTGTATTGGAGAGAGGAACTTTCTATGCTGATTCGTTGAAATTGGTCAAAGATTATCCTGTTTTCGGAGCTGGCGGCGGCGGCTGGGCAGCACTTTATGAGAAATATCAAAACAATCCTTACACGAGCAAACAAGCTCACAACTTCTTCCTACAATATCTTGTTGAAGTCGGAATTTTCGGGTTTCTCATTTTTGCCGTTTTACTTGGGTTAGTTTTATATAACTATTGCAGAATCTACTTTAAAAGCGACAAGGATACGAAAGATACCAGGGTCCTATATCTCATTATTTTGATCTCATTGCTTATTCATAGCGTTATCGATTTCAATCTGAGTTATGCGTACCTTGCTATTGTCGTTTTTATATGCTTAGGTGGACTTGTGTCCAGTTTTGACACGATAGCAGCGCCATTCACAAATCGATTAAGCAAATGGGAAAGTTATCTGCCGAAAATAATTTCCGGGGGAACGCTTGT
Source organism: Paenibacillus sp. SAFN-117 (assembly GCF_051966115.1). NCBI lineage: Bacteria > Bacillati > Bacillota > Bacilli > Caryophanales > Paenibacillaceae > Paenibacillus > Paenibacillus sp. SAFN-117. The sequence continues at coordinate 12,146 of NZ_JBQCLK010000011.1, forward strand.
TACAGCCATTGTCTTTATCACCATGTCAATCAGGCTCCTTTCCGGGAATACCTATTATCACCAGGCCATTGCGGAAGCACAGCAAGCGAAGCCATATACAGAGGTTATTGCTACGGTGGACAAAGCCTTGTCAATGCAGCCTAATCATCCGGATTACGTTGATCTAAAGCAGGATATTTTGATGCAGGTGTTCCGACAAATAAAAGATCCTTCATTGGAACAAGAAGCCGTTCAGCTTATTAAGGATTTTAGGAAAGCGGAGCCGTACCATCGGTTGGGGATATTATTCCAATTAAATTTTTTCATGGAACAGAGAAACTTTTTGGAGGCTCACAGCGTCAATATAGAAGGGATAGAAATTTTCCCGTGGGATATCGATATGTATCAATCCCTGGTGTATATTTTGTACGAGTTGGGGAATCAGTCCAGGTCGGATAAAAATATTGCACAGACCGACCAATATTGGAATGAGGCCATCGAACTATATAATGTTGTTCTTGCCAAAGTGAAGCATTTAGAATCTCTGCCGGAAGGACAGCTTCAGGGGAGAGAATTTAATGTGACCCCAGCTATTGCTTTATATGCGGGGCAGATATATTATATCAAGGGTGACTACTCTAATGCGGAATCGGCATTGAAACATGGAATCACTGATAACTTAGAGGATTCGTTGGCTCAGACTATCGCCAGGTGGTACCTTGCAGCTCTGCATAAACAAGGGAAATCGGAGGACAGCTTGAAAGAGAAGCTCTTCATCGCAAACCCTCAAGAGGCTAAAAAACTTGAAGAGCTGCTAAATACAAAATTTGATTGAATCGATATATCAATTGTTTCTCAGAAACTACCATTTGGTGTGAAAAGATGCTATACTTTTAAACTGATAATGATACTTTTTATATTTTTAATTTACGCTTGAAAGGAGGTGAAACTATTCAATGCTTTCTAATAAAAACAATCAATTGCGAGGGAGAGATAGGAACTTGTTTAAAGCTTCTGTTATGAAAAAGATGTCCGGTCTTCTCGCGACCCTTATGATCGTATCCATTCTTACTCCGCTGCTTGCTTTTGCATCCGGATTTGGAGCGATTACATATAAGGCGAACGGAAACGTAACCGGCAGTGTTTATTTTGATGGCGTCGATTATGATGCTCTCAAAGACCAAGATTACGTCACTTTGGCAGTTTATGATGAGAAAGGTAAAATTCAAAGTATTATCGCCAATAAGGACACGTCGAGGAATGTCACTGGTATTGTATATTTTAACATCAGCGGCACAATAACTGATGCGACCTACACTAAGATTAAACTCAAGTATAACGATGATGTAGTATCTGACTGGGTTTACAGAGAAACCTCTGGCGGTAATCCTGGCGGTAGTTACCCTGGCGGCGGCTTTGGCGGCCCGATCGGCGGCATCGTTGATTTAAACGGTAAAGCTGACGCTAACAGACTGGCTAATCTGCTGAAAGAAAACAAAAATGCATCTTTGGAAATCCAAAATGATTTTGTTCTTCTTCCGGCTTCCGCACTGGTTGAAGGGGAAACTCTGACCATCTACAACGAGAATACTTCCTTCACTCTTCCGATCAAAGCTCTCAAGCTTCAAGATCTGGCTAAAGAGATGGGTGTAGAGCTTGAGGATCTGTGGATCCGTGTAGAAATGAAAGAAGTTAAAGACAGCGCACTTAAAGCTATTGAAGATGCAGTTAAAGCTCTGAATGCTAAGCTGCTTGCTACTCCGTACGACTTCAAAGTTACCGCTGAAGCTGGAGATAAGACGAAGGCTATTACTTCCTTCGGCAGCACTTATACTAACAGCTCCATCAACTTTGAAGGCAAAGCAGATGCCAACAAAGCAACCGGTGTTGTTGCCAACTCCAACGCACTGGCTTTCGCTCCTTCCCTATTCAGCAACGATGGAGATAACTCTAAAGTTACCATCAAGCGGAACGGAACTGGCGTTTACGCAGCAATCGAAACGGACATCAGCTTCAACGACGTAGCTTCCCACTGGGCTAAGTCCTATGTTGATCTTCTGTCTCACAAACTGATTGTTGACGGCTATGAAGATGGAAGCTTCGGTCCGGAGCGCAGCATTACTCGTGCTGAATTTGCAGCTATCATCGCTCGCTCTTTAGGTCTGGATACAAGCGCAAGCTCTTCCTCTACTTTCTCTGACGTACAATCTGGCGATTGGTACGCAGGAGTTGTTAACGCAGCTGTTCAAAGCGGAATCGTTGATGGCTACGAAGATGGAACTTTCCGTCCGAATGCCCAAATCAACCGCGAAGAACTGGCCGCTATGGTTGTAAGAGCACTGGCTTATGTCGGTAAAGATGTGAAAGTATCCAGCACGGAGCAAGATGCCCTGTTGGCGAAATTCGCCGATGCGGACAGCATCGTGTGGGGTCAAGCTGAACTGGCTGCTGCTGTTAAAGCAGGAATCGTTGACGGCATGACCGACACTTCGATTGCTCCTAGAAACGATGCAACTCGTGCTCAAGCAGCTACGATGCTGAATCGTCTTCTGAACAACGCAGGATTCATCAACTAATTCTCTTACCACAAAGCCTCGATACTTCGGTATCGAGGCTTTGTTCTTGTTTAGGCTTTAGCCAGTTGAGTGCGTGAAACGCGCGAAACAAAAAACCACCCGCTATGCGGGTGGAGGGATCGAGGGTTTGACCACCAAGACCATTCCGATAAAATTGAGATGTTCAGGCTCAATGAAAGGAATGGTCTTAGATGGCAAACAAGAACTACAGTCTAGCTCACACGAAGTGGATGTGCAAATACCACATTGTGTTCACCCCGAAGTATAGACGGAAAGCGATCTATAATCAAGTGAGGAAAGACTTAATTGAAATTTTCAAACGTCTATGTAAGTACAAGGGAGTGGAGATTCTAGAAGGTCATATGATGCCAGATCATGTGCACATGCTGGTAGCCATTCCGCCCAAGATATCCGTATCATCGTTCATGGGATATCTGAAGGGGAAGAGTTCGCTAATGATCTTTGAAAAGCACGCACAACTCAAGTATAAATATGGAAATCGAAAATTCTGGGCAGAAGGATATTATGTGAGTACAGTGGGCTTAAATGAAGCAACCGTAGCAAAATACATTCGTGAACAAGAGGCACATGACCAAGCTGTAGATAAATTGAGTGTAAAAGAATACGAAGATCCGTTTAGCAGTAACAGGAGCAAAAAGTAATAAACCCGTTTAACGGGTAAGTGAAAGTGACAAATTACACTGAGCCTGAACAACTTTGTTGTCAGGCTAGCGTCTTTAGGCGCAGTTTGGCAACAGGGGGTTATACCCCAAGAGCAAACCACCCGTTGGACGGGTGGTTATGATTTAAGTACTCCTTATCCAGCTTACTTTGCCATGCCCTGCTTACATGGCCTGTCTTATGCGTCGTTACAAGAAAATGATGCCGCCCACGGGCGCGATTTCAAAACTGTATCCTCGGACTGTTTATTCCTTCTCCATGATTTCAGTCGCTTTTCTTTCCAACGACTTAGAGGGGACACCTTTTACGTAAGGCCGTAGGCCCTCCCCTGCTTACTTCCGTTACCACATTTGTCCCAGGTGCAGGCTAAGTCGCATACTTCCAATGGCTAAATGATCTTATCCCTTGTTCTTCCCAGCTATCGAAGAGGCTAAATCCCCCTACTCGCCCTTACTTCATAGAGGACAGCAAGTCGTTAATTACTTCCTGCTCCTTCTCCGATTTAATTCGTTCGTATTCCTCTCTATACTTTTGTACCGCACTGGTGTCGTATCCATTACTGCTTAAGTCATTGGACAGGTCGTTCATGATCTGATTAAATTCGTTGTCAAAGCCGTTTAGCTTGTTCTGACCTTCCGTAATTAAGGAGCTGTCTTTGGTTTGCTTAAATTCATTAATGATAGCACTTAGTTCAGATTCGGCCTTGCTCTGCAAGCTGCCGATTTGAGCCTCCGCCCCTCCGATTATGCTGTCATAGGAAGGCTTGGCCGTTCCATCGCCTGAATCGCCGGAGCCATCATCGTTCCCTCCTCCATTGCCACCCGATCCAGGTGTTCCGGGATTTGCTGATTCTCCGGAGTTATTCGGTGGATTAGGAACGTCCGTTTGTTCTTCGGGCGTATCTTCGGGTCGTTCCGAAGGCTCATCCGGTTTCTTCGGTGTTTCCTTCTTCCCGATGGTTACTGTATAGGTGTCTTGATCCCAGCTCACCTCAAGCCCGAGAGATTCCGAGACGAATCGGATAGGGACATACAACGTATCTTCGAAGATCATTCCTGGCAGGCCCTCTTCCGGCCACTTTTGTTTTCCATCAAAGATATATTGCACTGTCTCGAAATAAACCGAAATCGTTGTCGGGCTTACCGGCTCGCTAGAAGCAGCTTCGGGGGTTCTGACCACCCGATTGAGCTTATAGTCTTTAATCATGGCCTTTTCCTGCTTGCTGGGCTCCTGAATAGTTACGGTATAGGTTTCTTGATCCCACAGAACGGCTTTGTCCAGAGAGTAGGCGACAAACCGCAGGGGTACATAGGTGCTTCCCAGATAGATAAAGCCCTCTTGCCCTTCTGGAGGCCTCATGTTTTCCCCGTTCATTTTAAATTTGAGGGGAGCATAATATACCTGAATTTCTTCACTGATCTGCTGAGCAGAAGCGCTGGTCATCATTCCCAGGAATAGTACGATGGATAATAGCAACGCAAGGACTCGACGCAGTTTATTCACAAGTCTCACCTTTCCTTACAATAGTTTAGATGCTGCAGCTGTATCGCCAATAGATAGAGTCGGGGAATTACTTGCTGGCTTTAGACGACGATTCTTTCAAGCTGTCTTCATAAGACTTCCCTTGGCTCAGGCCTAGCTTGGCAGCAATCGCTATAAGCTCGTCATATTCTTCTTCGCTCAGCTTTTCCAATATCACCTTCTTCGCTTCCCTCTTCTCCTCCACCGACATTCCGCCGGAAGCCAGGTCCATCAGCGTTTTAATGTCTGAGGCGCCCAATCGTTTGAGAAGAACCGAGGTCACCTTCGTCTTATCCTGCAAAGTAATCTGTTCCTGAGCCTTCGACGCCTTATCCGGAGTTATGTTGGCCTGATATTTTCCTTTGTCAGCGGCAGCCTCTTCCTTAGTCTCCTTATCCCCGGAAGAAGGAGGTTGTCCGGAATCAGAGTCAGAAGCGCCACCAGAATCAGGGCCGCTAGTTGGATCAGGGACCGCCTCGCCCTTGTCTTCAGGATCTGGGGTTCCCGACACCGGAACATTCTTATCCCCTTCCTTGGAATCAGACGTTGCCGGATCAGAGGTACGGTCGGGAGAGTTATCCTGTCCTCCCGGTTGGGACACAGCTTCCAGCTCCAGTCCCGCCGAGATCGACCTTAGCATCCGGTCGACCGCATAATCCATGGCGAAATAACCGCCTACAGCAAGAACGATTAGCAAAGCCGCCGACCATCCTAACCATTTCTTCCATTTCCGCTTCTTGATGTTGTCCACCCCCATGGGTCTTGGTTGTAAAATGAATCAAATTGCCTTCCTTTAAGCAAATTCCTCCTCTCAGTCTTGGGGGAGAGGAGGAATTATTCGACGGGACCTGTTTACTTATTCAAGAGCCTGTAGATCATCACTGCGGCCTGGGCTCTTGTCGAGTTATTATTAGGGTTGAACCTCTGATTTTCTTCCCCTATAATAATCCCCTCATAAGCCGCAAGGGATACTCCGGGCATAAGAGTCGAATGGACTTCACCGGCATCTACAAAAAGCTCGGCGGCCTTTTCCATGTCAGGTGTCATCTGATAATCTCTGACTTCCATCAACGCCCGGGAAGCCATGGCGGCCATTTCGGCGCGGGTAATGTACGCGTTAGGCTCGAACTTGTCCTCCGATCGGCCATTGACGACACCGTATTTCACTGCAGCAGCAACGTATGGCTGGAACCAATCCTGATCAGAGACATCGGAGAATGATTCCGTAGCGGTGGAATCCTCCAAACCCAGCACTTTAACAATCATCTTAGCGAACTCTGCGCGTGTTACGAAATCCCGCGGATCAAATTCTCCTTCCGCCCGGCCATCCACAATTCCTTTAGAACTAATCACTGAAATCTGACGGCCTGCCCACTGTTTGACTTCATCCAGGTCATGGAAGGAAACATGATTCTCAATCACTCCATAGACCGAGAAATCCTTATTGCCCACGATCAACGCCTGCTGATCCGGATCATACATTCCTCCTTTTACCAAAGTCTTGCCCTGATCGAATTTGACCAGAGTAAGGAGCTCTTGATCATGGTTGCCCGGGAAAGCCGGAAATCTAAGCTCTACAGGTGTACTAAACGTAGTGAGCGGCTTGCCGCCCGCATCAAAACTCAGCTCATAGACATCAGAGACCAAGGTTTGATGAGCCGCTGTGGCTGGGCGATCCAGCTTTTCCACTTTCCAAATGGTGTCCTCCTGTAACTGATCCGTATCGAAAGTCGCAGTAAGGCCGTTAATCCGGACAGCAATCGCATCTATTCCGTATTCCTTGGCCAAATCCATAAGCTCCTTCTTGATAGGCAATTCAGCCTTGGATACCTCTTTCAATTCGCCAAAATCAAGCGTGAATACAACTTTGGCAGGGCCAGCATCCGGATTTGTTTTCTTAAGCTGTTCATTAGCTTCTTTTGCGATGGCCTTGACGTCCTCCAGAAGGTCCCTTAAGTCCTCTACATCATAATCCGCTTTGGCCACGCCATTTTCTATCTTTAAGCTTTCGTTCAGTTTCGCCACAGCCACGGCACGAATCGCTTCCTCCACCGCTTTTCTGGCTTTCGCCCTGGCTTCATTGCGGGTGTATGAACCCTGTGCTGATTCGAGTCCGGCTATCACTTTAGAGATCGATTCGATGGCCTTACTCACATCCGGCCTGTGAATGGGCGGGGTTGGCGGCCCCCATCCCCCTCCTCCATTACCCCCGCCTGGCCGGGGAGGCTTCGGTGGCTCAGGAGGCTTCGGAGGATTAGGCGGATTTACGATCCCCTTCCCCATCTCAATAGTGCCCTTATAGATCAGCATACTCATGTTCTTATATTCCAAGGTGGCGGCAATGTCCGCTTTGGCTGATTCCACATTATCCGGAAGAATAAAACGTCCTTCCTTCCCGTAAATCTCGCTATCGGATACTACCTTCCAGCTCAGATATGGTAATTTATTAATTTCATAGCCGAACAGCCTCAATGTTGGAGTCAATGTTTTCCCGTTATTCGTTGTTTGCGGCACAAATTCGATTTGAGAACGAGCCAGAACTCCCGCCACGGCCAGTTGTACTTTGTTGTCCGGATCAAGAATACCCGAGAATAATTTCCGTGTCTTCCTCAAATCTTCCGAGGTCACATTGAGCTCTCTAAGCAATTTGCTTATTTTCAAACTTTTGTGCTGTACCACGATCTCAATCGCCTGATCCACCAGCTTGTCCGCTTCCTCTTTAAATCTGCCCTCGATCACTGCTACGAACAGCGAAGGAATTTCCTTCCGGACCAAAGCTTCCAGCTCGTCATAGACCTTCTTCCTGAATTGTTGAAAATCTCCCATACCGATGCCGGGTACGCCGGCCACTTTAGACAATTGATTGAACATTTTGCGTGCCTTGGGATCGCGATGCAGCTCTTCCAAATCCTCTATTAATGTTTCATCGTTAATTGCCGCCATTCTCTGAATCAACCAAACCAGGTTGTCCAGAGTCAGGTCCGGGTATTTGACCTTATCGTCTGCCTTCGATTCCAGCCTGGCCCAGATCGGTGCAACCAAGGCTTTGGCTGTGGCTGCGTCCAGAGATGCCAATCTTGATCTTAACTCTTTAATGACCTGTCGTTCTTCCTCTGTAAAATCCTTGGTTAATTCCTTTATCTGGTCTGCTATTTTATCCGCCAGCTCTGGTAGAGGCAGCTCGGAAAAGTCTGAAGCGGCTGCTCTCTGGATTCCCAACTTATTCGGCCATTCCTGTGAGCTGAGCGGCAGCACAGGCAGCGAGCTTAATACAAAACTCGCGGCTAGCGAAGACACCAGCATCTTCTTCTTCATACCCATCAACTTCAACTCCTTATCCTCCATCTACCATAATCCGAATTACGAACCATATATTAGGAGACTTGTGCAGATTACAACAAATACTAGCACAGTTAATTTTGTGGAACAATATTACTTCAGGACCAGAGCCGGTACCATTTTTTCTTGATCGGAATTGGCTCCGAGCAGATCGAAATCGATTGGTTCTCTATGATCGCTTTCGCATTCTTTTGATAATAAGATGAGTACATGGACCCAATTTCGGTATCGATTTCAGCATAGGCCTCTCTCAGGGAAAATGGTCTTTGGGTTACGTTATGAGCATCTGAAGAAATAAAATGAATCCAGTTTCTTCTGCACATGTCCAAGCTCAGGTTTCGAATAGCAGGGCCGAATAAGCCAGTGATCGAATGGGAGGTCAATTGGCACAGAACCCCTAATTCTATTAGTTCGAAGAGTTGGGCAGGGTTCTCGGCAATTTCCTTATTGCGTTCAGGATGGGCCAGGATCGGTGTAATTTGCATAACCTTCAATTCATGAATAAGCTCTTTAATTGAAGGAGGAATACGGTGGGACGGGAATTCAATCAGTAAATAACGAGAGCCGTTCAATGTGAAAAGGCTGCCGTTATCCATATCCGAGATCAAATCGGAATACACCCTCACTTCCTGGCCCGGACAAACCTGCAGCGGAATGTCCTGCCTTTTCAGCTCTACGGTCAACCTCTTTACATTTTCCTGTGTCCTGCCTGCCGGGTTATCATATTTCCCATTAGCATGATGTGGAGTTGCAATAACTGTCCCGATACCTTCCCGCACCGCCATTCTCGCCATTTGCAATGAATGTTCCAGAGAAGGAGAGCCGTCATCCACGCCGGGAAGAATATGGCAATGAATATCTACCATTCTATTAATTCTCCTATCCTCCATAATTACACCTATTTTATGGATTACCCCATTCTCGTACAACCAACCATGGTATGAAAAAAACTGTTCTAAAAGCCTGCATCGTTGTTCTCATAAATGAGGTTAAATATTAGTGCCATTACCCTACATCATGTTATAGTCCCTTCATTCGTAAATGCCGCCAAAAATAAGCCTGTGCCTTTTGTCCTTACCAACTAATGATGCCAACCCCAGCAAAATAAATAAGGATGCTTCGAATAGGTGAGGTCACCTTCGGAAACATCCGGGAATGGAATAATAAAAAACTGCCCCAGAAGTAATATTTCTACTACACTGTGACAGTTTATATGAAGATTTGTCTTTTATTCTTTATATAATAACTTATCGTTGGCCGAATAAGCTTCGTAAATCAGTTTGCCGGGAACGTTTTCTTCCCTAATAGAATAATATAAATAGGTATTCTGCTCTCGATTGATCGTCCTATTAAAACGATACTCCTCGCCACTTTCATCGAAAGCGATGAAATGATCGATTTCTTTATCCCGACTGAGGATGAGGATGATATCCAGGTTATCTTTTCCTTTTTGTTTTAACGACTTTATTTGGGCAGTAAATGGATCGCCGCTGCTTTCATTTGGAATAGCGATTTCATCATGAATTGACCAGCCCCAATATCCTTTGGATACCAGGTAAATGTGAAAGCCATTCCCGGGATACAATACGGCCAATTTATTGTCTTCATCAACCTCCACCATAGTACCGGGCTGCCCGGATTTCTCTTTCAGAGCGTCCCACTCCGTTGGATTGACGATATATTTGTCCCAGACAAATTCCTTGAGAAGAAACAGCAAAATGAATACAGAAATAACGATAAGAGCATTTCTTTTAGATTTTGTTGTCATAGAGAGATTTTGGCCCTTTCTATAATTGTTTTCTACATGTTAATTTTATAAATCCCTCCGGCTATATAACGGTATCCTTATCTGGATAATCTGGTACGCCTGAATAGAACGATTCCGAACCCGCCCACTATAGGAGTCGCGACAAGTAAAGCCATCATGAACGTCCGGGCTTTATCCATTGGAAATCTAGTTGACATATGAATCTGCCCTAATCCTCCACCCTCACAGGACATGCGATCAAACACTGTATAATCGCCATCAAATAACAAAACAGTTTCTGTTCCTTTGATATCAGCAGTTGTTCTTTCTTTCTCTAATTTAATCTGTTCATCTTCTAATTTACATTGTACTCCTTGAATATCCAGATTAGCCGGAGTCCCCCACACTGCTACGGTTTTCGATGGTCTAGTTGAGGAAAAGGGTTCACCAGGATTAATGACTTGATTGGAAAACTGGCCCGGGGGTTGTGCTTGTTTATATACCATCCAAGCACCAAAAGGTCCTACGATGATAAACAGCATACATGATAAAGCAAATAGGGATACCGTTTTCTTTGTCATTTATCTCACACCTTCACTGGGGAAACATATCATTTATTCCCTCTTAGAAAATACGTAAATCCCTGTACTTCGTTTCAACGTCTTCCAATCTTTCTATAGCTAGTTAGAAGGAAACCGAGTTTCTATTTATCATAACATAGCTTACTCAAATAATTACCGATGTAAGTTTCAACTATGCTTTCATCAAAATGAGACGGATAAAAAATGGCTTGAAGTGTTAATCCGTCTATAAAAGTATATAAGCCGACCGATTCTTCGTCTATGTTCAGATGGTCTTTTAAAAGATTATTCTTAGCAAGAACCTCAATCATATATCTCATAAATTCTTTTGTTGATTGACGTATTTGTTCGTTATATTCACTTAATTTTTCATCTTTCATTGCCATTACAGCAAAATTGAACCACGCTTCAATTTCCATCCTTTGTTCAGGGTCCTTTAACGGGATCAATTGCTTGAGCATTTTAATAACCCCTTTAAATACGTCATCACCCTCTTGGATAGAACGATGAATCCTCTCCTCACCCCTTTTTAACAATAACTCCATAGCATACACATATAGCTCCTGTTGATTGGAAAAATAGTATTGTACGCCCCCTATAGTTAAACCTGCTTCCTCTGCTATTTTTCTTACTGTCAACCTTTCCAATCCATATTTCATCAAGGGAGCAACTTAAGTGTCAAGGTTGTTATCACCATTGCTTTATCGGCATTTTTAATTGAAGTAACGCAAGCAATACCTTATTGGGCGATGTTAGGGCTGATCACTTATCATAAATTACCCTTTCTTATATGGCTGCCTACCATAGCTGTTTATAATATCTCGATGGTGCCACCTTCGCTTGTCTTGCTATATTTATATAAAACCAATCCCAGTAAGAAAGAATTAAAATTTGTAGGGTTTAAGAAGCGATTGATGGACTCCAACGCAGCCTTGTGGGCAATTGGTGGAGCAGGGGGGATATTTCTACACTTAGGACTAAATGGAATCATTCCGCATTAATCGACTAGAATTTGTATCACAGAAAGTAGTTTACTTAGCTAAGAGGAATGAAGAAATGTGGGATAACCTTTTTTAGAAATCAAAGTGCCACAATCGGTTCTTTAGACATACAAACACCCCTTCGGGTAATTTTCCTAAAGGGGTGAACCGGATTAATTTCAAACCAACCGTAGTAGTATTGGATGGGATTCTATTATGTTGTCTTAGCAACTTAAATCAAGGTAGTGTTATTATAGTTCCTCAAGGGGCACATCCTTTATATGTGTTGCGATCCACCATATGTGTCCAAAAGGATCCATTACTCCTCCGCGTCGATCCCCTTCAACATGATTTTCTACAGGCTCCAGTTCCTTTGCACCCGCATCAATAGCTTGTGCAAAAAGTGCATCTACGTCATCAACATAAAGAAAAATATGCATCGCAGCCCCTCCAAGAGACTGCGGACTCTGCATAATCGGATATTCCGGAAACTCGTCAACGATCATGATTGGCGAATCACCGATCTTGATCTCCGCATGCCGAACCTTTCCATTGGCGTCTGTTATACGCATCAATTCAGTGGCCCCAAATGCCTTTTTGTAAAACGTTATGGCTTCGGCTGCATCCTTGATAATCATGTAAGGTGTCACAGCGTGATGACCCTCTGGTATGGCTTTTGTTTTAGGTGTCATTAAACATTCCTCCATTTCTTAAAAATTGGATGCTTTCATCCCCAAAAAAATCAGGTCAAATATTGGGAACTATTCATCAAAATTATTCTAAGTCATATTGGAATGAGTTGTATTGTAAAAAAATGACCCTATTGACCAAGCGGAACATGATTTTTTTGTTTACCTTGAAGCGATTGGTAGGTTGTTGGGCAAATGCCGGAAAAAGACCGAAAATCGTGGATAAAATGTGCCTGGTCATAATAACCGCAAGACAAAGCGATATCTATCCAATTCACTTGCTCTCCACCTTCGATGAGACGGAGCACATTCTGAAAGCGCTGAATACGGCTAAATTGTTTAGGTGTCAATCCGACTTCTTCCTTGAATACTTGAATAAATCTACGTGAGCTCAGGCCTATACGTGCAGTAACATCAGCAATTTTCCACTGATTAGGGTAGTCCTGGAATTTACTTATTGCGAATACAACAGCAGGATGGTGTTCAGATACTCCGGTCATCATCCTGATTAAATATTGTTCGAGAATTTGAAATTTAGCAAGCGGCGTTTTAGCTTCAATGAGCTGTTCCCGCATTTGGTCCGCTTTTATTCCCCAAAGTGTTTCCAAAGAGACGTGCTCATTGCACAATTCATTGGCTGGCAACTTCAGAAATGGGAAAGCACCGCCAGGCTTAAAATGGACACCCATCGTTGACGCTTGGCAGGCTGTGTCGATTACGGCGAATTCTGATCTCGGACCAGAGATCAGGCTTCCACGGAAGCTTTTGAACCGATTATGATTCTTTTGATCGTATACTTTAATCAAATTTTCTTCTAAGTTGATAATCATTTCAATGGAGCCGTCTGGAAATACACGCTCCATTTCATGAGGCGGGTTGTAACCTTTATATAACCAAAAAATATTAATAAAACCCGACAAAGGCGGCTGTGGGTGGTATGTACGGAATAAGGCCACTACAATCACTACCTTTTATATTGTCCCAAAGACATTTTCCTAATAATACCATAGAATAAGGTGGACAAATAATAAAGAGCTGCAAAAAAAATCCCCCCTCATTAATTAGAGGGGGGTTCGCAATCATAATTCCGCTCACATTCTAAGTGACAATCCTTGGTGTATCAAGGTTTTTACGGAACGACTTACATCATGCCGCCCATGCCACCCATTCCGCCCATGTCAGGCATAGCCGGCTTATCTTTCTCAGGCTTGTCGGCAATGACAGCTTCGGTGGTCAGGAACATAGCGGCTACGGAAGCTGCATTTTGCAGTGCGGAGCGGGTAACCTTCGCAGGGTCTACGATTCCTGCTTCGATCATGTTCACCCATTCGCCGGTTGCTGCGTTGAAGCCTACGCCGATTTTCTCGCCTTTCAGGCGCTCAACGATAACGGAGCCTTCCAGACCAGCATTGCTGGAGATGGTACGTACCGGCTCTTCCAGTGCGCGAAGAACGATGTTTACACCAGTCTTCTCGTCGCCGGAAGCATCTACAGCTGCTACAGCATTGTATACGTTAACCAGCGCAGTACCTCCACCGGATACGATACCTTCTTCTACTGCAGCACGAGTAGAGTTCAGGGCGTCCTCGATGCGCAGCTTGCGCTCTTTCAGTTCGGTTTCGGTAGCTGCTCCAACTTTGATGACAGCTACGCCGCCGGACAATTTAGCCAGACGCTCTTGCAGCTTTTCTTTATCGAATTCGGAAGTAGTTTCTTCCAATTGGGTTCTGATTTGCTGGATACGAACTCCGATATCCTTCTTGTCGCCGGAACCGTCCACGATGATCGTGTTTTCCTTAGTAACACGAACTTGACGGGAACGTCCAAGCTGCTCGATGCCGGTCGATTTCAGCTCAAGACCGAGCTCTTCCGTGATCACTTGACCGCCGGTCAATGCAGCGATGTCGCCGAGCATAGCTTTGCGGCGATCTCCGAAGCCAGGAGCTTTAACAGCTACGCAAGTGAATGTACCGCGCAGTCTGTTGACTACGAGGGTAGCCAGAGCTTCGCCTTCCACGTCTTCTGCGATGATCAGCAGCGGACGTCCTTGCTGAACTACTTTCTCCAATACAGGAAGAACTTCCTGGATGTTGGAGATTTTCTTGTCAGTGATCAGGATGTACGGATCTTCCAGAACAGCTTCCATCTTGTCCGTATCCGTGATCATGTAAGGAGAAATATAACCGCGGTCGAATTGCATTCCTTCCACGACTTCCAATTCGGTAGCGAAGCCTTTGGATTCTTCAACGGTAATAACTCCGTCGTTGCCGACCTTTTCCATTGCTTCTGCAATCAGTTGGCCAACTTCTTCGTCGCCGGAAGAAATAGCGGCAACTTGAGCGATAGAGTTCTTGCCTTCGATCGGCTTGGCGATCTTCTTCAGCTCTTCTACAGCTGCTTTAACCGCATTCTCGATTCCTTTGCGGATAACCATCGGGTTAGCGCCGGAAGTAACGTTCTTCAGCCCTTCGCGGATCATCGCTTGAGCCAATACGGTAGCGGTAGTCGTTCCGTCACCGGCTACATCGTTAGTTTTGGTTGCTACTTCTTTAACCAATTGAGCTCCCATGTTTTCGAAAGCGTCTTCCAGCTCGATTTCTTTCGCAATGGTCACGCCGTCGTTAGTGATCAACGGGCTTCCGAATTTTTTCTCAAGAACGACGTTGCGCCCTTTAGGACCCAAAGTCACTTTTACAGCATTTGCTAAAGCATCTACACCACGGAGCATCGCACGACGTGCGTCTTCGCTAAACATAATGTCTTTGGCCATGTTATAAACCCTCCTATTTCAATAGGTACTCAAAAAATTTACTTTCTCTAACGTCGAAACGAATCGATATCTATCAGGTTTAAGCTAATACAGCGAGAATGTCGCTTTCACGCATGATCAGTAGCTCGCGGCCTTCGAATTTCACTTCGGTACCAGCGTATTTGGAGAAGAGTACACGGTCTCCTTCTTTAACTTCCAAAGGAATGCGTTCCCCGTCTTTCACCGCACCGCTGCCTACTGCAATTACTTTGCCTTCTTGCGGCTTTTCCTTAGCCGTGTCGGGCAGAACAATACCGCTAGCAGTAGTTTCCTCCTTAGCAATGGCTTCGATAACAACGCGATCGCCTAACGGTTTGATCATGGATAAATAGCCTCCTTTAATTTTTGCTTTAGCGGCCTATGTAGCCGAATTAGCACTCGTTCGATTCAAGTGCTAATAACACTTTTTATCATAAACATTTTCCAATGCTTTTGCAAGTAGTTTTGAGGGAAATTTCATATTTTTTTGCCGCTCTGAGTAAAAAGAACACGTTCCGCGGCCTCAGCCCTTCAGCCGAGGAAATTTGAAGCGTTTTCCATTGCTCCACCTCATTTTTCAAACGATGCCGCACCCGGTTTATTTCCCTCTTTAGGTTCGCTACAATACGATTGAGGCCGAAGATTTTATCTTGAAAATGAGGAGGCTTTTTTCATGGATTCTTTAAACGGCAAGTTCACATCGGTTACGCCTATTCTGCGAATCTTTGAAGATAATAAGGCTAAAAAGTTCTATCTCTCTTTCCTGGAATTCCAATTGGATTGGGAGCACCGGTTTGAGGAAGGAGCCCCGCTGTACATGCAGGTCTCCCGTGACCAAACCGTCCTTCACCTTTCGGAACATCATGGGGATTGTTGTCCGGGCTCTGCTATTCGTATTCAAACTGAGAACATTGCCGCCTTTCATGAAAGATTGCTGTCCAAAAATTACGCATATGCCAAACCCGGGCTGGAAACAACTCCGTGGGGTACTTTAGAGGTTAGCGTTACGGACCCTTTCGGCAATCGGCTAATCTTCTACGGCCATCCCGAATGACCTCATTCCTATAATCCAAGCAAAAGAAAGCCAGGGCACCTTCCCTGGCTTCCATACCATTCAATTATGTGAATCAATCTCCGAATTCTTCTTCCCACTGCCTGTCCCTCTCCAACTGCTTGCGATAGATCATGCCCGACAGGAAAACACTGAATTCGTATAACAGAATCAGCGGAATGATAACGAGGATATCGGAAATCAAATCCGGCGGAGTAATTACCGTACCGACAATCACAAGTATCATATAGGCGTATCTGCGCATTTTCCGAAGACGCGGGGGGGTGAGAATTCGCAGTTTGGTCAGAAACATGACGACGATGGGAAGCTCGAACAGCAATGAAATCGGCAGCAAAATGTTAAACATGAAAGAAAAATATTGTATGATCCCGTAGGTTTCCGTCAACCCGATGCTCCGGTTAACAGAAGATGTAAACATGAAGGCCATCTTGAACACAATAAAATAAGCAAAAGCAAGCCCAAGAAGGAACATCACAACCGTAAACGGGATGTACCTCAGGGTAGCCCTTCTTTCCACTTCCCGCAGGCCGGGTCTGACGAAAGCCCAAATCTGATACAAAGTAAAGGGCAGGACCACAATAAGAGCAATAATAAAAGCAAACTGCATATAAACCTGGATACCATCCCACAGGGAGAAAGCATTCCATTCAATCTCCGAAGCGGGCGGCACCGATTTAAAATATTCCAAAAGATGAATCGCCGCAAAGAAGCCGCCGATCATCGCGATGACCAAAACAACAATTACCCAGATCAAGCGTCTGCGCAGCTCAGACAAATGCTCGACCAGGGTCATCGATTCTTCCTGCATAGCTTCACCAACCGATCTTTCTCTCTGTGGAGGCTGTCCAACCCGCCTTCATGACCTGCAGCAGAATCAGTGCCGGGCCGATTGAACTTAAACCTTATGCGTCAGCACGAAAAACCGCAGCCCGGATCAGTCCGGGAGTCTTTTCGTATCGCGAGTGCGATCGGAGTCTTCAGACATGGAAGCGCGAGATTGGGTATCTTCCTGATACACCTCTTTACGCTTGGGCTGATCATCGTCCGGCATAATATCCTTCGCTCCGTTCTTGAATTCCTTAAGCGTTCTGCCGAAGGCCCGTCCCAGCTCGGGAAGCTTGTTCGGTCCGAACAACAGGAGCGCGACCAGAATAATCAATATAATTCCAGTAGTTCCGATTCCTGACATCCTCTGCAACTCCTCTCTGCTTTATATCTTGCACCGGGGATGCCGGTTAAAGCATCCGCAGTTCTTTCAATCATATCTGCAGACAAACCATTCCTGGGCGTCTGCCGCAATAATTGATTCTATTATACCCCCAACCCTGTTGGATGTACAATCAACAAAATATGAACGTCCATTGAACAAATCATGACCAGAATATGCTAAAGCTACATTATTTCTTTATTCTTCCTGCCGAGAGCATTCAGTGCTGCCGGAAGCTGTTCGATAATGGCTCTCATTCCCTCATGAACACCTTCCGGATGTCCCGGCAAATTGATAATTAGAGTCGATCCGCGGATCCCGCACACACCTCTCATCAGCATGGCTTCCGGAAACTTCTGCATCGACTTCATTCTTATGGTCTCCGCCAAGCCGGGAACCTGCTTGTCTACGACCTGCAGCGTCGCTTCGGGAGTGACATCCCGCGGACCCAGTCCCGTGCCGCCTGCCGTAAAGATAAGATCCGCTTGATAATAGTCGGTCATCTCGATCAATGACGCCATAATCTCCTTCAATTCATCGGGAACAATTCGGTACTCCACAATTTCTCCGTTCATCTCTTCCTCAACCAATTCACGGATAACCTGGGCGCTGGTATCTTCCCTCTCGCCTCTGGATCCTTTATCACTGGCGGTAAGAATAGCCACTTTCCAGCGCATGAGAGCTCCTCCTCTTCCATAACTGTTTGATGATTTTCGCTTCGGATCTTCCTGTCCGGCCGTTGCCTAGAGGCAAGACCGGTTTCTTCCATCATATAAATAACGGGCGCCGCAATCAACACCTGTACTGTCGGTTAGCGGATAACGGCGCTTTCCGTAATCAGAACGTCCACCCTGTAGTCGTGCTCTTCTTCCGGCACTTCCGGAATGATCTGCACATCGAAGGCCAGAGCCAGCCTGACGGGAATCATCAATCCTTGCCGCCCGTACCGGGAGAGAAAACGATCATAGAATCCGCCGCCGTACCCCAACCGTCTCCTGCAGGCATCGAAGGCCAGGCCGGGCATAAGAATACATCCGATCCGGTCGAGCTTCGTCCATACCGGGCAATCCGGCTTGGGCTCCCGGATCCCCCAAGGGCCGTTCTCCTCTACTTCCTCCATGGAAGAGATCATGACCGGCTCCATCTCCTTGCTAACCGGGTTAGATCGCGGAGCGGTTACGGGAATTTGCCGGCTCCAGGCCCATTCTATAATCGGCGTAACATCAAGCTCCGTTCGGAAGGGGAGGTAAGTAAATAATGCCCGTCCCTCCGACAACAAAGAAGACTCCTCCGTTAAATACCGGATAGCCTCTTGGCAGATCCTTTCGGATTTCAAACGGCGCTCGGATTCGGCGAGGCCGGATCGCCGCGCCTCGGCTTCCCGGCGAAGCCGCCGTTTCCGGTCCATATCGGTCATGATATATGCATGCCCCTCTTGTCCTCGATTGATCTTGTAGACTAATTGTAGCATAACGGCCATATGGAAGAATAGCTACTTTGGAGCCGTTTCCGAAAGAGCGCTATCCAGTCAATATCAACTGTCAAATAACATACAGGCCGTGGCGGCAGCCAAGCACTTTTGGTTGGAAGACCCTCCCCTCTTTCGATTATCCGGCACTCCTCCCGCTTTCTGAACCGACGATTTCCGGTACTGGTCCGAAGCCCATCCATCAGTTAAACTAGATAGTAGTTATCCCGATGCAAGTATCTATTCCGGAGGTTAATATAAATGCTGCTTCAAGCTTCAAATTTATGTAAAAATTACGGTGTTCGCCCTGTGCTCACCAACATCTCCCTGCAAATTTCGGAAAGGGAACGAATCGGCCTGGTCGGTGTGAACGGAGCGGGCAAATCAACGCTTCTGCAAATTCTGGCCGGCGAGCTTTCCTATGACAGCGGGGAACTGTTCAAATCCAAAGAGGCACGGATCGGTTATTTGGCCCAGAACAGCGGATTGAACTCGGAACGGACCCTCTATGAAGAGCTGAGAACGGTATTCTCTCATCTGCTGGAGCTGGAGCAAGAGCTTCGCGAACTGGAAGTCCGCATGGCTGATCCCGAGCTTCTGAACAATGAGAAGCTTTATGAAGAAACCATGAATCGTTATGCGGCCCGTTCGGAGACTTTCCGCGAGCAGGGCGGCTATGAAATGGAAGCGAAAATTCGCGGGGTTCTACATGGGATGGGCTTCGGAGACTTCCCTCCGGACACCGTGGTGAGCACCTTAAGCGGAGGGCAGCGGACAAGACTTGCCTTGGCCAAGCTTCTGCTGCAGGAGCCCGACTTGCTGATGCTCGATGAGCCCACCAACCATTTGGATATCGCTACACTAACCTGGCTTGAGGATTACCTGCGGGGCTACCCGGGCTCGATTCTGGTCGTCTCTCACGACCGGTATTTCCTCGATGCCCTTGTCCAGACGATCTATGAAATCGAGAGGCACTCTTCCCGCCGGTATACGGGGAACTACTCCCGTTATATCGAGATCAAGGCAGCCGACTATGCCGTTCAGCTTAAGCACTATGAGAAACAGCAGGAAGAAATCGCCCGAATGGAAGACTTCGTCCGGCGCAATCTTGCCCGTGCCTCCACGACCAAACGTGCCCAGAGCCGCAGGAAGGCATTGGAACGAATGGAACGGATGGACAAGCCTCTCGGCGATTTAAAGAAAGCCTCCTTCTCCTTCGAAATCGATCGAACGTCCGGCAAGGAAGTGCTGCGCGCCGACCAAATAGCCGTTGCTTACGATGGGCATGAGCTGTTCACGAATGTCTCCCTGCACCTGAATCGGGGAGAGACCGTGGCTCTGATTGGCCCTAACGGGGTCGGCAAATCGTCTCTGCTGAAAGTCATCACCGGCCGACTGAAGCAGGAGCGGGGAACCTATGAATGGGGGAGCAACGTCACTATCGGCTTCTACGATCAGGACCAGTCAGGACTTAATCCCAATCATACCGTCCTTGAGGAAGTATGGAATGCCTTCCCCCATTTGGAAGAGGCCCGTATCCGCACGGTGCTTGGTAACTTTTTGTTTAGCGGGGAAGATGTGTTCAAGAAAATTTCCGCCTTAAGCGGAGGGGAAAAAGCACGGGTTTCCCTGGCCAAGCTGATGCTGCTGAACGCCAACGTCCTAATCCTGGACGAGCCCACGAACCATCTCGATCTGTTCAGCAAGGAAGTGCTGGAGGCCTCTTTGATCGATTATGAGGGAACCTTGCTGTTTATTTCCCATGACCGGTACTTTCTGAATAAAATGGCCGAGCGCGTTCTCGAGCTGTCCCGCGACGGGATTACCGGTTATTTGGGGAATTATGACGACTATATGGAGAAAAAGCAGGAGCTTGCCGAGCTGCAGGCCGAAAGCGAACAAGAGAAGCCCACGAACGGCGGCCGACAGCAGCCTGTTGAACCACAGAACGATTATGAAGCGGATAAAATAGCCAAACGGGAGGAACGCACCCGCAGGCGCAAGCTGGAACAACTGGAGCAGGAGATCGCCAAGGTCGAGCAGGAGATAAGCGATCTTGAGGCGGAACTCGCTCAGCCGGAAATCTTTAACGATTACGTCCTCGTACAGCAGAAGAACAACGACCTGGAACAGAAAAAAGTGCACCTCGAGCAGCTGTACGAGCAATGGGCAGAATGGATGGAATAGGCTTGACGTGCCGAGATTCGTTCGTCTGCGGCGCACCTTGTCGGGGGATGGTCCAAAAGGGACTATCCCCTTTTTCGAGGCTTTTGGATCAATAGCTGATGGGGGCCCCAATAGCGAAAAGCTTGCCTTCCTTTATCATCCAGCAGGCATCGCTATGCCGGTCACTGATTCGTTAAGTAATTGATTAAAATGACGCTTGTCTTAGTCAAAATTGAATAAATGTGCGGAAGCATTTTCATCCGTCGGACGACTCCTCCACCTGCTCTTCCAAGGAAAGAAGCAGCAGGGGTACGGCCGCATAGGTCATCATCGTCCCCGCAGCGACAATGCCCGAATCGTTGAAGAGGAATGCCGTAACCGTTCCGATGGTTATGGCTGCCCAGCCGTTGAGGAAAGCGGGATAAAGCCTTCTCCACCTGCGGAATCTCCGCGGCGGCTTCACCAAGATTGCCAGCATGACCAGAACGCAGGTCAGAACCACTTTGCTCCAGATGGACGCCCCGAGCAGGTGCACGTTCATCTTCAGCTTCCTCACGAGAATGTCCTTGATCTCCGCCAGATCTCCCGCCGCCAAATACCGAAAGGCATCCCCGATATGACTATGCTGCCCTCCCTTAAACCATACATTGGCCACCCATAGAACCAGAATGCCGCCCACCAGCAGAAGTCCCAGTAGAAGCGCTGTCCGCAGCTTCGTCCCACGCTCCCGGAACTCATGTCCCGGCTGTTTTGGCACCGGCTTTCCGGACCGGGGCGTCGTCCGCCCGAACTCTTCCCCTCCAGAAACCGTTAGTACGTACTGTCCCAGCCCGGGTTGACGCTCAATAGATGCCCGGTCAGTGTGAACTAACTCCGGCTGCCCGGATCGGGGCGTTTGTCTAAGTACGGGCAGATTTCGCAAGGGAATGGGAGGGCCCAGATAACGGACAGCGCCTGCGCCTGTCTTCGGCACCCGCCCTCCACCCCGCAGCGGCTTCTTTTCCGGCCAAGCAGAAAGCGGTGAGGACCATCGCTCCCCTCTGCGTAGGCCGAACCAGGCCGCCCCGCAGGTCACTGCCGCCGTTATGGCACCACCCGCATTAGCCCCGCCGACCGGAGAAGCCAGATAGATCAGCAGCGCGACATACAAAGCCGCCAGTCCCCAATGGAACAACCGATCGGCTGCGGGAGCTGCCGGGCCGATCGCGCGGCCAGACCGGGCGGCTGCGGGAGACGCCAGGCGCTTCGGCCGGCCAGACCGTCCGGCTGCAACTGAAGCAGACCCGGGCATGGAACCCGCGGGCTGGCCCTGCCGCTGTTGGGCCCATGCCATCGTTCCCAACACAGCCGATCCTACCAGCACGCCCATTAGTTCATTGCCGATTCCATAGAACCGGGCTCCGATAATCGGATCGTAACCAAGCACCGAGCGTTTCATGACGTTCGCTCCGGTCCAGCCGTCCAGCATGAGCACCGCTGCCGTGGCGAGGCCGATCCAGGTGCAGCCGGCCCAGAGGCTTCTGCGGACCAGCCACAGACTGATGGCTGCCAAAACAACCGGCAGCAGCGCTATTTGCGCGGCATTCCATAACGCCGTACCCTCTGCGCTGGCCAGGGATAAGCCTCCGCCGCCCGGCTTCGGGCCATGGATAGACAAGGTCCCATTCAACCCGGGGCCCAAGGCAAACAGTAGCAAGGGGGCCGCCGGAATCGACCACAACAGGCCGCGCACCAAGGGCCGCCCCTCTTTTTTACGGGACAACGCATAATAAAGCCCGATTAATAACACCCCAATTTCATATACCGTAAAAACGGATAACAAAGGGAGCCTGACGCGATAAACCGCCTCCATCCGCCCTATTTCCCCCAGCAGGTATGCGAGCGGGTCGGCATGCGGCTTGATCTGAACGGCTTTTCCCGTCCATTCCGCAGCTCCGGCCAAACCTAACCGCTCGGTAACGGACGGGGTCAGATCCCACATGACGGCAACTCCATCCCGGCGGGTGGACTCCGTATAAATCAACCCCCTTCCGCCATCGTTGCGATGCATAATCCATGGAGCCATCGTCAGCTTCCTCTTGGCAGCATCCGAATGAACTACTGGGGATAAGATCCACAGATCTTCCTTATCCGCAATCTCCCGGCGAACATTTCCTATGAACGAATCCATTTCCTTAAGTACATCCTGCATTTGGGCCGCGAAGCTTTCCTCCGAATAAAAGGATCTAACAGCATATAACCGCTGCAAGTCCCCCAATTCAATAAGCGTGACAGAACGATTGTCCCTCTGTTTCCACTGATCCAGGATGGCCGAATAGTCCGTGCTTACCCCTCCGGCACGCCAGGGCGATGATCTCAACAGAGACCGGCTGACATCCCCCTGGGCCACGGTTCCCTCCAGATTCATTAGCGCCAATGGCGCGTACCGTTGAAGACCTTTCGCCGGATCGGCTTCCGAGACTATATCCGCATTGCCCCAGACATTGGTCTGAACCTGATTCCTTCCTAAAATGTCTCCCAACGAACCCGGCCTTCCTCCATAAGAAGTGGCCCGGTTCGTACTCGCCAGCCCTTCAATAGCGGGAACGAAAATCGCTTCCTTCCCGGAAGGGCGTCCGGTGTATCGCTGATATAGCACATCAGCCGGAACCTCCTCTACCGTTTCCCAACGGTTATACCCCTGAGCACCGCCGCTCACACTCCGTCTTCCCGCTCCGATGGAAGCGTAGCTGTCTTTGCCCCCTTGCCCCGCAAGCCTTGCATTGACCGCCCCCAGCACTCCTTCCTGCAATAGCCGGCTCAACTCCGGCATCACCCTTAAGCTGGGCTCCCGAAGCTCCAGGAAAGACAAACCGGGGATAGAGATAATCGTCAAGCGCTCCGCTGACTCCCTCTCTTCGGACGAGTTCACACGATGAACCGGCTGCCCGGAGACAGGGCTTCGCCGCGCTATGTTGTCCTTCAGATAAACCTGTCCCAGATGCCCCAGAACAGCGAAAAACAATATGTACCCGGCCGATACCAACAGCCCTGTAAGTAACAGCAAGAAAGAACGAACACTGGATTGGGACCCCATTTTCTTCCTCCCGGTCTTGTGAAAGTACGCCAGAGGTTACTTGAAAATAAAGATGACTTCCAACATCGCCCCATGACTTCGGCCAATAGACGTTTACCTTAATCTGGAGCTTTGAATAGATCCGCCAATTCCTAGTCTCGTCTTGAATCCCTGCAGACATACTCCGTACAAATACCTTCCAAGAATAGCCCCGGCAATAACCCGATTCTCGCGCCAAATCTAAACAACGGACGCACTTGAATTCCAATTAGACGCGTCATTCCGGGTACGGCACCGGCAAAAATGAAAATAGATGGATTTCTCAAGGTAGTCCCCATGCCGCTGACGCGAAGCCTTCCGATGGAGAAATCGACACGAGGTGAGTGGTTGGCTAATTTCAGGTATTCGTTTAATCCCTTTGTGCATTTTTTCATCCTTCCCGGAGCTATCCACCCGCTAAAAAAAAGCCCTAACCGTGTATCTGCTGCGAGCTTTCGCCTGGTTTCTTTTACTACCCGAATATGAACAAAAATGTCCACATCGTTATCCACAAGTGGATAATCGAAAAATCAAAGGAAAATTAGAAAAAAAACATGACTATCAACAACTTTATCCACATTATCCACAGTTTTTGTTGAAAAAACTATCCCGAAGCGGGGATAATTGTCGCCCTTACTCTCCCATAGACTTTTTGATTCTATTCACATTGTCCACATAGGTTGTGGATAACTATGTCCACAGAGTCCTTACCTCGTCATTTTTCTACATGAAGCGCAAAAAAACCGTCTGCCCCCCATACGGGTGAGGCAAACGGTAGATTTCTTACATTATTAAGTTGTGGATAAACGATTGTGCGTCCCAATTTATCTTAATTGGCATCGACGATGCCCCTCTAAACCGACCATTCTTCTAATGAAAGTAACGGCTCGGCCTTCATATCAAAGGATGAAAACTGCCCGCGCGTATATTTCAAATACGCAGCCGCACCGATCATCGCCGCATTATCCGTGCAATATTCGAACGGGGGAATGACCAGAGGAATTCCCTCCTCGGCGCAGCGTCCCGCCAATTCGGTCCGCAGCCCGCGATTCGCGGCCACTCCGCCCGCCAGAAGAAGCTGCCGTGCGCCTGTCTCCCGAACGGCGCGCACCGCTTTCTCCACGAGCACGTCGATGACCGACTCCTGAAAGCCTCTGGCCACATGTGCGGGGTCCAAAGCCTCCCCTTTCATCTTCGCCTGGTTCAGGACGGCCAGAACGGCCGATTTCAAGCCGCTGAAGCTGAAATCGTATGAGCCCGGCTCCAGCCAAGCTCTTGGCAGCGTAATGCTCTCCTTCGCTTCATGAGCGAGCCGGTCGATATGCGGTCCGCCAGGATAGGGGAGCTGCAGGGCCCGTGCCACCTTGTCGAAGGCCTCTCCCACCGCATCATCCCGGGTCAGTCCGAGAATGCGGAAGCGCCCTTCCTCCTGCACATGAACAATTTCCGTATGGCCTCCCGATACGACCAGCGCGACCAACGGGTACTCCAGCTCTCCTACCAGACGGTTCGCATAGATATGGCCGGCGATATGATGCACTCCGATTAGCGGAAGCTCAAGCGCCGTGGCCAATGCTTTGGCCGCCACCATCCCTACAAGCAGCGAACCGACAAGCCCCGGACCGTGAGTAACCGCCACTGCCGACAGCTCGGCCGGGCTCACGCGGGCTTCCCTAAGGGCCTCTTCAATAATCCATGTAATGGTCTCCACATGCTTCCTGGAGGCCACCTCCGGAACGACCCCTCCGAATTTGCGATGGGTCTCTATTTGACTGGAGACGATATTCGATCTGACCTTCGTTCCATCCTCTACGACAGCCACCGAGGTTTCATCACAGCTTGTCTCAATGGCAACTATATAACAAGGCTGCTTTCGCAGCTCTTCCGCCGGCTTCATTCGCCTCCACCTGCTCCTTTCTTGGATGCCTGAGGGGACTTGTTCAATTCCGCCCACATAATAATAGCGTCCTCATTGTTGTCGGTATAGTATCCTTTGCGGACCCCGCTGTCCTCGAAGCCCATTTTCCGGTACAGATTCCGGGCGATGGCATTCGATTCCCTGACCTCCAGGGTCATTCGCGAAGCGCCCATATAGGCTGCGGTCTTCTGCAGCTCGCCGACCAGCTTCCGACCGAGCTTGATGCCCCGGTATTTCTCCCTGATCGCTATGTTGGTAATATGAGCTTCATCCATAATCAGCCACATCCCGGCATAGCCGGCCACTTCCCCATCGTATTCCATCACCATATAACGGGCGAAGTGATTATTGACCAACTCGTTATAAAAAGCGGCTGCCGTCCAGGGAGTAGGGAAAGCCTCCTCCTCGATTTGGCAGATTTGCTCAATATCGTCCACCTGCATCAAGCGAAAAACAAGCTTGGGCGAGGTGTCGTTATGGACGCTTTTCTCCATCCCTTTTTCCTCCCGAGGACGTTTTGGCCAACAGCTTCGCTTCTGCCTCGGCCAGCTGCGTGTAATTGGGCACCAGCCGGTGCACGTCATCGTGAATTCCGGCCGCATGAAGCCGTAGAGCAAGCCTACCGACATCATATGCATGGATATCATGAGGGTATGCCCCTGATTCTCCGCTCCATTGCTCCGCCAGGCGTCCTATAGCATCGGCGAAGGCCCCGACTTCTCCGACAAACCGGATTTGCCGCGGTCTGGATTTCTCCGGCTCGTTCCGGGCCGCCTCCGCCAGCTCCTCTACCCAAACCTCCAGCAGTCGGATTCCATCCTCGCGAATTCTACTCCACCGTCCGGACCCGGAAGCAAATAAAGCCGTATAGACTTGTCCCCGGCGAGCATCCATCAGAGGAACGATCCAGGATGGACCCGGCTGGCTGTCTTCACGGACTTGCGCTTCCCTTTCCGTCCCGGCCATCGATTCGGCAGCGCCCAAGGCCATCGCTTCCAGGCTGGACACTCCGATGACCGGCTGCTTCAGCGCCCACGCCATCGTCTTCGCCACGGTGATGCCGATTCGAACGCCCGTATAGGAGCCGGGCCCCCGTCCGACAGCGAAGCCGTCCAGATCAGCCGGACGAAGCTGGAGCTCAGCCAACAATTCGTGAATGGTGGGCAGCAAATACATCGAATGGTTACGCTCCGCCCGCGAATTCCGTTCGCCCAATAACCGTTCTCCCTCCAGCACCGCGACGGTCATCGCAGAGGTGGAGGTATCCAGGGCAAGCCATCTTCCGCTTGTATTCTGTATCTTGGTTTCTTCTGTCATATGAAAACTCCGTTCTGTTTCAACGTCTCGCACCAATGCCTGTAGACCGGCCCTTCCGGAGTCAACAGGAACCTTCGCTCCTGCAAGCCGGTCGTTTCGATATAGATCGTCAGACGCTCCTCCGGAAGCAAATCCGGGATCCGGCTGGCCCATTCCACGACCGTTACCCCGTCGCCATAAAAATACTCGTCCAGCCCGAGCTCATCCGCCTCTTCCTCGGTTATCCGGTACACATCCATATGATAAAAAGGAAGCGATTCTCCCGAATATTCTTTAATGATGGTAAAGGTCGGGCTGTTGACCACATCCGCCACCCCCAGAGCCCTGGCCAACGCCTGGGAGAAGGTTGTTTTCCCGGCACCGAGATCGCCGTCCAATGCCAGCACGGTACCGGGCGTCATCATCGGGGCCAGCGCTTCGGCCAAGCGTGACGTGTCCTGCTCGTTAGCAGACCCATAAGTATACTGCGGCTGCGTAGTCATCATCCCCTAATTGTCAAAATGATTATAGCCCCGCTTGTCCACAGGCTCTATAGCTCCGCTGCGGCGAAGCAGCCGGACGCCCGTGAACCGCTCGCTCACCTCGCCGACGATCGCCAGCGGAATGCCGTGTCGGCTGAACAACGCGGCCAACTCGTTCACTCCCTCGGGCCTCACCGTTCCGAGCAGCTGATAATCCTCGCCGCCGCCCAAGATCCAATCGAGCGGTTCCCGGGAGGCCAGCCGCGCATATTCCGCCAAGTCCGGATGCACCGGCAGCCGCCCTTCCTCCAGCAGCAGACCGACGCCGGACGCTTCGGCAATCTCCGCGGCTTCGCTGGCCACGCCGTCGCTAACATCGTTCAGCGCCCCGGCGAAGCCAGATTGCAGCAGCATTCGGGCGGCTTTCACCTGCGGCTGCGGCCTCTGATGCGCCTGCACAAGAAAGCGGTAAGGCTGCGTAAGCTCGCCGATGGAATCGGCAGCCTGCTGCCTACCGAGCAGATAGTGCAGGCCGGCGGCGGAGCAGCCCGGATAGCCGGTGACGAAGACCGCGTCACCCGGACGGGCAGAAGAGCGGACTAACGCCCGCCCTTGCTCGATCTCTCCTATAATGGTAACGGCAAGCACTATTTCACCCGGGGTTGAAGTCGTATCCCCGCCCGCCACCGTAACTCCGAATTGTTCGGCGCATTCGTACAGCCCTTCGTACAGATTGTCCAACCGGGATACAGGTACGTTCTTGGGTGCGCTCAGCGACAATAAAGCATATCGCGGAATGGCGCCCATGGCGGCGATATCGCTAATGTTAGAGGCCATGGCCTTGTATCCGACGTCACTGTCTTTCATAGTCACTCGCTTGAAATGAACTTCCTGCACCATCGTATCGCAGGACATGACGATTTGCGATCCGGACGGCCAATCCGCCACAGCCGCATCGTCTCCAATTCCGACCGCCAGAGGCGGAAGAGCCGCCCCGGTTCGTGTCCTGCGTTCGGTCAGGCGACGGATAAGAGCAAATTCGTCCATACTTTCAAGGCCACCCTCATTCAGTATTGAACATATTATAGCCCTCTGTTAAAGATGCCGCAAGAAGCGCTGTCGAATTACCGAATCAGACCGCCGTCCGCGCCAAACCGATAAGTGGGGCTAAATCTGAGGCTGTCTTTCATTTGTAGGAAAGGTGTACAACAGGATGTATAGTGAAAAGTCCAATTGGTATAGTATCAATGAAACTGGTTATGGTTAAACAGCGAAAATGTAACGGAACTGGGAGACCCTATTTCGTCAAAATAGGCCGTTTTTTTAAACTAACGGAACCAGTCGCGCTTATTGCTTGGAATTCTCCTACTTTCGCGAGCATTTCTAGGGAATAAGGTCATCTGGTTCCGTTAAAATGACCGAAAGGCCCTTTTGGGGCGAATAAGGTCATCTGGTTCCGTTAAAATTACCAAACCGTGCGCGATTATCGCATGATCTTTGGTTGTACACCTTAATCGACAGCCTCAATCTCCCCCTTATTATTTCCAACCATTGAACAACTACGGATTACGGCTGTTTAGCATCAAGAAGCTGTTGAATTCGGCGGCTCGCTTCCTCGTTCCCCGCAGCTTCGTAGGCATGCAGCATCAGCTCATAATCATTAACCGTCGGGTTTTCCAACCGTTCGAGATAAGTAAGCGCCTTGGCTTTATCCCCTTCCTCCCCGTAGCGGAAGCCGGTAAACCACAGCCGGGCGAGCGCCCGCAGGGCATAAGGATGGTCCAGCTGCTTTTCATAAGCCTGGACAGCCTCCTCATACCGGTGTTCCATGACGTAGCGGTCCCCTTCCAACTGCTCCCGGTCATCGATCGTGAAGTAAGGAACCTGATTGTCATTTAACAAATAATAACCGCTGGAGCTGCTGATCTTACGCCCTTCGGCATCGAATGCATCCACGTACCAGGTAAACTCCCCTCCCGGGAAGATTGCTCCCAGAACCCCCTGTGTGGACAGCCACATCTCATCCTGGCTGTAAGACACGGAAGTTCCCCGCCGATAATTTCGGAGTGTATCCAAATCATATTCGGCGGTGGTTTCCGTCCATTTTTCATTCAGCAATACTGTAGAGCTCCCGGCCACTTTGCCCTGCTTATCACGGTCTATGGAGGTGATGCCCAGTTGATAATAAGAAGCCGCAGGATAAGGCTCCCACTCAAAACGGATAGCATCCCCGTCTATTAATTCCCGGTTAACCGGCGAGACCGTCTCCACCTTCGGCAGAAAGACGATATCGTAACCGGCTGTCGAATGTTCACTTATCTCTGCCACCGGCTCCTCTTGTCCGGTCCGGTAAAACTCGCTGACGGCATCCGCTCCGATACCGACTCCCACTTCGTAATGACCAGACTCCACATCATAAAATCGGTAAGTTCCATCCGAATCCGTTATCGCTACCGGATAATACCCGAAAGGATTGGAATACCACGTATTATTTTCTGTTTTTTTCCTCAATATGACAAAAACATCCTCGACTCCCTTACCTCCTACAATTACCCGGCCGGTTATTGACGGTTCTTCTCCGGGACGGGGCTGCCTGGATCTGATTGCCTCCAAATACCCCTGCGCCTCTTTTCCGACCCACTGGTTCTCGGAGGAAGCCAGTTGCTCGTAGACACGTTCGGCCTGCGGCCAGTTATTTTGGGCAAAATAAGCTTCCGCCAATCTGCGTCTCGCCTGCTCCGCATCACGGTAATCCGGATATTCAGCGAGCAGCCTTTCCCATCGGTCTATCGCCAAGCCTAACTGGGCAGCCGTCTCTGAACGAGAGTAAGAGGAGCTATTAGGAAAAATATAAATCCGGTCCACCTTGTTGGTTTGAGCTCCTCTCATCGCCTTATCAGCCGACCAAAACAAGGCTTCGGGAGCTTCGGGACTCTTGGGAAACCAAGTCAGAAGCGCGTCATATTTCTCCATCTTCAACAGCCAGCCGGGAAGTGACACAACCAATCCTATAGCCATAAGGAGAAGGATAGATCCAGCTATGGCTATCGTTCTTATTTTTACCCTCATGGCCGATCTCCCCCTTCCTGCAACTGTTCCTCATAGAAAACCCCGCTGTTCAGCACGACAAGCTTGGGGCCGGCAGGCGCCTCCGGCTGTTGATCCCGGGATACCGGGTTAAAAATAAGAACCGCCGCAAGAACCATCACTCCGACCACAGCCGCGACAAACGGATGAGGAATATATACCTCCTTCTCCCAGAAGGTCCGTTTCGCTTGCCGGAGGACGCTTGCTTTCATCGAGTCTGTAAATTGAACGGCGGACAATTCCTTGTCCAGTTGTTCCTTAATCTTTGCCGCTTCCTCTTTCGTCCAATTATTCATTTTCCCACCCTCCCCGGATTAATTCCTTCTTCAGCATGGCCCTGCCCCGGGACAGCTTGCTTTTGACCGTTCCTTCTTTATCTCCGGTGATCTCTCCAATTTCCCGAATGGATAGATCCTGATAATAATGCAGAACAATAACCTCTCTATACGAATAAGGAATTCTCTGCAGGTGGTTCCACAGAGTTTGTTCTTCCACCATTTGTTCTATGTTGGAATCCGTTCCGACGATCTCTTGTTCTATCGGATCCCGGATAAACAGCCTCTTCCAGGAAGCCAGCCTCATCCTGCTCCGGCATAGATGAACGGCGATCCGGGTCAGCCAGCTTTGCAAGCTGCCCTGCCCTTTGTATTGGCTTATTTTTTGATAGGCCTTGAGAAAGACCTCCTGACTGATGTCCTCGGCCAGGTGCCGATCCTTCAAGAGCAGCGCGGCAGTCCGGTATATGCTGGTCCCGTAACGGTCCATAAGCCAAGCTAATGCGGAACCGTCCCCCTTCTGAAGTCTGTCTATCCATTCCTGTTCCGAGTTCATCCTTTACCCTCCCACCCCTTCTCTATATTAGACGGGGTAAGCCTCTGTTTCGGTTGCAATTTAATTTAGTCGTAACAAGGATAAACGACTCGCCGTCCTTTTGGAAAGGCGCGTTTACCGATGACATATAAAAAAGCTTCTAACGGAGCCTCTTCGAAGACGAATAACCCGGTATTAGAGGAAGCTTTTTATGCCAATTAGAAAGTTTGTTCCACTTTAATGCTTTAATGAACTTAAATTTTCTAATGTGGTAAGAACAGGAATTGATACTTCTATATTTCAAAAAAAGAAAGACCCCGGCCAATTAAGGCGCGGGATCTTCTCCCTAAACTTCATGAAGCTCTTCCAGCGGAACAAACCTCATCTCTTCCGGCTTATGCTCCACATGAACTTTGGCCGTCCGGCTCTCCGTATCCACACTGTCGATCCAGACCCGTTGGCCGTTTACTTCTACATTAATTTTGTTCTCGGAATCGAGAATTTCCTTGGCTCTTAGCAAATCCATGATATCCCCTCCTTTCTCTCGATATGTCCGGATCGTTGAGTTGACTGCGAAAAGAACCTCAGTCCTCGTCTTCCTCCAAGTTCAAGAACGATTCCTCTTCGTCCATAGTATCCGTGGTCGACTCGTCAATCCATCCGTTGTCCACCGTTACATTTCCCCCGCCTAACCCTTCGTTAACCATCCGGTCAATATCCATGAAGCGTTCGTCTCTTCCTTCGTTTAACTCATCCTGCTTTCTTTTATCCTCTTTATTTTCCGCCATACTCTAAGCCCGCCTTTCATTAACATTTAGTTGAAATTTTCTGTGCCAATATAGCTTACTTTATCCCCGATCCACCCGAACCATTCATAATCCTGACAGCCGGATACATACTAACATCGGAGCCTCTTTCGTGACGGACAGACCAGGGGCAGGAATTCCGGTCTTACCGCTTTTAGAAGCCGTTCTAT
This sequence comes from Paenibacillus sp. SAFN-117, assembly GCF_051966115.1. Classification (NCBI taxonomy): domain Bacteria; kingdom Bacillati; phylum Bacillota; class Bacilli; order Caryophanales; family Paenibacillaceae; genus Paenibacillus; species Paenibacillus sp. SAFN-117. Next base: position 44,603 of record NZ_JBQCLK010000011.1, read on the forward strand.
TTGGAAATAATAATAAATACCCCACAAAGTGAAGTATGCCTTCGTAGCTTATTCCGGGTACTTTGCGGGGAGCCCTGTAAATACCCCACAAAGTGAAGTATGCCTTCGTAGCTTATTCCGGGTACTTTGCGGGGAGCCCCGGAACTTATGTCGAGTCCTTATTCTTTTTCGCTTCACTTCAATTTAGTTTTAAAGGAGGGTACCAGGGATGCATACGCTTTGGAAAGGAGCCATCAGCTTCGGTCTTGTCCATGTTCCCGTAAAAATGTTCGCCGCCACGGAAGACAAAGATATCAGCATGCGGTATATCCACAAGGAATGCGGTACGCCTATTTCCTACGTCCGCAAGTGTAAGTCCTGCGACCGGGAGATTGATTGGGAGGAAATTACTAAAGGCTATGAGTATGAGCCGGGGCATTTTGTTCTGTTTGAGAAGGATGAGCTGGAGAGTCTCTCCTCAGAGATTAACAAAGAAATCAAAATAATGGATTTTGTCGATCTGGAGGACATCGATCCGATCTATTTTCAAAAAACTTATTACCTGTCGCCGGGGGATACCGGTTCAAACGCATATAACCTGCTGCTCGAATCGATCAAGCAAACGGGCAAAATCGGTATAGCGACCGTCTCCATCCGTTCCAAGAGCAGTCTTGCCGCCATCCGCATTATTAACAATTGCATTGCTATGGAGACCATTTTCTACCCGGACGAGATCCGCTCTACTTCCCAAGTGCCGAACCTTCCCGAGAATGCGTCCATTAATGAAAAAGAGCTGGATATGGCAAAAATGCTCATCGAGCAATTGTCCGGTCCTTTCGAGCCGGATAAGTACAGCGATAATTACCGAAGCGCCCTGATGGATGCCATTCAGCAAAAAATCGCCGGCCAGGAGGTCAGGGTCGCTCCGGAGCAGCCTAAAACCAATGTTATCGATCTGATGGCCGCCCTGCAGGCCAGTTTGGATGCCGTCAAGCCTAAGGAAACGAAGCCGAAGGCTCCCAAAGGGCGGGGCAAAAAAGCGAAGGAGACCGTTTCCTGACATGCACCCTCCGTTTGATCCCATGTCCCCCATTCTTCGCGAACAGCTTCCCGAAGGAACCGATTGGGGGTATCAGCTGAAATGGGACGGGGTCCGGCTGATTGCCCATATCGACGCGGGACGGGTCGAGCTGTATTCGCGCAAAATGCTCTCCAAAAACTCGGTATACCCGGAGCTTGCCGCTTCTTTGTCCGCGGTAGGCGGCAGGTGTGTGCTCGACGGGGAAGCGATAGTATTCGACCCGGTCAAGCAGCGTCCCGTGTTTCAGAAAGTTCTTCAGAGGGAAAGAATGCGGAGCCCCGGGACGATTTCCCAGGCCGGTTCCAGGCAGCCGGTGCAATACGTGCTGTTCGATCTTCTTCAGGACGGATCGGAGGACCTGTCCGGACTTCCCTATCAGGAGAGACATCAGCGTCTGCTTAACAAATTTCCGGACAAGAACGGCTTGTTCTTCGTTACCGACCTGTATGAAGATGGCGAGTCTTTATGGAAGTGGGTTGAAGAGCATCAATGGGAGGGCGTTGTCAGCAAGCGCTTGACCAGCACTTACCGGGAAGGAAAGAAGCACGGAGATTGGTACAAGAAAAAAACAGCACTGCAGCTGGAAGTGATGATCGTCGGCGTAACGATAAGAGAAGGACGTCTGGCCAGCCTCGTTATGGTGATGGACGGAGTTTATTTAGGCAAGGTATCACTGGGACTAAATGAGCAGATGAAGCGTCAGCTTCTAGATTTCGCTCTTGCGGACAGCGCACGGCAGTCCCCCTTCGCCTCCTTGCCCTCCGATTTGAGGCGGGATCGGCTCATTTGGCTGCAGACTCCTTTTGCCATTGTAGTCACCGGCCTGGAAATTACCGATGCCGGACTGCTGCGCCATCCCAAAATCGTTACCTTCGGTACGATGACCCGGCAGTGAAAGGCTGCAGACTTGAACCGGCAGTATAGAAAGCTATGAGAGGAGGGGGGCGCCTGCCAGCGCATCGCGCACGGCGATACGGCGCCATGCTTATGAAGAGCGCCACCAAAGGAGTGGTTCAAATTGAAGGGCATGACTTGACGATTACCAACCCGAACAAAATTTTATGGCCCGAGCAGAACATCTCCAAGCTGACTTATTTGCAGAAGCTCATTGTCCTTTCTCCCTATTTGCTGAAATATTGCCGGGATCGCTATTTGACTACGATCCGGTATCCCCATGGAATTCATGACAAATCGTTCTATCAGAAAAATTGCCCGGAGCCGACTCCCGCTTTCGTCAAGACGGCCATGCTCCAAGGCATCCGCTATGTCAATATGGATTCCGTCCCCACCTTGCTGTGGCTCGGAAATTTAGCCTGTCTGGAATTCCATTCTTCCTTCCATCATATAGGGAGCGAACGGCCGTCCGAGTGGATTCTGGATATCGATCCGTCTTTGGATCACGAGCCCCGCATTATGTACGCCGTCAGCCTGATCGGTGACGTGCTGGATTCGATGAACATCCGATCTGTTCCCAAAACTTCAGGAGCGTCCGGCGTACAAATTTTCATCCCGATTCTTCCCAAGTACACCTTCGAACAGCTTCGTGCCATCGGAGAATTTATCGGCAAATATTTGGTGCAGAAGTATCCCGCTTTATTTACCATTGAACGGCTCAAAAAAAATCGCGGCGATCTCATTTATGTCGACTACCTGCAGCATTGGTACGGCAAGACTCTGTCGGCCCCGTACACTCCCAGAGCTCGGGAACACGCCACCGTCTCTACTCCTTTACTCTGGGAGGAGGTCCGCCGGGATTGCGATATCCGTCAATTCAATCTGTTGACCATTGAGGAACGGCTGAAGCAGTACGGGGATTTAATCGAGCGAGTTGAACCGCAGTCATTGGATCATGTTCTGAAAATTATTACTTAACTCCTGCGAGGTTAAGGGTTGATCACCGGATAAAGCTGCCCTTTATAGGCAAAGGAGGATCGCCCGGTTTCTTCGGAGACGACCAGAACGATTGCATCGCTTTTCTCCGATAGGCCGATTGCGGCGCGATGCCGGGTTCCCAGCTTCCTCTGTCCGAACATGGTATTGGTGAGCGGGAGAACGTTGGCAGCGGAAATAATTTGATTCGCCCGTACCAGCACCGCCCCGTCATGAAGCGGGTTGCCCGGGTAGAAAATCGATTCCAGAAGCGTATAAGTTATCGCCGCACCGATCGGTGTACCGGGCTGCACTAACCATTCCAGCGGCTCGCTGCGTTCAACCGCTATCAAGGCCCCGTGCCTACGCTCAGACAAATGTCTAATGCTTATTGACAAATCGACGTATTTATCGGTAAATGGAGCCAAATAACAGTTCAGATAAAAGGTCGCGGCCCTGGATTCCAGCTGGATCAACCGTTCCTTGAAAGTTTCAATTTGCCCCAGAACACATCGATCTTCGTTGTTGAAAACTTCCAGACTTGCTTCTATATCTTCCTTCATTTGCTGTAAATCAAGCTTCAACTGCTCTTTTAAGGGAGAAAAATCACAGTCCGCCTTCGGAGTTTTTACTTCATTGGTCATATCATCACATCCCTATTTTTGCCCTTTATGACAGTATGACCGTTTACCATCACTCACATTCAGCAGGAATGTTGGTTTCAGACCCATTTTCTCAGCAGACCGGCAGGTTTGTCATAGTCCTATGGCCCACCTGATCATGACCTTCTTGTAATGGTTAAACAGCGAAAATGTAACGGAACTGGGAGAACCTATTTCGTCAAAACAGGCGGTTTTTTTAGACTAACGGAAACAGTTGCGCTTATTGCTTAGAATTCTCCTACTTTCGTGAGCATTTTTTGGGAATAAGGTCATCAGGTTCCGTTAAAATTACCGAAAGGCTCTTCTGGGGTAATTAAGGTCTCTGAGATCCGTTAAAACCAAACCGTGTAGGTTTTCGCATGATATTTGGTTGTACACCAATGCATTTTTGTCGGAATAACGATTGCAGCAACCGTTACACCTTTTCATCAGCATTTTCTATTATGGCAATTGGCTATGACCAAGCTTATATTTGCCAATCACACTAAAATCATGGAGTCATCATTAAATTTCCGTCGGAAGGTGATGGAGATACATATCTAGAGCATTCGAATGATTCATGAGAGCTTCCATAGTTCTATGATTTGGATGGACGTAGATGGTCGGATAATCGGCTTCCCCATAGTGGGCTCGCACCGGAAATGCCAGCTTTTCCTCTTCAATGGAAAATTGGGCGTTAACTCCTTCCTTATTTCCCCGGGAATCCAGTCTAACCCATTTCTTATGGCCCGACAAGTACACCGCATTCAAGGCGTGAATGCAATATCCGGACTCCGGCTCGACCCCGATGGTCAGTCTTTGGTAGCAAAACCCTGCGGGAATGCCTAACGCACGAAGAAAGGCGGCAAATAAATTCGATTTGGCATAACAAATTCCTTCTTTAAATATGAGAACCTCCGAAGCCTTCCGTGTAACCCGGGTACTCTGAATATCCCAGGAATGCGCTATTTCGTCACGCACATATTCAAACACCTCTTTCACCAGCTCCGGCTCATTCAGCGCCATTCTGTCCCACTTCCGGACCTGCTCTCTTATGACCAAGTGACTGAAATCGACTTCCTTCGTTTCCAGCAGATAATCCTCCTTGTTGGCCGATTCACATATGAATTCCACACCTTTTCCTCCTTCCGGGGGCGGCATCCCTAACCCATTTCCCAGGCTTATACCAATTCATTCACAAACTAACCCGGAACTCGTTCACCTTCACGGCCGTTCCGGATATGAGCACATCCATTTGCCCCAGACAAGACCTGCGCACTTCCACCTTAACTCTCCCATCCCTGTTCATTTCCAGACCTTGTTCAACGGTGAAAGCGGCCTCCTGAAGCTCCGGCTCCATATAAGTTAAATAGTAGGCCCCCATAACTCCGGAGGCGGTCCCCGTAACGGGGTCTTCCACGGTTCCCGAATAGGGGGAAGAAAAATGTCTGGCATGCATCTTTGCATTCTGATCTATGGTCTCGAGGCAGAAGGGATGAAGCGAACATCGCGGATTCCCGGTGAGTATATCCGGAAATAATTCGTTCTTCGGGAGCATCCGCCTAAAGCTGCTCAAGCTTTTCACAGGGACTAACAACGTCCAGATGCCGGTGCTGCCATATACGATGGGATACCTGTCGTCCAGCTCTTCAACGGATAAACCGATGGAGTGGGCCAGCCGCTCGATATCTCCGTTAAAGGAGCCGAATTGCGGGTTTGCCTGCTTCATTTTTATAGTGGTTACATTAATATCATTAATGATTTCAATAGGTAAAATGCCGGCATTGGTCTCAATATTGATATTATTCGCCGAGTCAATCATTCCTCTTTCTTGCAGGCAGAACAGAGAGGCTATGGTAGCATGGCCGCATAGATTCATCTCGTGACCGGGAGTGAAAAATCTCAACCGGACATCTGCTTTATCAGATTTGAGAACAAAAGTCGTTTCATTAAAGCCGACCTCACGGGCAATATGCTGCATTTGATCCTCGCTTAATCCATCCGCATCCAGAACCACTCCCGCCGGATTGCCTTTGTTGGGGATCGAAGAAAAAGCATCGTAATGATAAACATTTACTTCCTTCATGACAGGTCCTCCTCTTGTATTAAACATTATATATGGCAAAAAAATCCGGCGGAGCCTATGACCTTCCCCGGGCTCTCCCGGATCGATGCTTCATCGATAGTCAATTTTCTCACGCCGGCATCTTGGTAATATGTTATCGGACGATCAGCACGGTCTGGGAATTCTGATCCCAGAATACCTGCGCCCCCAATGCTTCACTGATAAACCTTATAGGGACCATAGTATGATTATTAATGATTTGGGGCGGAACGGCAAGGGTGATTTCTTGTCCATCTACATAAGCTATTTCCGATCCGTTCTGCAGCTTAATCACTCTATTCCCGCGGGTAACCGTTACCGACCGGGTTTCCTGCTCCCATTCCAGACCCGCCCCCATAGCCTCAGTAATGGCCCTTATCGGGACAACGACATTCCCCTCCAAATTGACGGGTGACTGCTCCATAGCCACCCCTTTACCGTTAACGGTGACCAGTGTCCCTCTCTTTTCAATTTCCTGTTTGCCCGTCTCATCGTAATATTTCGCAGCCACCCTGGTGGCGTTAGAATCTTTAATCGTCAAGCGATGATTAAATAAACGGTTAGCTTCAATAAAGTCCGCAGCGGTCTGGATGGATAACTCCCTGCCATCGGCCGAATAGGGAGTTGCCCTGGCCGTAAGCTTCTGCGGCTGATCCCCGTTCTTGACTACGGAAGTAAAAACAAGCTGTCCGTCCTTCATGTAGGTCCCGGAATCAACCAAATAGGTTCGATCATCGGTCAGCACCGTAAATTTAACCTCGTCGATTTCGTGCACTGCATCCAGATGGATCTTAAAAATGGATACCCGATTCTCTACTACGTAATTTGAGGTCCCCCGCACTTCCACTACCTTACCGTTTGCATTGTAGGCCGTAGCCACCACATTAATCAGTTGGGGCTTGCCTCCATTCTTGATAGCTGCGACGGCCTCCATCTGATCCCTCTTGGCCACCGTCGTTTCCTCCAGCACTTTATACGGCTCTGTAATGGAACCCAGTGCCCGGACATCCACTTTCTGAAGCTCCTCCCCATGCTCCATGGGCAGTTGAATGGCCTTGGTCTGGCCGCCCGCTATAAAGTGGTCTTCCTTCTTTATTTCTATGATCTCCCCCTCTGCGTCGTACCCAACCACCAAGAGAGAGACATTCTCCTCGTACTTCACACGTACGTCGGCAGTCACCATCATTTTACCGTCCACTAGTTCATGCCCGGACTGCAGCAGTTCGACATTATTCGAGTTTGCGAAGGTTGCGGATGGAACCAGCAGGACCCAAACCGCCAACGCAAGCCATACCCCGATTATAGAAAGCATACTTTTCGATACCCGCATTTTCCCATGTGTCCTCCTTGTTCCCATTCAATCGCTCACAGGGCATATGAGATTAAGTTATCGCAATTCATACAGGAAAGTAAATAGAAAGGAAATCCAATAAGAGCCATGAAAAAAGAGCCGGTTCCTTATCTTTCGACGGAAACGGCTCCAATCCCTTTATTTGCATTATTCGAAGGCTAGATGAAATTGCTTATCCTTTTTCCGAACCAAGCATATTTATCCCTTAGTCGATGCTTTGGCTGCCCAGCTGCAGGCCCAGCTTTTTTAACAGATGAATCATCTGCTCCTGTTCCTCTCTGTTCAGGCTGCTGAACATGTCGTGAATGACGTTCCGATGTTTAGGGAAAATATCCTCCATCAAGAGCCGTCCCTCTTCCGTAATGGAAGCATAGGTGATGCGGCGGTCTTCCTTGCACTGCTTTCGCGTCAGCAGTCCCTTCTTCTCCAATTGGTCAATGACGTAAGTCATGCTTCCGCTGGTCAGCAATATTTTCTTGCCGATATTTTGAATGGGCTGGTCTCCTTTATGAAACAGCAGCTCCAGAACAGCGAATTCCGTCGGGTTGAGGCCATAATTTTTGATATCCTCCTTAATCCGGTCCACCACCGCCCGGTTAGCCCGGGAAAAGACAACAAACAATTTTAAAGACAATTCATATTCTTGCTGAGTGGGATTCATAATCAATACCTTCCTGTCCGTTATCTTGAATTAAGGGTAATCTTAAGTCTACTCCTTGCTCTTGTCAAGCTATCCCGGGGATCCGGCGGCTCTTCAAAATAATGGGGACAGCAGTCGTGCCAAGATTTCCTTGAATGAATGAAGACCAAACCGGCGGGCATAATGCTCGGGCCTCAGTTCCTTGCTATCCTTCAGATCTTGCAGGAAATCCCGCTCGAGCCTGTGAACCGTCGATCGATCGAATATGATCGCGTTTAGTTCAAAGTTTTTGTAGAAGCTGCGCAAATCCATATTGGCCGTTCCGACCGAGGCCAGCCGATCGTCGACGAGGATGACTTTCGCATGCATAAACCCTTTCTGATATTGATAGAACTTCACCCCTGCCCCAAGCAATTCTTTGGCATAGGATAAAGACGCCCAATAGACGATCCGGGTATCCGGAATTCCGGGAAGGATGATTCTGACATCGACTCCGCTTAGAGCAGCGACCTTAAGCGCCTGAATGATACCGGCATTCGGAATAAAGTAAGGAGTCGCAATATAAATCCGTTCCTTGGCCCCCCCGATAGCTGCGAAAGTGACCGCCAGAATAGAATCTTCCTCCGCGTCCGGCCCGCCGCTGACAATTTGCACCCGCTGGCTCGATTCTGAGCTTTGCGGAGGAAAATACCGCTCGTCCTTAATCCGAATGCCGCTTACGTATTCCCAGTCCTTTAGAAATGTCCCCTGTAAAGAAAGGACTGCCTCTCCACTGATACGAAGATGCGTATCCCGCCAGAATCCAAGCTTCGGATTGCCGCCCAAATATTCATCTCCGATATTAATGCCCCCCAGGAAACCAACCTTGCCGTCCACTACAACAATCTTGCGATGATTCCGGTAGTTAATTCTTTTGTCAAGGAAAGCAATGAGTGCGGGAAGAAAGCATTTCGTCTCTACTCCGGCCGCCCGCAACTCCCCGAGGTAAGCCTCATCCAGTTCGTAGCTGCCGATTCCATCATAGATGACCCGCACCTCAATCCCCTGCCTCGCTTTCGCGATCAAGGCTTCCTTGAACCTTCGGCCAATCCCGTCGTTGCGAATGGTGTAATAGTCCAGATGGATATGATCTTCCGCCATTCCGATAGCTTCCAATATCGCTTTATAAGCTTCTTCAGCATTAGTTAATACGGTGACTTCATTATGACAAGTCATTCCGGGCCCGGGAACCGACCACAGCAGCCTGTCCAATTGCTGATCCCCTGCGGCGGCCGGTTTGCGGTTTGCAGTACCGCCATGCTCGAGGTAACAACCGTCCTTATCCTTTATGTTCCCTTCCAAGTTCCCCGCTGCCCCGGAGGCAGGCTCCTCGGTTCCTGTAATTCCTTCATAAGCTGCCGCCTCCAAGTGGCTGGTACCCCGGACGGGCAAATGGCGCCGGTGAGAGAATCGTCTGGAGATAAAATAATACATAATAAAGCCAACAATGGGGAAAATAAACAGAACCAGCAGCCATGCCACGGCTTTGGCCGGATGGCGGTACTCCAGACTCGCCATGACGATGGCCTGGAGATAAATGACAAGCAGCAGAACGCCTAACCAAATCACAGCTTCACCTCGACAACTAAGAAGTTTAATGCTAGGTGGTTATCCAGTGTACCCAAAAAACCGTCAAAATAAAAAATCGCCCATAGAAGACATTCTCGATTATCATTTCCTCAACGACCTGAAAAAGAAGAGCATTCTCCCCTCTTTGGAAGAGAATAAAAGGTTAATGAAGGAGCTGTTCGTCGATTGCTCGGATGTGGTCATCCGTCCTTTTGTCATCGAGAAAAACATTCAAGCCCTTGCCGTCTTTGTCGACGGTCTGGTCATCTCCGATGTACTGGATGACGCTCTCCGGTCTCTAATGGTTATGGAGGGCAATGAGTCGGAAATCGAACGAATCGTCGCTACGACGCTTCCGGTTTCACAGATTTCGACGGAAGACAATTACGGCGAGTTTCTGATCGCCGTTCTGGGCGGGGATACCGGAATCTTCGTAGAAGACAATGATCAAGCGATTCTGCTTGGTATCCGGGGGCCGGACACCCGGTCTGTCTCGGAACCAAACACCGAAATCACCATTCGCGGGCCGCGCGAAGGCTTCATCGAAAACCTGCGGACGAATACGGCTCTCGTGCGGCGCAAGATCAAATCACCGCGGTTAAAAATGAAGCCCCTGGTGTTAGGACAGCATACCAATACGAACGTAATTGTCTCCTATATCGACGGATTAACGGACCCGGCATTGATCGATGAAGTCATGCAAAGGATGGAAAAAATCGATTTAGACGGCATACTGGAGTCCGGCTACATCGAAGAAATGATCCAGGACAGCGCCTATTCTCCATTCCCGCAGATGCAGTATACGGAAAGGCCCGATGTGCTGGCCAGCGCCCTGCTGCAGGGAAGGATAGCAATCATGGTGGACGGTACCCCCTTCGCCCTGATTCTTCCGACCATATTCATGCAGTTGATGCAGACGGCGGAGGATTATTACGAACGGTTCCAGATTTCAACCTTAATTCGCTGGCTCCGCTATTTATTTCTTTTTGCGTCGATGTTTACACCGGCACTATATGTTGCGATTACGACTTTTCATCCGGATATGATCCCGACCTCCCTGCTGCTCAGTATAGCCGCATCCCGAGAAGCCATTCCGTTTCCCGCGGTTGTCGAGGCCTTCATTATGGAGGTCATCTTCGAGGCCTTGAGGGAAGCCGGTGTCCGCCTGCCCAAATCGGTCGGTTCCGCCGTCGGTATCCTTGGGGCTATCGTGATCGGGCAGGCGGCGGTCGAAGCCGGAATCGTCTCCGCCCCTATGGTTATCGTAGTGTCGATTACGGGAATTGCATCGTTCACGATTCCTCAATTCAACGGGGCTATCGCTATCCGCATGCTGCGCTTTCCGATGCTGATTCTGGCCTCCATCTTCGGAATCTTCGGCATCCTGTTCGGCATAATGATCGTCCTCGGACATATGGCCAATTTGCGTTCCTTCGGCGTCCCCTACTTATCTCCTTTAGGCCCGACCAAGTGGTCTGATCTCAAGGACGTTCTGATCCGTGCGCCGCAATGGGAGCTTACCACCCGTCCCAGCTTCGTAGGGGCTCAGGATCAAATCCGAATCGGCCAAGAATTGCCCGAGACTATTAAGCGGGATAATGGCTTAAAGGGGAAGAACATTTCGCACCCCCATCAGAAAAATGATCAGGAGGGAGCTTCCGATGATGATCCGAACCCTTAACCGGAGAAAGCTCCTGGCACTGGTCTTGTCTATATCTCTCCTGTTGACCGGTTGCTGGGACCGCATTGAAATTAATGATATTGCCATCGTACTGGCCATTGCGGTGGATAAGGAGAAGGATGGAAACATACGGGTGAGTCTAGAGATTCCGTTGGCTTCCCAATTAGGAGGCACTCAAGGCGGCGGGGGAGGCACGGGCGGTAGCGGCAGAGCCGACTATATCGATTCGGAAATTGCCCCTACTTTTGTTCAAGCTTATGCCCAGCTACAGGACCGGATGTCACGCAGACTGAAATTCGGTCATTACCGGGTTCTCATTATAGGAGAAGAGATGGCGAGGAGCGGGATAGAGGACGTCTTCGATATCGTTGCCAGAAGACCGGAGAACCGGCTTTCCTCCTACATGATTGTGGCCAAGGGGACGGCAGAAAGCCTGATGAAATCCCAGCCCAAGCTGGAGAGGTTCTCCGGCGAAGCCATCCGGGAAATGGTTAAGCAGGGAGAAATCGTGCCGACTAACGTAAAGAATACCGCCATGTCCTTAAGCCATTATGGGAGCGATGCGGTCCTCCCATATATGGGAGTAAAGAAGCTGAAGGAAAAGGACAGCAAGGGAACCGAGGAAATTGAACTGCTCGGGTACGCCCAATTTCTGGAGGACCGAATGGTAGACGTGATGGCGCGGGAATCCGCCATGGGATTATCCTGGTTGAAAAACAACATTCGGCCGATCACCGTCGTCGTTAATTTGAACAAACCGGAGAACCTTATTTTTACCGTTATTCGTTCCAATGCCAAAATAGAGCCTATCGTGGAGCAGGACGGCCGTCTCCGATTCGATATCCGTATAGATGCCAGGTTGCGATTGAACGAGAATAAATCGAAGGAAGATTTGACGAACCGGCTGGTCATGGAGAAGGTGAAGAAACACGCTGCCGACAATATACGGCTTCAGGTGATGGATACGATCCGGTTAATTCAGAAATCGGGGGCGGATTCCGCGGAACTCGGATTGAAGCTGTTCCGCAAAGATCCGATAACATGGAAAAAGCTAGAGCCGAATTGGAGAGAATTACTTAAGGAAGCGGAGTTTGACGTCAAAGTGAAGGCGGACATCAGCGAGTTCGGATTGATCTCCGAAAATATTGTGAGAGGAGGGTAAATCTATGGATCCGATTTTTCAAGTTTTGTTCATAATCGGTTTTCTGATTTGGATCGCCATCGATTTCCGTAAAATCAAACAATCAAAATCGAAATCAATGATGGCTATATTCGTTACCATAAATACGCTAACCCTTCTGCTGTTCTTCGCCTTATTTATGCAGTATAGACCTCCTACTCCCGTATCGCTAATGAACAATACGGTATATTATTGGGTCAAAGCCTGGACAGGAGGAATTTACTATGTCACGTCAGGTCATTAGCAGCCGCCAACTGGCCTTAATTATCGCTTCCTCCATTATTACGGCCGGGATCATTGTCGATCCCCAGCAGTTGGCGCGCAGCACCGGCCACGATGCTATTTTCACCTATTCGTTGTCGCTGCTGCTCTCCTTCATAGTTTGTTATTTCTTCTATTCGCTGTCCAAGAAATTTCCCGGCAAGAATCTGTTCGAAATCAGCTTCATTGTGGCCGGGAAATGGGGCGGCGGCATAATCAACATCCTGGTGCTGCTTAACATCTGGTTCATCTTTGCCCGGGATTCCTTCGCAACGACGATGTTTTTGCGGGCTACGCTCCTGCAGAAGACACCGCCGGAAATCTTGATCATGCTGTTCATTTTGGTCATGGTTTATTACGGAAAATCGAGTATAGAGGTCATCTCGAGGGTGAATGAAATCGTATTTCCTTTCGCCTTCGTGATCATTCTCTTTTTTCCGCTTCTATTGGTTAATGAAATTCAAGTCAGCCAATGGGAGCCGGTATTTACCCAAACCCCCGCACAATTGGCGCTGGGGAGCATTTTAAATTCCATTCGCTTCGGGGATCTGATTGTTTTTGGAGCTTTTCTCCATACGGTCCAGAACGCGAAGCATCTGCTGACCGGCTTCCGTTTGGGTGTCATCCTGTCGGCTTTTTCGTTAACCATCGTTATTGCAACAGCTATTGCCGTCTTTGGGGCCGATATTTTGGCCCGATTGAATTTTCCGATATACTCTTTGGTCGCCCAGATCAACATTACGGACTTCATGGACCGGGTAGATGTATTTGCCTTCAGCATCTATTTCCCGGCAGCGATCATTAACGTCGTGGTCTCCTTTACTGCTTTTATTACCGGGATCAGCGCCTTTACCTCCAAGAACGACCCGACTCTGCTCTCTCTTTCGACTGGATGGTTTCTGCTGCTGACCATACTGATAACCTTCACTAATTTTGTCGAGCTTGGCCGGTTCACCTTTTACTCGTATCCAGCCTACGTCATTGTCGTGCAGCCTCTGTTGTTCTTGCTGCTGTTTTTTCTTGCGAAGCGGCATCCGTCGGTTCCGATTCCACAGACGGCATCCCAATCCAAATCGTCAACCGCGGACCAGCGGAATAACCGGTCGGGCAAGCCTCCGAAGCCGCTTGGTTATTGGATCAGAGTGACCAATATTTCGATTCTCTCCTCTATGCTGTTACTAATACTCGGTATGACCATCTCCTATATCTCCCCCTGGATTAGGTTCTTCTGTGCCATTGGCTACGGAGCCTGCCTGATACTAGCCTTGTTCAGTGTCGTCAAAGAGAAGAAAAGGGCGGAAGCCGGGTAACCCCCGGCATTTCTTTGGCCACGAAAGTCATATGACGGAGGAAAACGATTTGTGACCGGAATCACTATGGCCACCGTTATTTTTCGAGTACAATAAAGGAAATAACGGTTCTTCGGGTGGTTCAGCTTATGGCTCAGGAAATGGTTCAACGCAGAAGATGGCACTGGTCCGAATGGATTATGCTCGGATTTTACGCTGTATGGGTGATCGGCAGTATCACTACATGCTTCATGTTCGATAAGGGCAGTATGTCGACGCTTCGGCCCTGGGAGTATGCATCGCTGCTGTTCACCCTGTTTATGCTCCCGCTTCTCTTCTGGAGACCGGGTTATGTGCATATGCTGGGGTTTCCCCTAACCGTTCTTCTGACAGTAGGGGGATTTCAGCATTATTTATACTTCAATAAGCTGGAAATGATTGACCTGCTCTCCTATCCGCTCATTATCGTCGGATTTCTCTCTAACCGGTTGAATATTTGGTGGACAGTGCCCTGCTTTCTCGTCATTCACCCTTCTATATCGATTTGGTTGATGGATCAGCCCGGGCTGCTGGCTATTCTCCAAATTTTCACTTCCTATGGAGTAAGCTTTGTGATGGGATTGGGGATTCAAAGAATCTTGACCTCCCACCTGAGAATGAAGCAGTTGTATGGAGAGAACGTTAAGCAATACGATCTCATCCGCCAGCAAAACAAAGCCTTGGAGCAGTATGCCCGCCAGGTGGAAAACCTGACCCTGCTGGAGGAACGCAACCGCTTGGCCAGGGAGCTTCACGATACGGTAGGCCATACGTTCACCTCTGTCATTATGGGGATGGATGCCGTATCCTATTTGATCGAGCTGGATCCGAACAAAGCCAAGGCCAAGCTGGAGGTGCTGCGGGAGGTTACGCGCAACGGATTGGACGAAGTCCGCAAGAGTATCCACCAGATTGCTCCACTGGAAGATAACGCGCCGTTGACTCAGCAAATTTCCAGATTGGCCAACGAATTCGCGGTTCATACCGGAACCTCGGTCAGAGTAGATACGTCCGGGGAGGAAGGGGAATTCCCCCAGCAGCTGAAGCTGACCATTATCCGCTGCTTACAGGAAGCTCTTACGAATGCCAAGAGGCACGGACAAGCTGCATCCGTGCTCATTGAAATCAATTATCTCCATGAACAAATTTCCTTGAAGGTGAAGGATGACGGCCTCGGCTCGGACAAAATCCATACGGGGTTCGGTCTGAACGGCATGAAGGAAAGGCTCGCCGCCTGGAGGGGGAATTTGCAGATCCACTCTCATAAAGGGCTGGGGACGACCGTCACCTGCACTATCCCGTATTCGCGGGCCGGTATCAAATCACAAGGGGGAACCATAGATGAAAGAGATTCGGTTACTTCTGGTTGACGATCAGGATTTAATCCGCGAGAGTCTCCATATCGTACTGGACATGGATCCGGAGATCGAAGTCGTCGGGCTCGCCGAGAATGGCAGGATAGCTGTGGACCTGTGCTCCAGCAAGCAGCCCAACACCGTATTGATGGACATTCATATGCCGGAGATGGACGGAGTGGAAGCTACCCGGCAGATTAAGAAGCAGTGGCCGGATATCCGGGTTATCATCCTCACTACGTTCCAGGAAATCGATTATGTCGTTCAGGCGCTGGATGCGGGAGCGGAAGGATATTTGCTTAAGGCCATTCATCCGAAGGAGCTGGTCTCGGGCATCAAATGGGTGCATAGCGGGGGAACGCTCATTCCGCAGGATATTGCAAAAATGCTGGTGAAAGAGATCAAAAACGGCGAATCCGCCGAAGCAGGCAGAAACAGCTCAGCCACCGATTCACACGGAAGCCATAGCGCCCAACTGCAGCCAGCGCCGCAAGAATTGCCCAAGCTCTCTTACGGGCTTAGTGAACGGGAGCTGGAGGTGCTTCAGTTGATTTCCGCAGGCCTGAATAACCGGGAAATTGCCGTCAAGCTATTTTTGTCCGAGGGCACCGTGAAGAACTATATTTCCAGCATCTATTCCAAGATGGATGTTCGTGATCGGATGCAGGCAGCCAAAAAAGCAAACGACGAAGGAATACTATGAGGATAAACAGCTATGCCGTCCTTAGAACAGGTGCGTTTACCGATGAAATATAAGAACAGGTATAGACGAAAACTTATACTATGAGAAAAACTCCTATCGGAGCCCTGAGGGAAAGCTATACGTCGCATCCGGGTCAGTAAAGACATCGCAAAGACGAGCAGAAATACATTAAAATCGTGCCTTTTTCCAAAAAGAAGGCGAAAGACGCTCAAATGTGCAGGTCTTTTTCACAAAATGGGGCCATTTCGCAAAAATCGCTCCAAAGACGTGCATTATTGCTCTAGAATCAGGTATGTGGCGGCTTTTCTCCAAAAAGACGTGCATTATTGCTCTAGAATAGGGCACTCCGCGGTTTTCTCCAAAAAGACGTGGAAGCACATAAAGGCCGGAGCTTGCTCCGGCCTTCGCCTATAGGAGGCCCTGCAGACGATCCTGCAAGGCTCTTTCCAGGTAAGGATCAATATGCAGGAACTGCTTGAATTGCTTATACTCCGCTGCGAGCTTCCGGAGACTCTCTTCGGAGACAGCCTGCCGCACCGCCCGAATCAGCAGGTTCTTGGGGGTATGCTCCAAATCGATGAACTCTACAATTTGCGATTTGTAGCCAACCAGCTCCAACAGTCTGGCTCTTACGGAATCGGTGGCCAGAGCCGACAGCCTCTCCTTAATGATCCCATGCTCCAGCATGGGAGCCAGCACCGGGTTATCCAATTGCTTAAACAGCTCGTGCTGACAGCAGGGCACGGACAGGATGACCCGGGCTCCCCAACGGACAGCTTTGTCCAAAGCGGCATCGGTCGCCGTATCACAGGCGTGAAGGGTGACGACCATATCCACTTCATTAATATCGTTATATTGACTGATATCGCCGACATAGAAATTTAAGTTCGTATACTGCAGCTTAGCCGCCAGAGCCGAGCAGTGCGCAATGACATCTTCCTTAAGATCAAGACCGATGGCACGTACATTTAATTTCTTTATGTAGGTTAAATAATGATACATGGCAAAGGTCAAATAAGATTTGCCGCAGCCGAAATCAATAACCGTTATAGGCCGGTTGCGGGGCAGCTCACTGACAACATCATCCACCAATTCGAGGAAGCGGTTGATTTGCCGGAATTTGTCGTATTTCGCCGCAAGAACCTTCCCTTGGGCATTCATCACACCCAGCTCAACCAGATAAGGAACGGGCGTTCCTTCCTCCAACAAATATTTTTTCTTCCGGTTATGAGATAATTCTATCGTCTGTTTGGTAGCCGGCTTTTTAAGAATAGCGGCCTTGCCTTTTTTATTCACCAAAATTTGATAGTCCGCCTCTGCTGTTTGCCACAAGCCTTGCTTGAACTGTTCACGAAGAAGCTGCGCTAGATGGTCTGCCGCTTGATCCGCATTCCGGTTTTCATGTATGACCTTCGGTCCGACCTGATATGTGAATTGGTATTTCCGCTCTCCCTTGAGAATAACCGGCTTCATCTTCACTTTATCCGCATGCTGCGGCTCCTTCCTCCGTTTATTGCTCAATGTGGCTTGGAGGAGTGTTTCATTATGGATCAACTCAACGGCTAGCCGATATAGATTGTCGTCATTTAGATTGTCTGTCATAAGTCTCCCCGCTTTATATTTTCGGTCGTGTATGAACGGTTCCGCCTGCCAGTCATGCCAGGAAAGTTAACATTCTGCAATTAGTAGTATAGCATGATTGCAGGTTCAGGTTTAATCCTAGAACGAAAGCCGGGCAAGAAAAGAACATCCCCTTCACCCATGAAGCGGGGATGCTCTCGCTCAAAGCTATCTTTGTCTGACTCCTGTGCTGGGACTGTACATTCCGTCACTGCCTGTAATCGGGCGGCCGATTTTACCGCCACTGGAACTGCCACCGTAAGATCCCGTCCCTTCCGTGTCCGGAAAGAACCGAGTAGCTAAAGAATTCAGGGCGGGCACAATTTGGTCCTTGGTCTGTCCCTGCTGTTGTTCCATCTCCTGAAGCTTGATGAGCTGCGCCCGAAATTCATCGTTCGCCGATACAAATACATGATGAAGAGAAGGACTGCTGAGCTCTTTCACCCGTTGGACAATTTTTTGTTTAACGGCTACCGGCATATTGGATAAATCTGCGTCCGAGCTGGAAGAATGAAGCTCGCCATGCGGGTGTGCGGTCAGGTTCCCTGTTCTGGAAAAGCCGGAGCTTCTCGTATCCAG
The DNA here is from genome assembly GCF_051966115.1 of Paenibacillus sp. SAFN-117. Taxonomy (NCBI): domain Bacteria; kingdom Bacillati; phylum Bacillota; class Bacilli; order Caryophanales; family Paenibacillaceae; genus Paenibacillus; species Paenibacillus sp. SAFN-117. The sequence goes on from NZ_JBQCLK010000011.1 coordinate 62,583, forward strand.
GTCATGTCCGTTGCCCGCAATTCCGCTGCGTATCTCCGGGCCGACCTGCTCACGGTACGGTTCTTCCCTCTGATTCAGCATACCGCTTCCTCCATCCGCCGTTCCCGCATCCATCCGCTTGGCCTCTTCCTTAAGCTCTACAGAGACATAGACATATCTATCGGTAACGACGGACTTAGCGTTATCGACCTCGTCCATAGCTGCAATTTGTTCGTCCAGATAAGGACTCCATTCCATTCTCGTATTGGTATGAGGCGAAATCAGCCCGGTTCCCGATCTTTCCCCCTGGGCTCTTCTTAATTCATTCATGCGTGGAGTTTGTCGTTTACGGATATTCTCCTGCATGATCTCCTGCTTGAATTCCCTGCCCCGATATCCGTTGAATCCATGACTTTGCTGGTAACTCGAGCAAGCCGCCAATAAACACAGGCAGCCGGCAAGAATAATCGGCCCCTTCAGCCATCGTCCTCCGCGATTGCTTTTATTCATTTTGCTTTCCCCCTTTTCTTTGGAGAAATGGATAATGACGCAATCTTAGCATTCGAATTTCCTGCCGATTTTATGCTGCTTCTTTTTCTTGCTCAAAGCGGAACTCTCCCGACCCGCTTTACGGCGCTGTGACGTTGATCATCCCCCATGCCATTTTACAGTGTGCTAATTTTTTTGCGGCTGGACACTAGCCCCATTCCAATGCTTGTTCTCTATCATAAATATGATAGCAAGAGGGGGTTGGACAAGATGGTTCAAACGGGGTGCAAATGGAAGCTCATCTTATTCGTCTATCTTCTGCTATGGTTTGCCGGCAGCTTGTACGGGCTGCTCTATTGGATGGGGAATAAAGCGCCGCAGGGGCAATGGCTGGGACTCAGCCTTCCCGAAATCCGGAGCTATTTGATCTATGCCTGGGCCGGCGCGAACGGAGGAACTTTATATGCTGTGAGGATGCTGCATCAATTTCATAGCTGTCAATCGACTATGCAATGGTTTCTATGGTATTTTTCCCGCCCTCTACTCTGTGCAGGCACGGCTGTTTTTGTCATTCTTTTGCTGGAGAGCGGTATTCTCCCCATTCTGGTATCGCCGGACGAAAAAGCCAGAATCGGCGTTGCTTTCCTGGCAGGCTTGGGTTACGGAAAAATAGCCGAGAAATTAATGTCGTTAACGGAGACGCTTTTTAACGGCAAGAAGCACACCGCTGAAGAGCCGTCCAATAAGTGAAGCTGATCCACACCTTGCGGGGTTCCGCTTTTAAGGCTCAGGCATCGTTTACCAGTATACTTTGACGGGCTCCACTCCATAATACAAACGGTTATCGTTAATTAACCAAGCTAAGGACCAATCATATTATTAGGAGGCTTCTTACATGCAATCGTTCCAAGCGGGCCAGCAGCTTAACCATTGTCGTCAAACCGTTCGTCAAATGATGCATCAAACCGAGCAAGCCAGCATGATGTATCAGCAGCTCCTTCAGCAGGAGCAGCAAAATGCTGTAGAATTGGAGCAAATTGCCCAGAAAGAACGGCAAGCGGTGCAGATGATTCAAACAGCACTGCAAGGACACCATACCGCAATGCAGCAAATGCAGCACATTGAACAAATTTGCAATGAGCTGGAACAAGTGATGCACAGCATCAATCAGGTGAACCAGCCGTACAGCACTCAGCAGGCGGGTTCCCGTTATTACGGTCAATCGTCTTATAGACAATAACTTACGGTAAGAGGCGTCCGCGGACGCCTTTTTCATTTGCCATCCATTCAGTGAGAATCCCAATCTATTAATGCAAATTGCTCCTTTTTCTTTTGTCAAAAAAAAGAACCGGTTCCTATTAGGAATCGGTCTGATAAATGAAAAAATGGACAATCGATTTTATTGCACACGTTAACATTGATGAGAAAAGGAAGCAACCATAACGGCATATCGCCGTAATGCCCCTTTAAGCGAAGACTAACTATAATTGGGAATCAATAAGTTCCGTCGGTGTTCATAGTCATTTCTTTCGTAACCTTGACAAATTTAGAGTTGCGGATCTTCTCCTGCAGCTTCTCGTAGTACAAGTCTTCGTCAATGGGCAGTTGAACCCAATCGTCAAGCCAGGAGGACAAATGCATTGCGTTGGATAGCGTTAATCCTTTAATTCCTTCGACTCCGGGGGCTAACAGTGGCGTTCCTTTCAGAATGGCATCGGTAAAGTTCTGGGTGATGCCGCTATGCCCGGTTTCTCTGCCGACGATCGGAATTTCGCATTTCCAGCATTCCGGCTGTCCGAAGCCGCCTTTATATTCCGCATTGAACTGGCGTTCCGATACCCGTAATCTCCAGAAGGTCATAGTGCCGTCTTCAATAACGATTTTGCCGCGATCTCCCGTTACTTCATAACGATTCGTTCCCGGCGCTTCGCCTGTAGTTGTTACGAACAGGCCTGTAGCTCCGTTATCGTACTCCACATAAGCCGTCACATCGTCCTCTACCTCGATATTGTGGTATTTGCCGAAGGCACAGAAGGCCCTTACCCGAACCGGCATCATGTCGACCGTCCACTGCCACAAATCGAGCTGGTGCGGATCCTGGTTCAGCAGCACTCCGCCGCCTTCCCCGGCCCAAGTTGCTCTCCAACCGCCGGAATCGTAGTAGCTCTGCGGGCGATACCAATTGGTAATAATCCAATTCGTACGGCGGATTTCGCCCAGCTCGCCGGAAGTAACCAAGTCTCTCAGCTTCTGATAGAGCGGATTCGTTCTCTGATTATACATCATCCCGAAAATTTTATCGGTCTTCCCTGCCGCCTCGTTCATCTCGCGAACCTGCTTGGTATAAACCCCTGCCGGCTTCTCGCACAGCACATGAAGCCCATGCTGAAATGCCTGAATCGCCAGCGTCGGGTGATCATAATGCGGAGTCGCAATCAGGACGGCGTCAATTTCTCCGGAAGCATACATAGCCTCTACATTGTCAAACAGACGGACCTCTTCGCCCAAATTTTCCTTGGCCCAGGTCAGCCGTTCCGGTCTGTTATCACAAATAGCGGTCAGCTTCGCTCCCTGTACGGTTCCTTGGGCTAAATACTTCGCATGGGAAGATCCCATATTCCCGATGCCGACAATGCCAAATCGAACCTTATCCATAGGTACCTCCTATTCTAATAATGATTAATAGTTACGACTACATTATAAACCATGCCGCCCAGTAAACAAAGAAAAGATAATTTAAGTTTGGGAATCGGCATAAATTAGCCAAGATTAGTATAGATGCCCTAACGAAAACATCCGGAAAAAAGCAACATGCGTAAGACAATAATGTTGAATACCAACATTTCAAACGGGTGTTTAAAAAGAATCTCAACCTAATAATTGGAATTATGGTAGAATAACCAGTATAATCGAGGTCTTTTTTTGAAATAATTGACAATAGCCTTCCTCAATTTCCTGCCGCTTATGATGGACTTAAGAAAAAATTTAGGATTTGATAGGCAATTCGTTTAACATTTTGTATTAAAATAAGAAGTAGAAGAATACAATTACCCCACGAAGTGACGTGAGGCCTTTGATTCATATCATCTACGGGGAACTCCCGAACTATATAGTGTACATCAAGTATCTAGGATTCCTTTTGGAACCGTCGAATCATTTCTTAATATTGAACTTAAGCTTTAGATGTGAAATTTAAACCGCTGGGGCTGACAAACGTCTCATCCACATAAATTATTGATCGTCCACATCATGGCAACCCGACCTAAGTCTAGGTTTATAAATGGTCTTAAGTCAATACCGTGACATCCAAAAGTATTTTACAATAAGTGCAATGAGAATTGTTGCAAATGGGGTGTTCTTGAAGTGAACGGAAAACAACAGCATAGAATTTTGATATTATCCGGCGAGTTCGGAGATGGACATAAACAAGCCGCTAAAGCCATTCTGGAAGCTTCTCGACTTTACGGCCCTGATGTACAGGTGAAGATTGTTGATTTTATGGAATGGAATTACACAAAACTTCATAACATCGGCAAGTTTTGCTATGCGCAATGGGTCAAACATTTCCCTAACGTATACGGCTTCTTTTTTCAAAAAACACGAACGGACAATTCTTTGTCGCAATTATTTAAGAAAATCAAATTGTTTGATCTCAATCGTATGATAAAATTGTTAGAGGAGGAGCGGCCTACGGTAGTAGTCAGCACATTTCCTCCGGCGGCTGCGGCTATGTCATTGCTGAAAAGCCACGGTCTGACCCAGGTACCCACCGTTACGACAATTACGGATCATACGGATCATAGCTATTGGATCCATCCGTATACCGACCGTTATCTGGTAGGCTCTGATGTAGTGCGCGATGCCCTGCTGAGGCATCATGTGCATGAGTATCAAATCTCGATAACCGGCATCCCCGTTCGCCCTCATTTTTCCCAGGAGATGAACCGGGAGGAATTAAGACGTAAATATGGAATTGATCCATCGATTCCGACGGTTCTTATTATGGGCGGAGGACTGGGTATGATCGGTAAGGAATCGACCTCTCTTCTATGGTCTGACCTACTGCATCCCGGCCCGGTCCAATTCATCGTCGTCTGCGGCCATAACGAGAAGCTCAGGCAGTATTTGGAGTCGGAAACGGTTCATTCCCCTCATCGGGTTATGTTAACCGGGTATATCGACTATGTTCACGAACTGATGGCTCTATCCGATATTGTCATAACGAAGCCAGGCGGACTGACCACATCCGAAGCGGTAGCACAGAAGCTTCCAATGCTGCTGTATAAGCCGCTTCCGGGACAAGAACAGGACAACGCGGCGTACTGGGTTCGTTCCGGAGTGGCGATTCTTGCCAGGAAGGAAGCCGAGCTGCATGCCCAGCTGTCCCACGTTCTCCGCCATCCGCAGCTGTTAAGGGACATGCGGATTAAAGCCGGAACGTTCGGAGCCAAGAATGCGGCGCTTAACGCCGTGGATGAAATTCTCCGGACGGAAACTTCCTGGAACGCTTATCAGCCTCCGGAAGCCGTTTACGCCGTCCGCTGACTGTATTAATTTTCCTTAGTGAAGGGGTTAAGGGAAATGAGAGAGAAAATATTGTGGGTAGGGTTAACCTTCCTTGGACTGTATATGATCCTGCCATGGATCATATCACGCGTCTTCGGTTGGGGAATCCACCGCAAGGGCAGCAAGCTTAAGCAGGTGGCCCTGACTTTTGATGACGGTCCCGATCCTAATTACACACCCAAGCTACTGGATCTGCTGAACCAGTACAATATCAAGGCCACATTCTTTGTGCTGGGCTCCAAAGCGGAGCGAAATCCGGACTTGATCCGCAGAATTCATCAGGAAGGACATCAAATTGGCATTCATAACTATACCCATAAGTCCAATTGGCTGATGACCCCCCACAAAGTAAGAAAAGACCACGTTGATCGTTCCGCCGACATTGTTGAGCGGATTACGGGCGTTCGCCCAACTTACTACCGCCCCCCTTGGGGGATTCTTAACTTGGGCGACTTTCTGCTGCGCCGGCAGTACTCGATTGTCTTATGGTCGCTAATGGCCCGCGACTGGAATGCCAAAGCGGCCAAGCAGAAATTGAAGAAGCTGCTGCTCACCCGGGTGACGGACGGATCGGTTATCCTGCTCCATGACAGCGGTGATACCTTCGGAGCCGATGAAGAGGCACCGCATTATATGCTCGAGGCACTGAAGGAGACTTTGGCGGAGTGGGATCATTCCTTCGAATTCGTTCGAGTGGATCAGATGTTTCCCGAAACGAAGAAGGCCGTCCCCGCTGCCGGCGAGCTCGGCTTCATCAGACGCCTGATGCTGTCCGCCTGGTTATTGTGGGAGCGGTGCTTTGTCCGGTTATTTCATATTGTTCCTGTTTCCGAGGAGGACTCTCTCCTCCAATTGCGCTGCCGAGAATACTATGGCAGCCCGATCAAGCTGAATGATGGCGTTATTATTTCCAAAGGGGACCGGATCGCCGAACTGCATTTCAATAACGATTTGCTCGTTCAATTGACCAGCCAGTCGAAGAGCTCGGTGCATCTGGCTATCCAAATGATCCGGCGGACAGAAGCGATGCTTCCGAGAATTCTGTACTTATTACAAAATGATCCTCAATATAAAGACGTCAAAGGGCTGTACGGAATAAGCCTCATTCACCGGGGCACCAGCCAGCTTGGATTTACCGTCATTGATCTGCCCAAAGGAATGTTCTCCTTTGCTACGCAATACTATCTTAAATTTATGATGTATGTTCTTCACCCGCAAGGCCGGGATAGACTAAGAACCAAGAATGAGCTTCTGGTTCCGAAAATTATCGCCATCTCTACCCGCGAGCTGGAAAACCGGTATATTGCATAATCACCGAACGCCCCAAGCTCATATTGGCAGCAAGGATAAATGGCTGCCGCCTTCCTGAAAAGGCGCGTTTATCGGTGAATAAACAGAAAGAACCTCGTTTCCTGATTCAGGATTGCGAGGTTCTTCCGTTTATCGGCAAGCTTCCCTGCTTTTCTTTAACTCTGCTGCGAAGCGGCAGTTTAATGACGACCATTGTCCCTCGTTGGGGGCGGCTGAACATACCGAGCTCCCCTCCGTGCTCTTCTACAATCTTATGGCTGATGGCCAGTCCCAATCCTGTACCGTTAGCCTTGGTCGTAAAGAAGGGCATACCGAGACTCGGCAAATCATTAGCGTCTATCCCGACTCCTTCATCCATAAATTGGATCTGTACCCCATCCCGTTCCCGGAGGACCGCTACCTCCATATTGCCGCCTTCGGGCATAGCCTCGATCCCGTTTCTAAGAATGTTGACGAAGACTTGCTTGAGCCGATTGGCATCGCACCAAATCAATAGCGGCTCTTCCTCCTCATTCCGGAAATGAATATGGATGGGCTGTTCCGTGGACTGGCTCCGGAATAAAGCAACGACCGATTTCAACACAAGAATCAAATCATATTTCTCAAAAGTAGGAGGCTGCGTTCTCGACAAGTATAACAATTCACTTAAAATTTCATTAATCCGATTAACCTCTTCCAGCATTAGAGGCACCGTATCCCTCTTGTTGGGCTGCTTGTTCATCAATTGGAGATTTCCGGAGATGACTGTCAGCGGGTTCCGGATTTCATGAGCTATACCGGTCGCTAACTGGCCTACCAGAGACAGCTTCTCGGTATATCTCAGCCGGTTAATCATGTGGAACGATTTGCGGATCAGCACAATCACGAGGCATAGAACCAACAGCAGCATTCCCAGATAGGAAATCGAAGGAATATTCATACCGAAAAACATGCTGTCCAAGATGTCTATGCTTCCTGCCAGGCTGAAGCACACCGTTCCCAGCAGCACAATCTGCGCTTCCCTGTTTCTCCTGAAGGAAAGAATCGACAAGTATACAATAGTTACCGCCATAGTGACGAACAATAACAACTGATAGTAAAACAGCCCCGTCAGCAAATGCACCTTCCCTATATAAGCCGATGAGATATAGACGAGACCATATAACAGGTGGACCTTCCAAAGCCATTTCATGGGCCGGACGCTTTGGGAATCCTCAAACAACTGAATAATTAGAATGATGGCCGAGGCCATTCCGGCTATCAAGGAAACCAGCTCCAGATACATCCATACCTGAGGGTTATCGTAATAAAAATAAATAATCGTCGTCCGGCAGATCGTATACAGGCCGAAGCTGATCGCGAACCCGCCGAAGGACAGAAACGGCTTGAGCCGCAATTTATAGAACGGATATAGCGACAGCAGCCCGGCAATGATGTAAAAGCAGCCAAGTATGAAGCGGGCCGCCTGCTGCTTATGCAGTGAGAGAATATAATCCGAATAACCCGTCAATTCGGGGTAATCCAGCATTCCTATATTGGGCGACCCGGAATATATCTTAATATAAAGTGTTCCACCCTCTTGCTCCGCCGGGAGCAGCACTACCCTTTCCGGAGTCCCTTGATAAGCGTTATAGCCTCTATTATCGACGTCCCCATACTGATATACCAGCTGTTCATTGACGTAAACCTTGAAATTTTCATATATTTGGATAATCAGACTCGGATCTTTCCATGAGATGGCCGGAAGTGTCGTTCTCAGCCATAGTACATTCCAGTCCCCTCTTCCGGGAAGATTCATCGTCTGTTGAGCGGGGAGCCAATGGCTATCGTGGATTCCTTCCTGATCCGCACTGCTCTCCCACTGTAAATCTCCATCAGAGCCAATGGGGAAATCCCCCCAGTAATACTCCCACTCCGTCAATGGAAGGCGATCTGCTATTTCAGCATCTGCCCGTATGAACAAGAAACCAATGCAAACCACACCGGCAAATAAAATGAATATTCGGATAAATTTACTCCATCGTCTCATTTCGGGGACTCCGTCTCATACAGATGATAATGGGTTTAAAGCATCGATTAGATTAAGTGGATATGTGCATTGTTCGACACAATTTTACAAAATCCTTCTTATTCCACCATTAAGGTTTTCTTTTCGACATTTATAGAATAAATCAGCAGCCATTCTAGAAAGCTGTACCTCCACGTTGAAGGTGTTGAACCGACTGTTTCATGTAAAATTCTTCATTCTAGAAATTGGATAATTTTGAAATTTACGATTGAATACTTCCGTTTTATATACTATATTCTAACAAAGGGGTGAAATAATGTTTCATAATTTTATGCAGTTAACTAAATTTAATAACTGCACAAGTGAAAGATGGGGAGGGAATAAGCATTGGCGAAGTGGTTTCATCAAACCAAAAGTACGATCTCACTTGTTATGGTTTCAGTACTTTTACTTTCCGTTTTTGTAAGCGGTGCCAATTTTGTTGCAGCTAGTTCCGCATCCACCAATGATGATTCAGTTACTATGGCTACATACGGCCTGGCGCAAACAGCCGATGAGGAATCGGTCACCAAGACTACATACGGCCAACCCACTCCTTCAATTGTTCGAGTAGTCGAAGATTTCGGGAATGAGAACGTCACAGCTTCTTTTATAAAAGCCACGGGAAAATTAGAATCGGCAAGCCGACCGGAGCCGGTTCTCTATGGCAGTCATTCGGCCAAACTAACCTATAACCTGGTCCAAGAAAGCGGTACGGCAGCCGCATATGTAAACTTCTTGGATCCTGGAACTTCAGATTCCAGAACTTTAGAAGGCAAGCCGACCAAGCTGGGCCTGTGGGTATACGGAGACGGCAATAATAAACATTGGCTCCGTGCAGAGTTCAATACGGGTTACGTTGCCGATTTTACATCAACCACAGGTTTTAACTGGACAGGATGGAAATACGTGATCGTCAACATCCCCCAACAGCTGACCAAACCGGAATTTACAGATCCGATTAAACTTCGCCGGATCTATATAGCACAAACCAACGATCTGAATAAAACGGTGGGAACCGCCTACTTCGATCGTGTAAGCGTATTCTACGGCGATACGGGAGGGTTATACGGATTAGATCTGCTTGGATTGACTCCGATGAAGACCGGCGAAACTCAAACCGCACAAGTCTTCGAGACACGTGAAGGGTATACCGCTCCTCAATTAGTTCAGGGGCCGATAGTGTTCACAAGCAGTGACGAAAATGTCGCCATCGTGGATGAGAATGGGACCGTTACTGCGATAAGCAAGGGGGTAACGACCATTACAGCGTCCTATGGTGTTTTTGACGCAACCTATGAATTGATCGTAACCGATGATGACCCGTTTGTGGAACATCTTGATTTGATCGGGGCCGCCGAATTGCAGATGTTTGAGCAAGCTCAAACGGAGCTGTTCGCTACCTTCAGGGGGGTGTCCGAGCCTGTGCGAATTCTGACCGGAGTCACATATTCAAGCAGCGATGAGAAAGTGGCAACGATCGATGAGAATGGGCTTATAGAGGCCCATTCCATAGGGAGAACGACTCTAACCGCATCCTACAGAAACCAATCGGATACTCTCGAGCTTAGCGTCGGAATACCGATTCCAATTCTGCAAAGTATCAAGTTAACCGGACTTACGGCTATGGAGATTGGCGATTCGAAACAAGCCAAGGTGATAGGAACCTACAATATCGAACCTTTTGAAGTTGAGCTTAAGGAGGGCGTCACCTTTACTTCGAGCAACCCAAGTGTAGCCGCCATTGACGAAAACGGATGGATTCAAGGAAAATCGCTGGGCATTTCCATCATTACCGCAAAGTATGGCGGCAAGAACGCCACTTATACCGTCGTCGTAAACAATCCCGATCTTCAGCCGCCCAAAAGAGAGCTGCGGGCCGCTTGGATTTCGACCGTAGAAAGGATCGACTGGCCCAAATCAAACGATCCTGAGCAGCAAAAACAGGATTTCATCGACCTGCTCGATTTTCATCAATCGCTTGGCATGAATGCGGTGGTCGTACAAGTGAAACCGACGGCCGATGCCTTCTATTCATCGGAACTGGCTCCTTGGTCCCATTGGATCACCGGAGTCCAAGGGAAGGATCCCGGGTACGATCCGTTAGCGTTTATGATTGAGGAAGCGCATAAGCGCAATCTTGAATTCCATGCCTGGTTCAATCCGTATCGGATCAGCATGAATACGGATATTGACAAATTAGTCGAAAACCACCCGGCACGCCAGAACCCGGATTGGGTCATGTCCTATGGCGGCAAATTGTATTACGATCCGGGCGTCCCGGAGGCCATTCAATATATAACGGATAGCGTCATGGAAGTCGTAAAAAAATACGATGTCGACGGCGTTCATTTCGATGACTATTTCTATCCGAATCGATTTGACGGAGAAGGCTTCCCCGACCAAGCGACATATGACAAGTACGGAAAGGATTATCCCGGGGATATTAATGCTTGGCGCAGGCATAATGTAGATACTCTAATCTATAACCTGAGCCGGGAAATTAAGAAGGAAAAGAATTACGTGAAATTTGGCATTAGCCCGTTCGGTGTATGGCGCAATAAAAGCGTAGATCCCGACGGATCGAACACGAACGCCGGACAGCCAAGCTACGATAATCTCCATGCGGATATTCGCAAGTGGGTTATTGGAGGCTGGATAGACTATGTTGCTCCGCAAATCTATTGGAGCTTCGGGTTTGCCCCTGCGGCGTATGAAATTCTGGTGGACTGGTGGAGTGAACTCATTGAGGAGCATAACGCCAATACTCATCTTTATATCGGTCATGCCGATTATAAAGTAGGCTCGGACGCTAACTTTACGGATCCTTACGAGATCCCGAATCAATTGATTTATAACTTAAACTACGAGCAAGTAAAGGGCAGCATCCACTTTACGACAAGGGATTTGATAGGAAAGCCGGATTTAAGGAATAAGATCGCCGAGGTCTATAAATACCCGTCACTCGTTCCGGTCATGCCCTGGTTGGAAACAGAGGCGCCTGAAGCACCCGCTATAGAAGCGTTCTCTCTTCTGAGCGGCATTCAGTTGAACTGGACAGATACGGATGACAGCACGGCCTATTATGTCATCTACCGTGCTTCCGGCGATCAAGTGCCGGACAGGAATAATCCTGCTCATATTTTAACTACAATGCGCAAGTCCGATCTGGCCTCCTATGTCGACCGGGATGTGACCTTGGGCAAGACGTATACCTATGCGGTAACAGCGGTTGACCGATTGCATAATGAAAGTGAATTCAGTGAACCAAGGACGGTAACCGCGACAGCAGCAGCCATTGTGGAAGAAGCCGCCGAATTGTCCGACATTTCTGCAGCATATGGAACAGCATTGGAAAGCTTGGATTTACCAAAAACCGTTCAAGTGACCTTAAACGACGGTACGAAGCCAAGTCTCAAAGTGACCTGGGATGGCGGTACTCCGGCCTATGACGGCCACAAAGCCGGCACCTATGTGTTCGCAGGCCAATTGGAATTGCCGGATGGCGTTGAAAATCCTAAGAAAATTCAGGCAGAAGTGCGGGTGATCGTTAAGGCCCGGGAGACTGAGACTATCGTTAAAGAAGCTGCCGCGCTTGCCGACATTTTTGTAGACCACGGAACTGTGTTGGCCGATTTGAAGCTGCCTGCCAGCGTCGAAATCACATTCAACGACGATACTAAAGCAGCTGTCGCGGTGACTTGGGACGGCGGTACTCCCGCTTATGACGGCAATCAAGCGGGCACGTATGTATTCTCGGGCACATTGGATATTCCGGAAGGAGTCAACAATCCGGATAACATTCAAGCGATAGTGCGTGTCATTGTTAAAGCCGGCCCTGTCTATGCGAAGAAAGCAGAAAAACTGGATGATATTTCTGTAAACTATGGAACCGCAATAACCGATTTGAAGCTGCCTTCCAGTGTCATGGTGACTTTGAATGATGAATCCACGACGAAGGCAACCGTGATTTGGGATGGCGGTACCCCGGCCTATGACGGCCATCAAGCCGGCACATATGTGTTCGTAGGCAAGCTGAAATTGCCGGAAGGTGTTGACAATCCGGATCATATCCAAGCCGCAGTTAACGTCATCGTAAGAGCAAGCTCCGGAAGTTGGAGCGCTGTCCATCTGCCGCCATCGAGCACGGTGACGTTGAAAGCAGGCAGCAGCGGAACAGCCAGCCTCGGTGAGGAAGTATCCATTATCCTTCCGGAAGGCGCGTTTGATCGAGACTTATTATTAACGATCCGGAAATGGAACTCCCCGTTAAACGTATCTATGCCTGAATATAAGCTCGTCAGTCCCGTCTTCGAAATCGTGAAGGATGTTGAAGGCAATTTCAAGAAGCCAGTGACGCTTACAATCGCTTATGATCCAAGCAAAGTTGGCGAGAACCAAATGCCGTCTATCTTCTATTTCGATGAAGATAAACGTGAATGGGTTGAAGTTGGCGGAACGGCGAACGATGGAAAAGTGACTGCGGAAGTCGATCACTTCGCCAAATTCGCAGTGTTCGCCGTTGAGAAGACTGTTGAGGAACCGGTAATTGAAGCGCCGGCCTGCGTCGATGTTAATTTTACGGACATCAACGGACATTGGGCAGATAAACATATTAAAGATGCCGTCCAGCAATGCCTAATCAATGGCTATCCCGACCATACCTTCCAACCGGATAAGACGGTCAGCCGGGCGGAATTTACGTTGATGCTGGCACGGGCGCTTCAGTTGGAGGGCAATGCCAAGCCTCTGGCCTTTGCCGACCGCAATCAGATTGGCGACTGGGCGCAGCCGGCCATTTCCCTGGCGGTGCAAGCAGGTATAATCAACGGCTATGAGGACGGCAGCTTCCGTCCGGATGCGCAGATCAGCCGCGTGGAGATGGCGGCCATGATTATCCGCGCACTGAACGTAGAATTACCGTCCGACCATTCTACGTCCTTTGCCGACGATGCCGACATCCCCGGCTGGGCCAAAGGATACGCAGCCGCAGCCGTACAGGAAGGAATCATCCGTGGACGGGACGGCAATCAATTTGCACCGAATGAACATACGACACGGGCAGAAGCTGTAGTGATGCTGCTGCGGATGCTGGATACATTAAACTAGGCAACAAACCAATAAGCAACCCTAGTCCGGAATCCAACCGGGCTAAGGTTGCTTATTTTTCATACATCGTCGATCTTGATTTATTCTAATGATTCCGTCTCTACTTGTCTTCCGTCGGATTTATATCGAACTTCGGAGCTTCGGAAACCGGCAGCACCGGCTTGGTTTCTGCGCTGTCCGACTTCTTGTGGGTCAGTTGATGAACAAGCTGGTTCAAATCAATACCCGAGACATCCTTCAGCATCTCCGGTGCGGTAGCCATAAGCTGGGTCACATAATTGCTTACACGGGTCGCTCCCTCGCCATTGCCGGTATCCACCACCGTCAGCTTATCGATCGAAGCCAGCGGTTCGGCAATTTTGCCGGCCAACTCCGGAAGCATCTTGACAATGATGTCAAGGACAGCCGCCTCGCCGAATTTCTGGAACGCCTCGGCCAGCTTCTCCTTCGCTTCCGCTTCGGCGAAACCTTTCAGCCGGACTACTTCGGCCTCGGCCGAACCTTTAGCCCGCTCCGCATCAGCGATAGCAAGACCTTCCATCCGCTTCTGTTCCGCAACCGCTTTGGCTTCCGCCTCAATTCTGTATTGAAGAGCATCCGCTTCGCGCATTTTCTTCGCTTTCTCCGCTTCAGCAGCCTGGATGACCGCATACCGGTCCGCATCGGCTTTCTTCTTCACTTCCGCGTCATACAGCTTCTCGCGAACGAGAATTTCCTTCTCCTGAAGATCAATTTCCCGGTTTTTCTTAACAAGCTCTACCTTCATCTGCTCTTCCACAGCGACCTGCTTGGATTTCGCTTCCTGAATGAAGTAAGCCTGATCGGCTTCCGCCTTGGCCGTATCCTGCTCCCGTTTGAAGGAGGCCACCTTCAGGTCCCGTTCCTTCTCCGCCTCCGCAATATTGGTATCGCGCAGCAATTCGGCCTTCTGTCCTTCTTCCGAGGCTTTAGCCTTCTGGATACGGGCGTCGCGGATCGCCTCGGCCTCGGCAATATCGGCATCTCTCTTGACCGCCGCAATCCGGGGCTTACCGAGAGCTTCCAGATATCCGTGTTTATCCCTTAAATCTTTGATGGTGAAGGAGACGATTTGCAGCCCCATCTTCATCAGGTCCTTAGCAGCAACCGCTTGAACCTGCTGGGCGAATTTCTCCCGGTTCTTATAAACCTCTTCCACCGTCATCGTTCCCAGAATGGCACGCAGATGACCTTCGAGAACTTCCTGGGCTTCCCCCTTAAGGGATTCGATAGGCTTGCCCATATACTGCTCGGCTGCCGTAGCAATATCTTCAATTGCACCGCCAATCTTGATAATCGCAACCCCGTCAGCCATAACCGGCACTCCTTGCTCGGTGTATACCTCAGGAGTATATACGTCAAGCTTGTGAGACAACAGCGACAGGAACTCGGCCTTCTGGAACACCGGCCATATGAAGGCCCCCCCGCCGCGGACGATCTTCAGCTTGCGCCCGGATTCATCTATCTGAATGTTTTTGGATCCGAGGAAAGACCCTGTTACAATCATCGCCTGATCGGGTCCTACCGTTTTGTACCGGGCCCAGAAAGCGAGTCCGAGAATAACAATAACCGCCAAAATAATACCCGGTATTACTAAGAAATCTGGAAGATTCTCCATAGCTTCTTCTCCTCTCATCTGGATGGTTAAGCGTCAAATCGGGAAACAAACAGCGTTCTCTCCTTCACCTCCACAACAACTATTTTCTCCCCTGCCGGAATGGACTCTCCGTCGAAGCTCGCTGCTGTATGATTGCTTACGCCGGCTCCTACCTTAAGAACGACTTCCCCGTATCCATCCTCCGGAATGGAAATGATAGCCTCGCCAACACTTCCTTTCAGATCGTAAATGGAATACCCTATGGAGTTTTCACTTTCGTTCATAGGCTTCACATAGAAGAGGTAGATAACCGCTCCTCCGAGAATCGCCAGTCCAACGGCCAGCGCCAATACGGCCCAGACCGCCCATCCGGTATACCGGGTAAGCAGAATGCCCGCTCCTCCGAAGATGGTTACGCCCCCGGCAATCACCATCGGCTGCAGAAAATCAACCGACAGGAAATCCAGCAGTCCATCCAGAGCGTGGCTCATCACATCACCCAGCAGAACGGTCACGAGGGCAAACAGCAGCCCGAAGATTAGGCAGCCCCAGTACAATTCCAGCATAATCAACCCTTCTTTCCAGAACATATTATGCGGGTCGTTGATCGTTTCTTGTAAATTAATACGTGTTACCCGACATTATGTTTCAAAAAAAACGATTTTCGAGCGTAAGCATTTCGAAAATTCGCCCTTCCGCACAATAACTGTTTTTTTGACACACGTTCTGTTAGACTATTTAGATGATATTTGAAAATATCAATTGGATTTGACATGACAAATAACTTCGGATTGTTTCCCCTGACCCAAAATATTATTCAGCCCTTGTACAAACAACGAAGCAGACAATGTTAATAAGGGGGCTCGGTAGTCAGGCCTGGCGATTTTTAAGGAGGATTAATTGATGCGAAAAATAACAACCGGATTCTTCATCTCATTATTGGTATTTCTTTTCCTAAGTGGATGTAATTCTAATTCCAATGGCGTCGTAAACGAAGATCTATTCCAATATAAAGATTCTTACGTTGGCGATAACAGTGCAGTTGGCAATATTACTAAACAGTTACCAAGTCCAACAGGCGAACAAATAAGTGAGTTGGAACTGAAAACGACAGAACCGCCTTATGGAATTGTTTTGAATTATGTGCCTGCAGAAACAACAGATCAAATAGCAGCGGACTACAAAGAGCTTGCGTTATACAATGCTACATTTATATTTGCGTTGGTTAAAAATGCGGATTGGGTTGATTTTAAATTCGTTGAAAAAGAATATAGGGTGACGAGGGAATCATTAGAATCCTGGTACGGAAAAGATTTAAGCGAATTTAAAAGCGAAGATGAACTCAGTAAATTCACTCAGAAATACTTTGAAGATGAAAATAAAGTGAATGATTTTTTTAAATAACAGGGCCCGGCGTCATAATCGTCTAACGGAAATCATACAACTAGTTTGCTCCTCTAAGGGCAAAGACTAAAACTTACCGGAAAACCTACAGCTAAGCAAAAAAACTCGGTTCTACGTGCCGTTTTTCCACGTATTTTAACCACATTCTACAATTCAGGTGCATATATCTTTGCTGCCATCCTTTGGACTGTTATCCCTTCAACTCAGAAAAAGTAATTGAGTCGACTCGGAGTGTAAAGAGCAGGCGACCATCAATCTTATGATTTTATGCAAATTGCGGCTGCTTTCCCGGCCTAAATAAAGTCCGACCGGCAAAGCGGTGTGGGGATGGGAGCCACATCTTTCTGAGCGAAAGGGATAACAGTCAAATGGGCGGGAGAACAAAGTATAGATTGCCGCACATCTGACTGAGCGAAAGGGATAGCTGCCAAAGGCATGTGAGAATAATTTGTGGACCAGCCCGCTGCTCGCTGCTGATAAAAGCCGTTGAAGTCTTCGAAGCACCTTCGAAGACTTCGTTATTTTTCTGATGCCGACGGCTGGAACTGCGGCGCAATAATGAATAGGCTACAAAGCTTCGCGGGCTTGGCGGGCCGCCTGAACCATATGCTTCAGGGATTGGACCGTCTCTTCCTTGGCCCGGGTTTTCAGCCCGCAATCCGGGTTGATCCAGAACAGCGAAGCGGGCAGCACCCGCAGAGCTTTCTCAATCAGGCCGGTCATTTCGTCAACGGATGGCACCCTGGGACTGTGGATGTCGTAGACGCCCAGCCCTATTCCTTTATCATATGTGTCGGTCTCGAACGCTTCGAGAAGCTCTCCGTGGCTGCGTGAGGTTTCGATAGAGATCACATCAGCGTCCAACTGGCGGATAGCATCGATCAGATCGCTGAATTCGCAGTAACACATATGGGTATGAATCTGAGTGCTGTCCTTCACTCCGGATGTCGCCAGCCGGAATGCCCCCACAGCCCATTCCAAATATTCCTCGCGGTCTTCTTCCTTAAGCGGCAGCCCTTCGCGGAGTGCTGGCTCGTCGACCTGGATCATGCGTATACCGGCCTGTTCCAAACTTTCGACCTCACTTCTCAAAGCTAATGCCAGTTGTTCGGCTACCTCCTTGCGCGGAATATCGTCACGCACGAAGGACCAGTTCAACACGGTCACCGGCCCCGTCAGCATGCCTTTAACCGGCTTGGAGGTTAGAGATTGGGCGTAGACCGTCTCTTCCACCGTCATAGGCGCTACGAAATCGACATTGCCCCAGATAATCGGGGGCTTCACACAGCGCGAGCCGTAGGATTGAACCCAGCCGTTGGCGGTGAAGGCGAAGCCGGCCAGCTTCTCGCCGAAAAATTCCACCATATCGGTTCGTTCGAACTCCCCGTGTACGAGCACATCCAGGCCAATCTCCTCCTGAATGGCTATCCATTCGCGAATCTGTTCACGGATAAACCGGTCGTACTGCTCCTTCGTCCACTCACCTTTGCGCCACAGTCGTCTTCCCCTGCGAACCTCCGCCGTCTGGGGGAAGCTGCCGATCGTAGTCGTCGGCAGAAGCGGCAGATTAAAAGCCTTCTGCTGCTCCTTCCGGCGTTCCGCGAACGGCGTCCTTGTCTTCGCTGCAAGAATCGCCTCCGCCGGCTGACCGGCCCGAGCCGCTCTCAGAGGCGATGCCTTCAATGCCCGCAGAGCCTCACGGCTCGCTTGCAATCGAGTCTTCACCTCTTCCTGCTCCGCCCCCAGACATATCGCTTTTGCCAGAAGCGCAATTTCCTCCAGCTTCTCATCGGCGAAGGCCAGCGCATTCCTCAGCTCCGGGGGCAGCGCCGTCTCTGCCGCCAGGCTGATCGGCACATGCATCAGGCTGCAGGACGGCTGGATGATCATCCGCTCGTAAGGCACCTTGCGGGCGATGGATTCCAGCAGCTGCAGCCGGTCATCCAAATCGGTGCGCCATATATTCCGGCCATCTACAACACCCGCAGCGAGAAGCTTATCCTCCGGGAATCCATATTGCTCTAGAGCGTCCAAATGCCGGGTGCGGCCGGATACCAGATCCAGTCCGATCGCCTGTACCGGCAAGGCCACCAATTCCGAGTAACGCTCGGCGGAATCGAAGTAGGTTTGCAGCAGAAGCTTCAACCGGGGCGCCGCCGAATGAAGATAATGGTAGCTATCCCGAACGGCCTGCATTTCCTCGTCCGTCACCGACATAACCAAGGCCGGTTCATCCATCTGCAGCCACTGCACTCCTTCCTGCTCCAGCTCCTGCAGAAGCTGGGCATACGCCGGTAGCAGGCTCTGCATAACCTCCTGGAATCGAGTGCGGTCATATCCCTTGGACAGCTTCAGGAAGGTATAGGGACCGATCAGAACCGGCCGGCCTTCGATGCCCAGCTCTTCCTTCGCTTCCTTATAGAGGGCAAGAATCCGGTTATCTACAAGCGAAGGTGTGCGCTCGCCGAATTCCGGGACGATGTAATGATAGTTTGTAGTGAACCACTTCGTCATTTCGCAAGCTGCCGCCGAACGGTTGCCCCGTGCCATGGCAAAATAAGTTTCCAGCGGAACGGGGCCCCCCGTGTAATCGAACCGGTCCGGCACAAGCCCAAACATGGCGGCGGTATCCAGCATAGTGTCGTATAAAGTAAAATCGGCAACCGGAATCCAATCCAGCCCGGCTTCCCGCTGCTTGCGCAAGTGGTTAAGACGGATCTCCTTCATCGAAGCCAGCAGCTCTTCCTGTTCCAGCTTGCCTCCCCAATACGCCTCCAACTGCTTCTTCCATTCCCTGTTTTCGCCAATCCGCGGATAACCGAGGTTTCCGCTGGTCAGCCCATTTCTCTTCTCCGTATTCATCGTCTTCTTCTCCTCTCTCACTTTCAAATCCCTTCTAACGCGTATCCATGCAACAAAAAAAGGACATTCCCGCCTAAATGAAAAAGAATGAATGGCGAAAATGTCCCAGCTATGTCAGGTAACTGGACATTAATTAACACCCGCCTATCTCCCGTAGGTTTCATTTAGTGTTGTTGGAACAGGCAGGTCTCCTGGCTTCAAGATCATCATCACAAGCTGCCTTCCCGGTCTGTCGACCAGTGGCGTTCTTGCTGCGACTTCCTTGTTACAGTGGCGGGACCGCTTCGGACTTACACCGAATTCCCTTTTAAGCTTGCAAGGCATAGCCTACAAGCACCTATTCCCATTTATTCAATTGGAATAATGCGACTTGGTAATAACCATACAACAACTCGTATATATTATCAAGCTTAATCTTTCTAAGTGGTGTCCAGCCTGCAATAAAGCGGGAACACTCTCTCCAGCCTTATTGGCACTTTTCAAGTCTTCCTTCGTATGATACGTTAGTTTCAGTGAAAATCAAGGTCAGAAGGAGGTGCGCTGTGAACGCCATATCTTCTAAGACAGGCGGAATTGTTGTTATCGTAAGCGGCGGAAGCTTGGGGGACTGGGCCCTTCGCGAGATTGGACGCGGAGACATTCTGATTGGAGCAGACCGGGGAGCGGCCTTCCTGGTACAGCATGGGTACAGCCCGGATCTGGCGATCGGCGATTTCGATTCCGTTCGCCCCGAAGAGATCGGACGGATCCGTGAATCAAGCAAACGCTGGGTAGAATGTGATCCGGTCATGAAGGATTATACCGATACGGAGATGGCTTTCAACGAAGCGCTGGCTCTTCACCCGCAAGAAATCGTCCTGGTCGGCGTCATGGGTTCCCGTCTTGACCATTCCATGGCCAACCTTCAACTGCTGGCCAAAGGGCTGGAAGCCCGCGTTCCTTGCAAAATCGTGGATGCATATAACGAAATCACGCTTATAGACGATGAATGGATTGTCCATCGCAATGAATACGCCTATCTTTCCCTTATTCCTTTCACAGAAGAAGTAAGAGGCATCACCCTCGAAGGGTTTCTGTACCCGCTGTGTGACGCGCAGCTTAAGACCGGCCAGTCGTTAGGAATCAGCAATGTGCTGACCGCTGATACCGGTCGCATTACACTTACCGAAGGGAAGCTTCTGGTCATCCGCAGCAAGGAAGACTAGGCTTCCTTTTTCTCATCCCGGTAAACGGTTAAATTAACCGGATAATATGAACGACCTTTTCCTCTGCGGCAATTTTGATCAGGTGATTGTCCCGGTCGTAGACAATTTGACAGGAACCGAAGCTCATCGTCGGCTCCGCGCCCAAGCCATAAAAAATATCATCGGCTAATGTCGTTATACAATCCTTCCGCTCCTGCTCGTCCATCTCCCGCCAATCCTCTTCGCTCATCTCGAACAGCTCGTTGCAGTTTCTTACACCGGACATGGCTCCGGTCAATTCTTCAATAATCTCCTCATACTCTCGGCCGAATTTAACGCCCATTGAAGCAACATCCTTTCTTAACCGGCCCTTTTGCCAGATCCGGATTTTTATTCCTATTATAGACAGAATGAATAGTATTTATCGGTATTTATCGGATCCTTGAAAGCCTTATCCCCATTATAATCGATTTCGTCGAATCTGTTTCACCCATTTTTCTCTGCAGTCGCATGCAGGGAACTCTGTAAATCCCCACAACAGTGCAAAAAAACACAAAACACGCCATTCCCCCATGACGTGTCTTGTTACTTGTCCACCAATGATTGATGTCCGTTCAAATATTGTTTCAGCTTTTCTATCGCTCTCTTCTGAATGCGGGATACGCTCATCTGGGAGATTCCCAGCACCTGGGCGATACTCCTCTGCGATTGCCCTTCGTTAAAGACGAGCATCAGCACCTTCTTCTCTTCTTCCTTCAGAAGAAGCAGCGCTTCGTTCAGATCCAGCCTTTTCTCGACCATTCCGAAGTCGTCCGCATCACTGCCTATCAAATCACCGATGGTTGCGCTTCCTTCATCGTTAGCCAGAGGAGTATCCAACGAAACGTAATTATAGCATTCCCTTCCGGCCAGCACCTCAATCGTCTCCTCCGTCGTCAGCTCCAAGTATTCCGCAATTTCATCTACGTTCGGGGATCGCTCCAGCTTCATAGTCAACTCATCAACCGCCTGTTGAATCATCAGCCCTTTTTCCTTAATCCGCCGGGGAACTTGAATGTACCACGACTTGTCTCTTAAATAATTTTTCATATGTCCGATCAGACTCTTCATCGCATAGGCTTCAAATTGGATCCCGAGCGTGCTGTCGTACTGCTTGAAAAGTCGCAGCAAAGCCATCTGCCCAACCTGATACAAATCCTCATACAGGTCGGGGCGGTTCCGGGACATTTTCCCGGCGGCCATCTTGACAATAGGCTCGTAATGGAGCAGCAGGTCAGTCGCTATCTCGTTGTCTTCCGTCTGCTGGTATTGAAGTATAGCCGCTATTTTATTGTTGGGGTCTTGCGTGGCTTGCTCTGGCTTCATGCCAATTCCTCTTTCCTTTGGAGAAATTTGGTCAGTATAACCTCCGTTCCGGATTGTGTATGCACCTGGACCTCATCCATGAGTGCTTGCATCATAAAGATGCCCAAGCCCCCTTCGCTAACTTCGCTTAACGGTTTGTCATGCAGAGATTCGGCCTGGCTTTCTTTCTGCTCATAGTCAAAGCTGCTTCCTTCGTCCTTGACGCTGATTCGAATGCCGTCTTCCCGCATTTCAAACCTGATTTCCATCTGCCCCTTCTCTTCTCCCTGATAGGCATGCAGAACAGCATTATTGCAGGCTTCGGCCACAGCCACCTTCATGTCCTCGATTTCTTCGTAAGAAAATCCCCATTTTGATGCAATTCCGTACAGGGTGAGCCGGACAATGTCTATAAATTCCGCGTCTGCCGGAACTTTTAAACTGACGCTGTGATTTTGGAAGTCGCTCATATGATTTCTTCTTTCCTTTCCGATGATCCCTCTATCGGGTGAATATATTGTGAAATTCCCGTAATATCGAACAACCGATTAATTTTCGGCGGGATTTCCTCCACTCCGAAAGGAGCTTGCAGCGCATCCCGGGTTTTTAAGATGGAAACCAGAATTCCTATGCCGGTGCTGTCGATATATTTTAAATCTTTAAGATTTAATGTTAGTGCTCTTTTGGTCTGATTAATGAACGGCTCCAGATCGGAACGCATCTCCGCAGCTACCGATAAATCCAATTCTCCGCTAAGGTACACCACGATTTCGTCCGCCATCACTTCCTTGTAAATGTTAAACTTCTTCTCTGGATACATGCCTGTTTTCCTCCCATGCCGCTAGAAGTTTTGTTTCCCCACACTTTTCATCTTAATGCACTTGAAAAATTTCCCTTCGTCAAAACAATCCGACAATAATTATATACACGAATTTCACGTCGCTTGAAACAGGGCGGCTGTAAATTTTTATAGTAATTTTCTGCCTTCTTCCTCCTTTTCAATTATAGCTGGTTCGTCAATCATTCTCACTCTTCATGCCATTCTTTTTATTTAAGAAATTTTGGTAAAAAGGGACAGCAGCCCGCAATCTTATTAACACGAATAAAGAACTTAAAGATTCCTGGTTTGGTTAAAAAACCGGTTTTTGGGGTAAATAAAGAACAGTCAAGCAAGTTCAATATAGCTTATCAAGGAGGTACAAAGATGCCAAAAACGATGACATCCGTAACGACGGTACTGAACCAGCAAGTTGCCAACTGGTCGGTGATGTACATGAAGCTGCACAATTACCATTGGTATATTACAGGAGACCATTTCTTCACCCTCCATGTCAAACTGGAAGAGCTTTATGACGAGGCCGCCCAGTATTTGGACGATTTGGCTGAGCGACTGCTGTCTTTGGGCAAAAGGCCGGTAGCTACATTAAAGGAAAGCCTGGAGCTATCCTCCATCAAGGAAGCAACCGGCTCCGAGTCGCCGACCGATATGATCCGCACCGTATCCCAGGATTTTGCGACGATGATCAACGAGCTGCAGGAAGGCATCAAAGCGGCCGAAGAAGAAGGGGACGAGCCGTCCGGAGACATGATGATTGCCATCCAAGGCTCACTGCAGAAGCATAAATGGATGCTGGATGCGTTTTTGAAATAACCGAAATTCATCCGTAGTTCCGGTGAATTTCGGACCAACCAATAAAACAGGCGGACCTCACCGCCTGTTTTATTGTGCCGGTGGACCGGCTGTGCCGACAGCCTGCGTCAAGGATACGACCAAGCGGCGCCGGGACTCAACCGTTAGCCGTTCGCGGCCCTGTCTGGCCTTCTCTCGCAG
Source organism: Paenibacillus sp. SAFN-117 (assembly GCF_051966115.1). Classification (NCBI taxonomy): domain Bacteria; kingdom Bacillati; phylum Bacillota; class Bacilli; order Caryophanales; family Paenibacillaceae; genus Paenibacillus; species Paenibacillus sp. SAFN-117. The sequence goes on from NZ_JBQCLK010000011.1 coordinate 86,303, forward strand.
CTATTTCTTTCTCCAGCAGATTCAGTGCCTGCAGAACGGCCTCAGGCCTTGCCTGCGGAATCATATGGCCGGTGTGCTCGATCTTCAGCAGCTTGGAGTGGGGGATCTCTCGATGCAGCCTGTAAGCCTGCAGCTCGGGACGGAACGGGTCCGAGTCACCGACCGCTATAACAACAGGAAGCCGCAGTTCCCCGTATCTGCTGCTGACGGCATCCGCATTCCGGATAAAGCCTTCGATATCCTCCCGGTTCGCCCGGATCTGTGCCGGCCGGGGCCAGACCGCCTGCGCCAGTCTGCGATAATCGTGCGGAACAGGGTCCGGGGCAAAGGTGGCGTCGGTCACCGATTTGACCGCCAGACCCCCGAGCGGGACTAGCAGAGTATGGAGAAGCAGCTTGCCTACGAAGGGAGAGAGAACGAGCGCATTGAGTATCCGGTCGGCGATACCCGCGGGATAAGCCTTACCCCCATAGGCTCCGGGAGCCAGCAGAACGATTCCGGCAAGCTCATCGGAATATTGCAGCGCATAAGACAGCACGAGCAAACCGCTCCAGGAATGCCCGACGAGAATAGGCTCTGTTGCGCCCAGCTTCTTCAACGCTTCATGGAGAAGCCTCGCCTGGTTTTGCGGCGTCATTATCCCTTTGCCGGGACGCTCGCTATATCCGTATCCGGGCCGGTCGAATACCAGCACCCTGTATTGAGAGGACGCCAGCTCCATGACACCCGAATAATCAGCGGACGACAGCATCCCCCCGTGCAGGCATACGATAGGCCGGCCCCGGCCTTTGCTGTTATAATGAAGCCGAATCCCTTCGACCGTAACAAATTCCCCTGTCGGAGGAAATTCCGACTCGGCCCGCCGAACCCGCTGCCGGCTATATCCCATCAAAGCGGCTGCCGCCAACAGACCGATGCCCGTTAATATCCATACCACAGTGATCCTTCCTTTCTGAGATTGGGAATGGGTAATCCAGAAGAAACGACTGTCGCCGTCCTTGTCCAAGGACATACAGTTACAACCTTTGGTAAGTCTATTTAAAGCATTCAATTCCCTCCTTTCGCCAAAAATACATACTGTTAAATATTCGATTAACATACTCATAGGTATGTTAATTTCAAACAAAAACCCGTAATAATACGGGCTTCATCACGAGCCCGATTCCGGCTCCAGTCCTTGCCACAGAACCTGAGAAGCGGCCGTTACACCGGAACGCAAGCGGTCCGGATTCCGGTCAATAATTCTAGTTAGCTGCATGCCGTAAATAAGAGCCTGGAACAGAGTTGCCAGAGCCTGCGGAGCTATATTCCTCTTCAACAAACCGTTATCCTGCATCTCCTGAAATATGGCGCTCGTCCCCTCGATAATGCTGCTGTATGCTTGGTTCAGCATCTCCCTTACCGAAGGATCACGGCTTGAGACAACGAATTCAAAAAATAACATGGAAGGGTCCTGCTCATCCTTGCCGGAATGTCCGCACTCCAATTGCGACATCAACCATAAGGCTATAGACTCAATCGGGTCCTCCGAAGCGAGGGCGGAATGGGCCTGTGCCGGCAGGACTCTGAGCTGCGCAGCCAGGCTTCGTTCGCACAGCTCCAGAAACAGCTCATGCTTGCCCGAGAAATGCCAGTACACGGCCCCTTTGGTCATATCCGCCGCGGCCGCTACCTGATCCAGGGTCGCCCCGGCGAATCCCGATCGGGTGAACACTTCGGCAGCAGCATCCAAAATCCGTGAGCGGGTATCCGCGAATCCGGCCCCGTCCTCCTCCTGAATGTCTGCCAGCCATTTTCTCATTTGCTCCTTGCCGCCGAAGCATCGTCTGACGGATGTCCAATGGACTCCGGCAGCGGCCGCGACATCCGCAAACGTTATTTTGTCATATGCCTTGCCGGAAGCAAGCTTCCTGGCCGCTTCCCTGATTTGATCATGGGTAATCATGCTTTCCAACCTCATATCCTGGACACATAATGTTATATTCATTAACCTTTAAGTATGTGATTATAATATAAATCTATGTGAATGAGATGTCAAGATGATTCGCAAGTTAAACGGGCAGCGGCTTAGCAGCTTTGCTTTGGAACGCTTATCGACTCCCGATATGCTTCGCGTCATTGGTCCTCCGGTGCTTCATCAAAGCTCAAATTGACGGGTTCTTCCGGAATTTCTTCCATCAGGTCAATATTTGTCGTCGGGATCTTCTCGTCGACTTCATCAAGCCGCAAACTATCGACCCAAATTTTCCCCGGCCCGTACAACAACACGCCGATTGCTATTTCTTTGCTGCTCTTTGGAACGTCCAATACAATACTGTACTGGCTCCAGGGTGTGGTTCCTCCAATCGGGCGATTCCCCATATTGTCGAAGCCGAGCATATCCTCGTCCGCACCGTCTATTCTCATCCATAAGCCCGCCCAGCCCTTCACGTCATCGGACTTGACGAAGCCGGTCAATCTCAATCTTTTGCCCAAGTAGCGGTCAGCCTTAAACATCTGCATCATAGTAGCGAAGCCTTCCAACTGCTCGGATTCGGACATTAAATATCCGGATGCCCGCCCTTGATGGGTTACCAGCCTATCAACCCCCATTGTATAAAGATGCGGATGAGTGCCTGTCAACTTCCATCCGTACGGCTCCTGCTTGATCGGTTCCATTTGTCCCCTTCTCTCCTTTCTCGTGAGTAAGGTTTGAACATATTTTCGATACTGGCCCGGCGTCATATAATAGATCCTCTTGAACGCCCGGGTGAAAACCTCCTGAGACTCGAATTGGTACTCCAAAGCAATGTCCAGAATTCGTCTCTCGGTGCTGAGCAATTCCCCGGCGGCGCAGGCCAGTCTCCTCTTGCGGATATAGTCTGCAAGGGTATCTCCGACATAGGCCTGAAACATCCTGTGGAAATGATACATCGAAAAGGCCGCCTGATCGGCCACTTTCTCCAAAGACAAGTCGCCCTTGAGATGCTCTTCTATATACCGGATGGATCGCTTGACCGCCCGGACATGCTCGTCATAGACCACCCACAGCTCCCCCCTCCTATAGTTCATAGCTTATCATGTTCATTCAGGCTAAGACTTGATCTTTTTTGCGAATCCGGCCCACGCCAAAGAAACCTTTACCAGTTATTGACTATAATAACCATCCAGTCCGCTCGAAGGAAGGCAGCTCCGAAGCTTCAAGCAACGAATCGGGTGAACAGTGCATGCTAACACGATTCGGATGTGGCTAACTGCCGGGGGATTTAAGGGGAGGCGGTTTTTTCGGGACGGCCCGACTTAGTGGAGCGATGATCAATTTTCCTCACTTGGCGAATGGGCGAATGGGCAAACCTAAATTCTATTGTTTTACTATCCCTATTCGTCAGAAAGATATCGGATGATGGGCGAAATGATGCGAGCCTCAGGATGGTGAGCCATTCCCGGCAGAACCGAACCGTTAAATATCCTCCCCTCATTGACGGTTGTTCTTGGATAGTCATTCCGCTAAAGGAAGGGTAATCAGTATCGCCTTCAATTTCGGGGCAGCCTGAGCAAAGGGGATATTAGTCAAAAGCTTGCGGAGCGAGGAATAGGTTTATAGAACTTGAGCCGAAAAATAGCCGGGAGGATGAAACCGGAAGACTGTTGGTCAGAACCAGAATAGGCCGCCGTTAAATGGAAAAAACCGCGGTGGACTTTCCCCGCGGCCTTGCTCAGTAATGACTAAAGAGTTTCCGGCGTCCCGTCGGACGGCATATCAGAAGCGGATTTCCTCTGCGCGCTCTCAGCCGCGGACATTAGAAAGATTAACCCGACCACCGGCAGCAGAAAAACGAGCAGGGCTGATTCCACAGCTGCCCCGGGTCCCTTATATTTCAGAGTGTCCCGATAAACCCATACCGTTTCATAGACATGTGCAACAAGGAATAATGCCGCTAATAATATTCCGAGCATGATTCATAATCCTCCTTGATCATTAGCCGTAAGGCCTGCAGCGTTAGTTCATTATTCCATTATTGTCCAGAACAGGTCTGTCCAAACTCCCTGCGTCGAATATGAATAGATCTCCGTCTAATGAAAAAGCGCCTCCGCCATCATTGGCAGGGCGCTGCAACAATCCTATAATCAACTTAGATAATTACTTTCACCTTTCACCGGCTAATAGGACGCTATAACCTGAAACAGGAGGAATGTATGATGACTCACAATTCTGCCTCTTCAACAGACAAGAATGGCTTCTCATATTACGGGAACCGAGATTTACATAAACGGAGCGGAATCCCTGATCAAGTAGCTGATCCAGCCGCTCCCATCGCAATACTCCCGTCCCAATAACCGGTGCCAAGACCGCGATTGCGATCCGTGCGAAAATTCTCTTCTAATAGGAGCGCTTCATGTCTGTCAGGTCGAATGGACAAACCTTGACCGTAAAAATAAATACCGCCCCCGGGCCATCGCCGGATTCGATCCGAATGGAGCCGCCCATAAGCTCCACCAGCTTTTTGCATATGGCCAGGCCCAAGCCGGTCCCCCCATACTTACGGGTCATGGACGAGTCCAACTGGGAGAAGGGCTGGAATAACTGGCTGCGTTTGCTCTCCGCGATCCCGATTCCGGTATCCTTGACGACAAATTCGATCTCCAGCCGCCCATCCTCCTCTCCCAGCTTGTTAGCGTAGACGTATACCCCACCCTGCTCGGTAAACTTGACCGCATTGCCAACGAGATTCATCAGAATTTGCCGCAGCCGGGTAACATCGCCCAACAAATATTGCGGAAGCTCGGGATCGACCCGGTACTCCATTTCCAACTGTTTCTTGTGGGCCATAAATAAATTAAAGGTTTCTTCCAGACAGCTCCGCAATTCGAAGGGCTCCTCTTCCAGCTCCATCTTGCCGCTCTCAATCTTGGAGAAATCAAGAATGTCGTTAATGACCGCCAGCAAGGCGTCCCCGCTCTTGCGGATAATCTCCGTCAGCTCCCGCTGCTCCGGATTAAGGTCCGTCTGCATCAGCAGATCGGTCACCCCGATCACGCCGTTAAGCGGAGTCCGAATTTCGTGGCTCATCGTCGCCAGAAATTCCGATTTGACCCGAGACGCAATCTCCGCCGCCTCCTTCGCCGCCAGCAGCTCCTGCTCCGCCTTCTTCCGTTCTGTTATGTCGCTGACCGTGCAGGCAAACAGACGATCCGACCCGATGTAAGCTTCGCCGATCTGGATTTCCGCGGGAAAGGCAGAGCCCTGTTTGTTCCGCAGCTTCATCTCACTGATCTTCCCCGTTACGTAGCGGCCTTCTCCCTCCCCGTTCCGCTCCTTGTTCTCCAATGCCCGCAAATCGGGTATAAGCAGCGTAACGTTCTCGCCAACCAGCTCATCCTCCGTGTAGCCGAACATGCTGATGGCGGCAGGGTTAACCGTCAGGATGATGCCTTGGGCATCGAAGGTAAACATGGCATCAATCGACGTCTCCCCGATCATTCTGGCCTGGGCCTCCGCCCTCGTCAGGCTGAGTGTTGTCAGCAGCAGCTCCTTATTGGCCTTCTCCAGCTTCTTCGTCTGCTCCTCCAACAATTTGGCCTGTTTTTGCAGCTTTTTGCTGCTGATAAACAAATTGACGAAGCCCTCGATTTTCGATTTCAGAGTCTGGGGAATGAACGGCTTGACCATATAGTCAATCGCTCCAACGGAATACCCTGTAAAAAAATGCTCCGCTTCCTTGCTCGTCGCCGTAATAAAAATGATCGGTATATCCTTGGACCGGTCCCGGGCTTTAATAAAGCGCGCCGTTTCAAAGCCATCCATGCCCGGCATCTGCACGTCCATGACAATAACGGCAAACTCCTGCTTCAGGAGACAGCGAAGGGCCTCTTCCCCCGAATTTGCACGAACCAAATTATAGTTTTCCTCGGCAAGCACCGCCTCCAGGGCGAGCAAATTCTCGGGATGGTCATCCACCAGCAATATGTTGATGGGATCCGTATATTCCATCGGCTTCCTCCTGTATCGGTTGGTCTATGCCTGACCGGGTAAATAACCCCACATGCCTTCGTAGCGTATTCCGAGTACTTTGCGGGGAGTCCCAGAACTTATTAATCTGGATCGGCCGGGCCTTAAATGACAGATAATGAATGTTTCTCCATACGCAGCAAAACCGCTTGGCTAAATGACTACCTGACCTTCCGGTAGAGCCTTTCGCGGCAGTCAAGCGCTTCGTAGCCGTCGGCATGCCTCGAGAAATTGATCGACTCCCGATTGCCGAGAGCCAGCACTCCCAGAGGAGCCAGACTTTCGTAGAACAGATGGTGAACGTGATCCTGCAGCGATTTATTAAAATAAATGAGTACATTACGGCAAAAAATGACGTGAAACTCGTTAAACGAGCGGTCGGTCACCAGATTATGCCGGGCGAACACGATGTTTTCCTTCAAGAACGGGTGAAAGGTGACCTTGCTCCCCGAAGCCGAGTAATATTGCGAGAAAGCGCCGGTTCCGCCGGCCAGCATATAATTTTTCGTATAGCTCTGCATTTTGCTGAGCGGGAAGGTCCCTGTTCTGGCCTGATTGACTATATCTTCGCTGACGTCCGTCGCGTAGATTCTCGACTTGTGATACAATCCCTCCTCGTGGAGAAGAACGGCCATGGAGAACACTTCCTCCCCCGTGGAGCAGCCCGCATGCCATATCCGGATAAAAGGGTACGTATGCAGAAGAGGAACCACCTTCTCCCGGAAGACTAAAAACAAGGAGGGATCGCGGTACATCTCGGTCACATGGATCATTATGCTCTTCACCAGCTGTCTCATAGAGGCCGGGTCATGCAGCACTTTCTCTTGCAGCGCGGAGATGGACCCCAGCTTCATGGCATGAACCTGGTGCCAAATCCTCCGGCGCAAGGAATTATAGGCGTAGTTACGAAAATCGTACCCATAAAGCTTGTAAATCCCTTCCAACAGCAGCTCGATCTCAATTCGTTCCCGATTATCCAGATGGCTCATCGATCGTTCTGCCCCCGATGGCCAATCACTTGGAGAATGCTTCTGCAGAATGAATTCATGCCCTCTCATCCGTACAACCACACCTTTAGCAAGGATAACAGCTGATCGGTATTGATCGGCTTGGTAATATAATCCGATGCTCCCGCTTCAATACACTTATTCCGATCCTCTCTCATCGCCTTAGCGGTCAGCGCGATGATCGGCAGCTTCTCGAACCGGGGCTGGCTGCGGATCCGTCTTATCGTTTCGTAGCCGTCCATTTCCGGCATCATGATATCCATCAGCACCAGATCGATTTCGGCATTGGATTCCAGAACCTGCAGCGCTTCGATGCCGTTCTCCGCAAAGGTCACATTCATATGGAACGCTTCGAGAACGCTGGATAGAGCGAATACGTTCCGAATATCGTCATCGACCAGCAGAATGCTCTTGCCCTCGAAGGCGCTCTCGTTATTGTGAAGCTTCTCGAGCATCTGCCTCTTGTCCTCTGGCAAGTTGGCCTCTACCCGATGCAGGAATAAGGAGGTTTCATCGAGCAGTCTTTCCGGCGACTTGACGTTTTTGATAATGATCGATTCCGAATATTGCTTCAGTCGGATTTCATCCGCTTTATCCAGTTCCTTGCCCGTATAGATAATGATCGGCAAGTCCTTCAGCCGCTCTTGGCCGCGAATCTCCTCCAGCAGCTCGAACCCGGAGATGTCCGACAAGCCGATGTCCAGAACCATACAGTCATAACGGCAGCCTTGCAGCTTCTCCAGAGCTTCTTTCCCGCTGGAAATCGCCGTGATTTCCACATCCTCGTAGCCAATAAGCTCCACGAGGCTGCGAAGCAATTCCTTATCGTCTTCTACGATCAGCAGGTTTTTGATCTTCTTGTCGAGGAAGGATTGGATGTGGGTAAACGCCTCCTCCAGATTTTCCTTGCTGACCGGCTTTTTGAGATAGGCCATAGCCCCCATGGTCAGGCCTTGCCAGGATTCATCGACTACGGACATAACATGCACCGGAATGTGCCGGGTCTCCAGATTTTCCTTCAACCGGTTCAGAACGGTCCAACCGTCCACCACCGGCAGCTGAATGTCGAGAATGATGGCATCCGGTTTGTGCATGCGGGCCAGCGCCAGCCCCTGATCTCCGCGCAGGGCTGCAATCGTTTTGAATCCCCGCTGACGGGCCATATCCATAATGATCTTCACGAAATGAACATCATCCTCAATGACCAGCAGCACCTTGTCGTTCGGCTCGATACGTTCGCGGTCATCTTCAACGTCCGGGGAATTCAGCAATTTCGGATCCGATAGCTCTACCTGCGGGATGATTAATTCGGCGGGCAAGTCGGAAGTCTCCGCATGGCCGCGCGAGATCGCCACTTCTCTGATCATGCTGTCGACGATATCCTCATGCCCCGATGCGGGCAATCTCGAGGACGAGACCGGCAAATACAGGATGAAGGTGCTGCCGCGTCCTTCCTCACTCTCCAGGGTAATGGTTCCCCCCAGCAGTCGGGCCAGCTCCCGGCTGATGGACAGCCCGAGCCCCGTTCCTCCATATTTACGGCTCGTTGTACCGTCCGCTTGCCGGAAAGCATCGAAGATGAACTCCTGCTTCTCCTCGGAAATTCCGATCCCCGTATCGGTCACCGCAAAGGCGATCATCGGCTCCCCGGACTGTCCGGATTCAACAAGAGGATGATTCTCCTCCATTTTGACATGCAGGCTGATGCTCCCTTTCTTGGTGAATTTGAACGCATTGGAGAGCAAGTTGCGCAATATTTGCTCCAACCGGTAATGATCTGTGTTCATCCGTTCCGGAACATCCTCTTCCACCACAATATGCAGTCCCAGTCCATTCTCCCTGGCCATTGGAGCGAAATTGCGGCGGACGAAATCCTCCAGATCCCGTACCCGATAAGGCTCGATCTGAACCTCCATCCGTCCTGCCTCCACTTTGGACAAGTCGAGGATTTCGTCTATCATCCGCAGCAGGTCGGTTCCCGAGGAATGAATCGTGTCTGCGAATTCCACCTGCTTCTCATGCAGATTTCCTTCCCGGTTATCCGCCAGCAGCTGCGACAGAATGAGCATGCTGTTCAGCGGAGTGCGCAGCTCATGGGACATGTTGGCGAGAAATTCCGATTTATATTTGGAGGTGAGCGCCAGCTGCAGCGCCTGCCGCTCAAGCTCGGTTTTCGTCTGTTGAATTTGCCTGTTCACCTGCTCGGTTTGCTCGATCTGCTGCTCCAGCTGGCGGGTCTTCTGAAGCAGTTCGTCGTTGGCCTGCTCCAGCTCCTCCTGCTGCCGCTGCAGCATTTCCTCGGAGCGCTGCAGCGACCGTGTTTTCTCCTCCAGCCGTTCGTTGGACGCCCTTAATTCCTCCTGCTGGGAAAGCAGCTCCTCGGACTGAGCCTGAAGCTCCTCCGTCAAGCTCTGGGACACCCGGAGCAATTCCTCCACTTTCTTCCGTCCGATAATATCTTTAAGCACCGTTCCGACATGGTCTGCCAACTGCTCCAGCAGATGCAGCTGTATGGGAGTGAACTCCCCCAGGGACGCCAGTTCGACAACGGCGATCAGTTCATTCTCGTAACGGATGGGATGGCAGACGAGGCTGACCGGAGTAATCTCGCCGAGTCCGGAGTTGATCTTAATATAATTGGCCGGAACATCTTTAAGAAGGATCGTTTCGTTATCCAGAGCGCATTGTCCGACCAGCCCTTCCCCTATCCGGATGCTTCCGCTCGGATGAAGCCCTTCCTTATAGGCATAAGCGCCGCCCCTTCGCAATCGTCTGTCGGATTCCTCCCCCTCCAGCAAATAGACGACCCCGTAGCTGGCTCCGAGCATGGGGGTCACCTCGCCGATAAATTTCTGGGCCACCTCCTCCAGCTCGCCGAGCCCCCTTAGATGCGTAGTCATCTGGGCCAGGTTCGTTTTTAACCAAGCCTGCTCTTCATTCGCCCGGTTCATCTCCCTCTCCCGCTTCGTCTTCTCCTGCAAATCTAACGCCATCGTGGTAAAGGCATCGGCCACTTCCCCGATTTCGCCTTTCGGAGTGATGCGCTTAAGCTCCTTCGCATCGACGGTCCCATTGGCAAAGCCGGCTATCATCCGCGACAACATATTCAGGCCGCCCGTTATACTGGAGATGATCCAGTACATGATGACAAGGCCCAGTAATAAGCCGGTTATGCTTAGAATCAAGGTGAAGGTGAGTGTGGAACGATTGCTGGCCCGGGAAGCCAGAAAATGTTCATCCATCCTCTGTTCATGATACTTGGCCAAGGCATCCAGCTTCTGTTGAAGGGTATCCAGCATAAGGTTGCCTTCCGCTTCGCGCAATTGCGCCGCATCTCCCCGTTTGCCGGAAGTGACGAGGTTGATCGCCTCCTTCTTGTAGCCTGAATAAGCATCGAAGCTCCCGGCCGCCTCCTCCAGCAGCTGCTTCTCCTCCGCCAGTTCGGAGCGCTCTTCCAGCTCTTGCAAATAAACCAGCGCTCTGTTCGAGGATTCATCAATTTGCCGGATCAGGCCCTCCCGGTCCCGGGGTTCGTTCAGAATCAGGTTCACCAGCAAATTGTTGATCTTGGACACTTCGTTACGGGTGCTGGAGGTCACTTTCACCTTGCTGTAACGGTTTTGATATATTTCATTCATGTTCTGATTGATCGATGAAAGCCGGTTAATGCCGATCCCGGCCAAAGAGAACATTAATATAATAATAGCCCCTACCCCGAGGAATAATTTCGTCCTTATCTTCATGGCCCTACCCCCTTCTGTCGGATCTCCTACGGCTACTTCGTTGTCACGATCACCAGGCACATATCATCCTCGTGATCCGCGCGAAGCTCTTCCGGCACCAGCAGAGGTACATAATCTTCCACCTCGTGATTCCGGAGCCGCTTGAGCTTCCCGGTCAACTCCTGCAGCCCGTCTGTCCCTTCCGTGTCGAGAACCTCCGCCAATCCGTCGGTAAACATAAAAATACGCGCCTGCTCCTCATACCGGATGACGGATTTCCGGATGTCGATCTTCTCGAAAAAACCGACGGCACAACAGCCCCGGTCCATCATCGTCACCTGTCCGGAATCGCGGAACACTACGGCAGGCGGGTGCCCCGCATTGACATATTCGATCTGCTTGTTCTTCGTATCGATCACCATATAAATCGCAGTGAAATAGTAATGGATAAAATGTTCCTTATTATGAAGCTGGCTCATATAGCGATTAAGCTCATGAATGACCTTCTCCGGATCCGTCAGCTCGGTGATCGTATCCTGCAGAACGGATGAAATGTACATACAGACCAGAGAAGAGGAAATACCGTGGCCCATCGTATCCAACAAAATGATGCCGTAGCGGTGTTCATCGATTTTGAACCAGGAATACATGTCCCCCGCCAGTTCCGAGGAAGGGTAATAATTGGCCCGAATATCGATCTTCTCGTCGTTAATGGGCTGACTGAGAACGCTCTGCTGAACCTGCTTCGCCAAATCCAGCTCATAACGGATCTTGCGGTCTCTCTCAATGTGCCAATCCATCTCATATTTCAGCCGCAGAGCTACCCGAATGCGTGCCATCAGCTCCACCTTGTTAATGGGCTTCATGACATAGTCGCTGGCCCCCAGATCCAGGGCCTTAGCCAGCTTATTCGAATCACCGAGAGCGGTCACGATAATGATTGGGATGTCTTTAAGCCGGTCCACCTGCTTGATCCGCCGGCATGCTTCCAGACCATCGATTTCCGGCATCATCAAATCAAGCAGAATCAGATCGACCTCCGATTCCATCGGCTCGTCGGAATCGATCCGCAAATAATCGAACAATTCCTGAGCGGAATGGGCTTTAATACAATCCGGATAGCCCTCGTTCTTTAATATTTTCTCAATCACAATCAGGTTGATCGGATTATCGTCTACGATCAGAATGCTCATAAGGTGAAAACTCCTTTATCGCGTGATCAGACTTCCATTCAAGATCCTGTTGGACCCCGAAGCGCCGCACTCCTGTACGTTAATAGAGTCCGGTTTCGGTATTATGTAAAGTGTAACTCAGGTTGCAAGCCTCTGTCCACGCTCGCTCCTTCGGCTAATTTCGCCCTTTTACTGCTGCGGGAAGGAATTCTTTAAGGTGTAAAGAAATTATTAGGATGAATGGTAAATAGCACTAATGATAAATGATAAGAAAGGTGATAGATTTTGTATGAATGCCCTGAACAGAAGACTTAATGATCTCCACCAATATTTATCGGAGCCTTATGCCCCTTCCGATCTTAATGATTATTGGGAGAATACGCTGGAGCAAGTTCGCAGCAAGCCGTTTAACGAACAGAAGACCAGAATGGATTCTCCCTTCATGCCTCATTGTGAAGTATATAAAGTCAAATATAACGGATTCGATGATACCCCTATTCACGGCTGGTACCTGCTTCCCCCGTTTCGGGATACCAAGCCGGTTCCCTGTGTCGTCTTATTCCACGGGTATCACGGAAGCAAGGGCATGCCGGAGGAGTACGCCATATGGTTAATGATGGGGCTGGCCGTCTTCGCAGTCGATGTCCGGGGGCAAGGTGGAGAGACCGGCAACACTCTTCCCAGCGACACGGGAATGACCAGCGGTTGGGTGAGCCAAGGGGTCGCAGACCGGGATCGGAGCTACTATAAGGCCATCACCGTGGACAGCATCCGAGCGGTCGATTGGGTCGCCGAGCAGCCGGAAATCGACCGCTCGAGAATTGCCGTTGCCGGAGCCAGCCAAGGCGGAGGACTTGCACTAATCACGGCGGCCTTGAGCGGCAAGGCGGCCGTATGCGCGGCGAGCGTCCCCAATATGTGCCACATGGATTACGGCATCATGTATTCTACCGGTTCGCTTACCGAGTTGGCGGCTTTCGCCGATCTGTTCCCGGAGAAGCTGGATTCTATCCTTGCAACGTTAAGCTATTTCGATATCGTCCATTTCGCGGAGCGGCTGACGATGCCTGTCTTCATGAGCGTCGGACTGAAGGACACCATCTGCCCTCCGGAGACGATCTTCGCCGCCTATAACCGGATTGCCTCTACCGATAAGGAGATCGGAGTGTATCCGTTCGGAGGGCATAACGTCAACCGCCATAACAGCCAGCGAGTGAGAAGTTTTATTCACCGCCACCTGCTCGAACGATAACGATGCGGCGCGCCATGCCGCGAGGCACCTCACCCTTCGCGCGGTGTCCATAATCTCTGATGATTACCCGGTTAAAGCGCTGCTGAAACGCTGGATGGGGGAAAACTCCTTGCTCGTCAATCAGATACTGTTCAGGGAGCATAAGCTCATTTATTCTATTGCGGTAAGAAACCTAAACCTGGAGGAATTGCGCTATGGAACATAAGCTAAATTACATCGGAGGCCAGTGGGTTCCGTCCATGACAGGCGACACAATCGAAGTAACCGATCCGGCGACGATGGAAATTGTCGCCTCCGTGCCCAGGGGCGGCCGCGCAGACGCATCTACCGCGGTCGATGCTGCCAGCCAAGCGTTCCCCGCCTGGAGAGACCGCTCCGCTTACGAACGCTCGGAGCTTCTCCTCCATTGGCATCAGCTCATGATGGACAACCGGGAGCGGATCGCCGAGACGATGACGATGGAGCAGGGCAAGCCGCTGGCGGAAGCGCGGGGGGAAGCGGAGTACGCGGCCGATTTCGTGCGCTGGTACGCGGAGGAGGGGAAGCGGATCTATGGCGAAACTATCCCGGCCAGAAGCTCGGCGAAGAGAATCCTCGTTCTTCGCCAGCCGATCGGGGTCGTTGCCGCCATCACTCCGTGGAACTTCCCCGCCGCGATGATCACGCGCAAAGCGGCCCCCGCGCTCGCTTCCGGCTGCACCTGCATCGTCAAGCCGGCGAGCCAGACGCCGCTGACCGCGCTGCTGCTGGCCGAGCTCGCCGAGGAAGCGGGCTTGCCGGCCGGCGTGTTCAACGTGGTCACAGGCGACGCCCGCGAGATCAGCGATGCTTTCATGCAGGACAGCCGCGTGCGCAAGGTGACCTTCACCGGCTCGACCGAAATCGGCAAGCAAATCATGCGAGGTGCGGCCGATACGGTCAAGGCGGTGTCGCTCGAGCTGGGGGGCCATGCGCCGGTGATCGTCTACGACGATGCCGACCTTCGGCTCGCCGCAGAGCAGACGATCGCGTCCAAGTTCCGCAATGCCGGACAAACCTGCGTCTGCGCTAACCGGATTTACGTACAGGACGGCATCTATGACGCTTTCGAGCGGGAGCTTGCGGAGCGGATCGCCGCTTTGAAGGTTGGCTCCGGGCGGGAGCCGGGAACAAGCATCGGCCCTTTAATTGACGAGCACGCTATGCACAAAGTGAAGGAGCAGGTCGAGGAGGCCGTTGCCAAAGGAGCCCGGCTCGTTTCCGGCGGACGGCCCGTTCAACCGGATCAGACCCGCGGCTTCTTCTATGAGCCCACCCTGCTCGGCGAGGTGACTCCGGACATGAAGATTATGCAGGAGGAGACGTTTGGTCCGGTCGCCCCTTTAATCCGGTTCACAGCGGACGAGGAGGCCATTGCCCAGGCTAACGACTCCCGGTTCGGACTGGCCGCCTATTTGTTCACTTCCAATATTACCCGTGCCATCCGGACCGCCGAGCAACTGGAATACGGGATTGTCGGCATCAATGACGGAGCTCCTTCCACCGCGCAAGCCCCATTCGGCGGGTTCAAGGAAAGCGGGCTCGGCCGCGAAGGGGGCCGGGAAGGAATCGAAGAATACTTGGAGACGAAATATATTTCGATCGGTCTATGATTTATGGCTGTCTTCTGACGTTTTACTTAGCTATATTGTCAAGGAAACTGGTTATGCTATATAATAGAAAAAATTCAAGATCGGAATCATGCCAATGAAGAGCATCCAACTCGGAGGCGTTTATGACCGGAGCGACAAGATCTATGAGCGTCGGGCAGTGCTTCACTCGAAGGCAAAGCCGTTAAGGCCGAGCCACTCGCTTGAAGATTCGGGCTTCACCCGCTGTCACCTAGCCGCTAGAAGCCAACCCGCTAGCTGCAAGAAGCCGCTTCTTGTCCTCTCTAAGTAAACCGGCTCCCGCGCCGTTACCGCGGAACCAAGCGGATCGGCCGTCCCTGGACGCCGGTCAAGTTGGGTGGCACCGCGAGCAGCGCTCCTCGTCCCAAAAAGATGAGGGCGCTTTTTGTTTTTTTTCGAAAGGAGAGATGAATGATGTTGGACATTCGTTACATTAGGGACAATGCCGCCCAGCTTCAGCAAGTCGCAGACCAGAAAGGGATTAAGCTTTCCCTGGACGAGTTGTTGGACGTAGACCGCCAGAGGCTGCAAAAGCTGCTGGAACTTGAAAATAACCGGAAGGAAAGAAATGAACGCTCCCAACTAATCGCCGTCTGCATGAAAGCAGGCGATCAAGTGAAGGCAGAGCGGTTGAAAGAGGAAGTCAGACAGATCAATCTCGAGTTAAAGCAGCTGGAAGCCGTCTGGTCGGAGCTCGACCGGCGGTATCAATCGCTGCTGATGCTCGTCCCGAATCCGGTATCGCCCGATACGCCGCACGGCCTGTCCGATGCGGACAATGTGGAGCTTAGAAGAGTGGGAAGCCCTCCTGCTTTTGACTTTGAAATGAAGGACCATGTCGCGCTTGGAGAAGAACTGGATTTATTCGACTTGCCCAGAGGGGTTAAAGTGGCGGGAACCCGCAATTATTTTCTCAAAGGCGCGGGGCTTCTGCTGCATCGGGCCGTTCAGCAGCTTGCCGTTGATTTGCTGATGGAGCGCGGCTTCACGGTTATGGACGTACCGCTTATCGTCCGGGAGGAGACGATGCGGAATACGGGATTTTTTCCACTCGGTCAGGATCAGACCTACGAAATCCCATCGGAGGGCAAATGGCTGGTCGGCACCTCGGAGGTTCCTCTCATTTCGTACTACAGCGATGAGATTATCGATGTGACGGAGCCGATTCGGCTTGCCGGAGTCTCGGTCTGCTTCCGTAAGGAGGCGGGCTCTGCAGGCAGAGATGTCAGAGGGCTGTACCGCGTTCATCAGTTCGCCAAGGTGGAGCAGGTCATCCTATGCCGCAACGATCCGGAGCTTTCGGAACAGCTGTTAGAGGAATTGACGAAGAATGCGGGGGATTTATTGGATCTGCTGGAAATTCCGTACCGGGTCGTGGCTGTTTGCACCGGGGATATGAGCCAGAAAAATTATAAGCAGTACGACATTGAATCGTGGATGCCTAGCCGCGGCAGCTATGGGGAGACACACTCGTCCTCGAGCCTGCTGGACTTCCAAGCGCGGCGCTCGAATATCCGGTATCGCGACGATGATGGGAAGGCGCGCTACTGCCATACCCTAAACAATACGGCGGTTGCCTCGCCGCGCATTCTCATCCCGCTTTTGGAAAATCATCAAAGAGCGGACGGCAGCGTCTACCTTCCCAAGGCGCTCCGCAAATATATGAATGGACTCAGCGAGCTGCGGCCGAACATGACAACTTGGAAAATATGACCATCGCATGCCTAAATATCGCACCAAGCGTCGCCTACTGTTAGGCGGTCGAATGAAGCCCCGAACGGCGCGATGCCCTATTCTAAAGCAATTGTGCAGGTCTTTTTCGGAAAAACGCCGTCACGCCTTATTCTAAAGCAATTGTGCAGGTCTTTTTACGAAAAAGCGCCGTCATGCCTTATTCTAAAGCAATTGTGCAGGTCTTCGGAGCGATTTCGGGAGAAATCGCTCCATTTTGTCAAAAAGACATGCACTTTTGAGCGTCTTTCGCGGTTTTTTTGAATATAGGCCGGATTCAAATGTACTTTTGCTCGTCTTTGAGTCAAAAGCCCTCTTTCCGCCAAAAGCTTTCCCCGCCCATGAGCCACGCTACCTTTCCGCCACCGCTAGGCATGTGGTTGACCGCCAACGTCATCCGACGCCAATCACCGGCCGCCGGGAGTCTCGCGAGGTGCGGAAACCTTGCGCGGTGGGCTTCACTTGCATTACAGTCGACCATCGTAGAACGTCATAGCGCCACAACGGGCACCTATTCTGCCCCGGCTGCTCTATGCCGCTACTCTTTCAATGATCCCAGGAAAGCTCCCTTCACAAAATACTTTTGCAAAAATGGATAGACAAGCAGGATGGGGATGGTAGAAAAAATAATAGCGCCTGCTTTCATCATTTCCGGAGTTTGCATCATACTTGTGTCCAACTGATAACCGCCGCCGTCCAAGCCGGAATCAGCCACGCTGTTCTGCACCATATTGCGCAGCTTTAACTGCAGCGGATACAAGTGCACCGATCGAATGTAGATCAAAGCGCCGAAATACGCATTCCACTGGCCTACCGCATGAAACAACGCAATGGTGGCGAGAACAGGCGTGGATAAGGGAAGGATGATGCGTGTAAGAATACCCAATTCACCGCTTCCATCAATCTTGGCTGCATCGATCAATTCCGATGATATTCCCTGGAAGAACGTTTTCGTAATAAAGATGAAGTAAGCGCCCAGAGCCCCAGGCACGATTAATGCCCATAACGTGTCCATCATTCCCAGCGACTTGACAACTAGAAAGCTCGGAATCAGAGGCACCGGAAAGATGAACGTTAACAGGATGAGCCGTAAAATCCATTTGCGTCCCGGCATCTGCGGCCGGGTCAATGTAAATGCAAGAGTAGAAGTAAGCAACAGGCAGAGTAAGGTCCCCATTACCGTTATAAGGACACTTACCCCCATCGCCCGCCACATGTCATTCATTTGAAAAAGCTTTTTATAGACCTCTAAATTAAATCCTTTAGGCCATAAATAAACCAGCTTGGCCTCC
The DNA here is from genome assembly GCF_051966115.1 of Paenibacillus sp. SAFN-117. NCBI lineage: Bacteria > Bacillati > Bacillota > Bacilli > Caryophanales > Paenibacillaceae > Paenibacillus > Paenibacillus sp. SAFN-117. The sequence goes on from NZ_JBQCLK010000011.1 coordinate 104,117, forward strand.
GCATAGATAGGATTGCTTAACGAAATGGCGAGCAAATGAATCATGGGAGCGATCATACTTAAGCAGAGCAGGATCATAAACACTCCGTTTGTGAATTGAAAAGATTTTTCCGATTTATGCAGGTTCACGTTCTATCCCTCCGCTCCTAATATATGCTTTCGCCAGTCGTCTTCTTGCTGAACTGGTTGAGAGTAACGACGAGGATGATGCCAATGACCGCTTTGAAAATACCTATCGCCGTCGTATAACTGTACTGTCCGCCCGCCAATCCGGCCCGATACACGTAAGTATCAAACACTTCTCCTACTTCTCTGACTAACGGATTGAGGAAAAACAGCACCTGCTCCACGTTTGCATCTAACAAATTCCCAATGCGAAGCATCAGCAGAACGATTATGGCGGGCACTAACAAGGGCAGCGTAATGCTCCACATTTGGCGCCACCGTCCCGCTCCATCCACCATCGCGGCTTCGTATAGATTTGGATTAATGCCGGTAAGCGCGGCTAAATAAATAATCGTCGACCAACCGACTTCTTTCCAAATACCGGACGAGATCAGAATGCCGAGAAAATATTTCGGTTCGGTCAGGAACGAAATAGGTTCATAACCAAAACGGCTTAACAACGAATTTATAGTTCCGCCGTTGGCGAGAATTTCCGTAAAAATTCCTCCTACTATAACCCACGACAAGAAATGCGGAAGGTAGAGCAGCGTTTGGGTCGTCCGTTTAAACCAACTGACTCTGATCTCATTCAGCAGCAGAGCTAGAATGAGCGGCGCCGGGAACCCGAACAGAATCGAGTATAGGCCCAGCTTCAGCGAGTTTCTAAACACCATGGCAAATTCAGGGTAATCGAACATAAAGATGAAATGCTTTAACCCGACCCACTTGCTATGGATAAAACCTTGGAATAAGTTATAATCCTGAAAAGCGATTACATTTCCGGCTATGGGAATATACTTAAAAACGATAAAATGCAGCAAGCCCGGGAGTGCGATTAAGAATAATACATAAGGATCCAACGATTTAGGTTTACGAATCAATCTGCCAATCTCCTTTCTCATGACGGAAATAAAAAGAAGCCCCGCCTCGACTTTCTGCTTCGGCCAGGACCTCCCTTAAACTGCTATTACTTTTTATGAAATTCGTTATACCATTCTGTCGCTTCTTGAATCGCTGCTTCCCCGCCCCGGCTCTTCCATTCCTTTACAAAATTATCAAATCCGGAATCAAGCGGTTCTCTTCCCATAACGATCTTGACGAACGTATCATAGAACAAATTGCCCGGCGAGAATCCTACAGACAGCTCTGGGCGTCCGTCAAAAGCGTCCAGTTTCGATAAGTACAAGGCATCATTCGTAATAGTTGTTTCTTCCGATAGCTTGTACCCTGCCATTAAAACATCGCTATCCGGCTGCATCGCAATAACGGACTCGCTGTTTTCCCCGAGTTCACGCATATTGAGCGAAACCCGGACAAAACCAAGTGTTCCTCCCTGATTAGCCTCCGCCTCCGGGTCCAATACAATTTTTCCGTCTACTTCTGTATAGTTATGATCTTTTATTCCGTAGGTAAAAAACTTGTCGGCTTCCGGGTCCGTGTAGGTCCACTCCAGAAACTTGATGACTTCTTCCGGATTTTTCGTAGTAGAGGGAATGACGAACACGAAAAAAATCTGATCGTTTTCCAATTGCAGATAATTTTCTCCACGCGGACCTTTAGGCGGCGCGGCCATCGTCAATTTGGCATCCGGTTGATCAATGTAGTTCTCCTTCTTGCTGTTTCCAGGGTACTGATAGACTGCGGCTCCCCATGTTCCATATAACCCTTTGTAGGCATCGCCTGTGCGATCCGCTTGCTTTTTCGTTATAAAATCTTTATGAATGTAACCGGCATCATACATTTGTTTATAAAAAGCGATCGCTTCTTTCATTTCCGGCTGAATGATATCCGGCTCCAGACGACCGTCCCGCATATGCCATGCGCCTGGTCGTACTCCGAACGATCCGCTGAAAACATCGTTCCAGGCCAAGTTATCCGTAAGGGAAACCGCATATTCGTTGTTGGGGTCTCCGTCTCCGTTCATATCGTTCTGTTTGACAGCCTCGGCAAATTTCAAGAAATCTTCCAGCGTCTCCGGCACTTCCATATTCAGTTTGTCCAGCCAGTCTTGGCGGTACATGATGATGCGGTCGGCCGGCACTCCGATGGATAAAGGAATCCCGTATATTTTTCCGTTTTTCGAAACTTTGGGACTGTTCCACGCTACTTCCGGGATGCTTTTCTTTAAATTTGGAGCGTACTGGTCAATTAACGGACCTAGTTCCAGGAAGACCCCCTGGTCCACGGCGCCCGCATGCACATCCCAATCGATACTCGCTGTGCGTACGAGATCAGCCAATTCGCCTGAAGCGAAGCGGAGAGCCAGCTGTTGTCTGTAGTCGTCCGCATGGCCTAAAAATTCAAACGATAGTTTGTATCCCGATAATCTTTCGAGCTCTTTATAATAAAGCTCTTTCTCACTTTCCGGCGCTCTGGACGCGAATTGATAATTGTTATGAGACAGCAGAATGCTGATTTCTCTTTTCTCGCTTGTGCCCTCCGGCACTTCTTTGCCTGCTTGTGTATTGCCTTCCGCCTGGCCGTTGGATCCTCCGCCGCAAGCCGCCACTACAGTCATAGCGGATAGCAATCCGGTAACCAGCATATATTTCGATCGACGTCCCATATCTTCTGTATGCCCCTCCCATGTCATCTATTATCGCAAAGGCCCTTGTAGAAATAATTGTAGCAACCCGTCGAACCAGTGAACATGGAATTAATACCGAAGTTATGGGTTTTGCTCTTAGCCTAATGCTCCTTCCACCTTTTCCTGTATTCAGAGGGGGAACATCCCGTTAATTTCTTGAACGTTTTGGAGAAATGGGTGTAATCCTCATAGCCTACAAGCTGACCGATTTCGTACACTTTAATGAATGGTTTTTGCAGATGCTTCTTGGCCTGTTCAATGCGAAGCTGGGTCAAGCACTGTGTGAAGGATATTCCGGTAAGCTTCTTGAATAACGTGCTGAAGTAATTGGAAGAGATCCCAAAATAAGCGGCAGCATCCTTCACGGAAAATTCCGGCTCCGCATAATGCTGCTCCAAGAATGCCAAGGCTTCCTTAATCATGGACTGATAGTGATGGTCTTCTATTTCCAGCCGGAGCGCATCCGTATGGGTAGGAAGCTTGTCCTGCAGCTTGTTTCGAACGTTCTGCAGAACCGTAAGAAAATAATCGGAATCGACCGGTTTAAGAATATAGTCCGTGACGCCGTAGCGCAGGGCAGATTGTGCATACGCGAAATCGCTATAACCCGAAATGATGATGAATTCGGCATTCATTCGGCGCGCTCCCACCTGTTGGATCAATTCGAGCCCATCCATACTCGGCATACGAATATCTGTAATGATTAGATCCGGGGAGAATTGCTCTGCCAGTCGGAGCGCTTCCAGCCCGTTATCCGCCTCGGCCACCACTTCAAAGCCTTCGCTTTCCGTTTCAATCAATACCCGCAAACTTTTTTTGACCAGCCGCTCATCGTCGGCGATCATAATTTTAAGCATGATTATCGCCTCTTTGTTGAAGATTCGCATGAGAATAATATGGAAGCTTGATTTCTATTTCAGTCCCCGTCTCGTCGGAACGAACGATCGTCAACCCGAAGGGAGCACCGAAACTTAGCCGCAACCGGCTATGAACATTCCAGAGTCCAATATTCGAGAATAACTTGACCCGGCCATCCAGCATTTGCTGCTCCGAAACCGATTCGAAAGCTTCGTTGTATTTTGCCATCCATTCAGGGCTCATTCCGCGACCTTTATCCGCAACGATCAGGGAATAATAGTCCTCATGGGCTTTTCCGGTTATATATATCCCCGTAGAAGGAAGTCCATGATTTTCATATCCATGCAAGAATGAATTTTCCACAATCGGTTGAATCGTTAGGCGGAACAACGCCACTCTATCCAGCATTTCCTCGTCTATCTCCAGACTGAATTCGAGCTTTTCATAACGTTCCTGCTGTATTTTAATATAATTGCTTACGTGATCGATCTCTTCCCGCAGATGAATAATTTGCCGGGGGTTTCCGACTCTGTATCTTAACAGATTGGCGAGCCGCACCGTCATACTGCTGATGGAGCGATTTCTGGCAATAACGGCAAGGGAGTTAATGACTTCCAATGTATTGTATAAGAAATGAGGATTGATTTGTGATTGAAGAGCCTGCAGAGTCGCATCTCTATGCTTAAGCTCGCTCTCCTTTTCCTTCAACCGGGAGATATGAATGACTTCTACAAGCCGTTTAACTTCGAGAAGCATCTTATTGAAGTTAATAAAGGCCAAGACTAAAATAACGGCGGCGATCAACAGAGTAATCGTCCTTAAATCCGCCAAATTTCCAATCAAATGTTTTAGTGATACTTCGGATATTATGGTCAGCTTAGTAAAGCGGGAGACGTTATAAACAATGTTCTTCTTCCCATTGCTCGAATGCTCGACAAATTGCCCTCGCGGAGACGTTAATTTAGCCAATCGTTCTTCTGAAATGGTTTCCCCCCATTTTGCTCTCGGCATCAACTATAGTAATATAGCCTTCCTTGCCGAATGTTTCTACATCTGCAATGGATAATAGCGGATCCATCTTTAATACGAACACTATAACACCGGCAGGCTGATACGTGACATTGTCATATATGAGGCGGGAAACCGTAACAAAAGCCGGCACTACACTCCAGTTCGTGCTTACAATGCCGTTTATAATAAAACTGCTTTCCTGCAAATGGTCAACAATTTTTTTATCCAGATTGTAGCGAGCGGACTCCCCAAAAACGCCTCCTTTGACAGAATACATGTGAAAAGAAACGATATCTTTGCGCTTATAATTAATATCCGGGTATAATTCATCACTAATCCGTTTTTTGATCTGATACATTTCATAGGAATTGTTTGGGTCCAGCTTTATAAACTGTTGAATCAACGGATGGCCCGGGAGATTCTGCGTATCCTCTTTGATTTCTCTAAAATAATCGTCCAATTGATTGTTCAACCGCTGGACCAACTGCTCGTTAAAATAAATTGCACTTTGTTCGATCGTCCTGGTCGATTCGAAATTCCATATAAATCCAATCAGTAGAAACGGCAAGCAGAAGAACACTATAAAATAAAGGGTTAATTTCTGCTTAACCGACAATGGCTTCATGCCTCTCATGTTGCTTCCACTCCATTGCATTGAATTGATGGGAGCCGCAAATTTTTATAATACGGTAAAAAAGCCCCGCTTCCCACGATTTGGAAGGGGGACCTGCATGAAGTTTACCATAATCCCGTCACTGCCGGGTAGTCATTATACGCCAGACAGCGCGACTATTGTCCATGGTGTGGTCAGGATGACTTTCATTTAGGGAACTGGGGAGTCTTCCTCTTTTTCACCCCGTTGCGATGAAAAAACCGCAGCGGCGGTTGTCCGCCGACTGCGGTGTGGTACTACCCTTGCTTGCTTGAGGCTATGCTTTGCTTATCGCCTTATTGTTTGTTCTGCTTTTTCCACTCGTCGAGCTGCTTCTGAACTTCCTCAATGACCTTGTCGATGCCGGCGGTTTTACGCTTGCTGATGAATTCCTCCAGCTTCTCATTCGGATCTACCGCACCCGTATTCAGAGGAGGTCCGAACTGATCGGCTACTGCCTGGATGTTGGCGATCTCCGTCAACACCGACTGAGGATCGAAGGTAAATCCGAGTATCGGGGACGGCTGGGCAGCCTCGTTCTCCTTCAGCGTCTGGTCGCGAATCGCCTGTTCTTGTCCTTCCCTCAGGTAGGCGATAAATCCGTTCCCGAACACCCAGGTTTGGTTAGGATCGTACCCGCCGTCAGGAATCGGTTTAACTGTATTCTCGTTCACTTTCGTATAGTGCTTGCCCTCGATTCCGAAGGCGACGAGATTCAGCAGCTCCGGATCGGAATTAAGCAGATCCAGGAACATCAGCGCCCTTTCCGGATTGGCCGATGTTTTGCTGATGGCCTGCATGGATTGGATGATCGTATTCGTTCCGACGAACGGCTCCGTAATTGGAATCGCCACTACATCGTTGCCGCCGAATGACGTCTTCTCCTCCTGCTCCCGACCCGGTTTCAGCACGTTATGGAAGAAGGAAGCCACTTTGCCTACCTTCAGGTTTTCTTTGTCGCTCTTGAGCATCGGGGCGTCCTGATTGATCAGCCCTTTCTTATACCAGCTGTGCATCAATTCGAGATATTCTTTGTACTCCGGTGTCGTCGCGATGTCCACGACACGCAGATCGGCGTCGTCGCGATAAATGCCAATGAGCGCTTGGTTGGAGATAAACTCCAGATTGTTGAAGGATGTTTTCATTACTTCAAATTTGCCGCCGCGCGTCATGGAGAAAGGAATCGTTCCCGGCTCGTCTGCCTTGATTTTCTCGAAGAACGGCTCCATATCCTTCACTTCTTTAATAGCTTCGGGATCGATGCCGTACTTGTCGACATATTTCTTCTGAATCAAGAATCCTTCTCTGTTCGTAATCGTCTGGTAGTTGAGAATGCCGTAGGTTTTGCCATCCACCTTCAGTGCCTGCCAGACGACATCCGGAAGCGCCTTCCTTAAATTCGGAGCATATTTGTCCAGCATGCTGTCGTCAAGCTCGGTAAAAGCTCCCTTCCGGGCATTCTGCGCATAGTCGAACATCCAGAACGATGTCCAGGCAATATCGAACTTCTCGTTCGATGCGACCATCGTGTTCAGCTTTTGTCCATAGCTGCCGCCATCAATCGGCTTCATGCGGATGGTGGCATTAATTTTTTCCTGAGTAATTTTATTCACGGCGTCCTCTACCGATTTAAGATCCGGCTGGGTGCTCCATTGGGGATAGTACCAGCTCAATTCAACCGGTTTCAATTCCTGGTCCGACGAATCGGAGCCCGATCCGGAAGAAGCCCCTCCTTCCTGCTTTCCGCCTCCGCATGCACTCAACACAAGAGCCGAGGAGAGCAGCAAAGTCAATCCCGAAGTCCATTTATTTCTGTTAGACATACTTATGACCTCCTTGAATAATTATATATTTTTATACCGTTTGGGAAAGTGAAGCTTGCGAGCGGAATCCGGTCTCCGATCATCACCTCCTTGGCTTGTCGCGGACTCCGCTCCTGCTTCCCCTACGGTTACTTAAAGCATCCTCGAAACACTACTCCTTCAACGATCCGACCGTCATCCCTTTGACAAAGTATTTCTGACAGAAAGGGAAGACGAAGAGCATAGGACCGGCTCCAAGAAGCGCCAAGGCCATCCGCGTGGACAGGCTGGGGAATTGGGACAAATCGATATTGCCGCTGATGTATTGGGCATTCGTTGCAAAGAACTCGATCGAATTCATCGTCCGATACAGCAGCAGCTGCAGAGGCACCAGCTTCTCGTCGTCGATGAACAGCAGACCCAGCCACCAGTCGTTCCAGTAGGTGAAGCCGATAAAGAGCCCCACGGTAGCCAGCGCCGGTGTAGCCAACGGCAGAATAATGCGGAAAAATATTTTCCATTCGTTGGCCCCGTCGATTTTGGCCGATTCGATCACTTCGAGCGGCATCTTGTCCATGAATCCCTTCATGATCATGACATAGAACGGATTAAGCAAGTATGGGATGATCAGCACCCATATCGTGTCTTTCAACTGCAGGTACTTCGTCATCATAATATAGAACGGGACCAGCCCGCCGCTAAACAGCATGGTGAAGAACACATAGAACGTCGTAATCCGGCGGTAACGGTAATCCCGGCGGGAAATCGTATAACCGATCATCGCGGTCAGCAGCAAGCCCGCGGCCGTACCTACGACCGTGACGAAAATCGTCACGCCGTAAGACATAAGAAGCTGCGCCGGGTATTTAAAGACGGTTTGATAGGCCGTCAAGCTGAACTGCTCGGGAAACAGCTTATAGCCGCCGCGAATCAAAGCTTCTTCATCCGAGAATGAAATAGAGACAACAAGCAGGAGCGGCACCACCATGCACAAGGTAATGATGATAAAAAACAAATGTATGATTCCTTGTGCCCATTTCGGGTTGTCAGTCGACATTCACGAGCCCCCCTCTACCACAATGCGTTTTCGCTGTTGATTTTTTTGATGATATAGTTGGTCGACAGTACGAGAATAAACCCGACGACGGATTGATACAGACCAACGGCGGCGCTCATTCCGACATCGCCTAGATCACGCAGCGAACGATAAACATAAGTGTCGATAACATCGGTCGTCGTATACAGGAAGCTGGAGTTGTTCGGAATGAAATAGAACAGTCCGAAATCGGCCCGGAACATCCCGCCTACGGCGATGATAAACAAAATGATAATGAGCGGCGTCAGCAGCGGCAGCGTAATGCGGAAGACCATCTGGAACTTGGAGGCTCCATCGATTTTCGCCGCCTCATAATAGGTAGGATTGATACCTATAATGCCCGCATAATAGATGAGCGTGGAGAAGCCTACCGCCTTCCACAGCTGGACTCCGTTAAGCAGATACGGCCATTTGTCCGCCTCCTGATACCATTGGACCGGATCCCACCCGAAGGATAGGAACAGATGGTACAGGAACCCTTTCTCATGCTCCAGAAAAGCCAGGGTAATGTATCCGACAACTACCCAGGACAAGAAATACGGGAAGAACAAAGCCGTTTGATACACTTTCACAAACCGTCCGGACACCTCGTTCATCAGCACGGCGAGAATAAGTGCGGCCGTGGTTGTAATAATGATGAACCCGAGATTATAGAGAACCGTATTCCGGGTAATTTGGAAGGCGGCCTCCGAGGAGAAGAAAAATTTGAAATTGTTTAAGCCGTTCCATTCGCTTCCAAAAATCCCGAGATCAAAGCGATACTGTTTAAAAGCAACGATCAAGCCGATGAGCGGCAAATAATTGATCACAAGCTTGATTAGAATTCCGGGCAAGGAAAGAAAAAACAGTTCTTTATTTCTCTTGAACTGCTCCCACTCTCGGGCCAGCTTGCCGCGGGGTCGGGAACGCATGGGTACCGCTTGCGGCGTTCCGCCTGATGTTGGTTTATCCATAATTTCACCCCAAGTCATAAGCAAAATTTCAGCTTCTGTACGAACTATATCGGAGCCGCCCGAAAAACGAAACTGGAAAGATCGTACTTTTGTTCTGAAGACGACTGCTCATTTTGTACTTTACTGCTCAATTGCAACAATTAAGGGCTTAAAGCCAGCTATATCAAGGGAATTTACCGGCTTGTCATATACCGTTAGCGCAGCAAATCAGCCCGGAAAAAATACCCCACAAAGTGACGCACAGCCTTCGAAGCGTATTCCGGGTACTTTGCGGGGAGCCCCGAAACCAATCGACATTAAAGGCTGACGATGTTCAGCCTTTAATGTTGATTCGGCCCCCTGATCGCACCTTGGAAACCGGAACAGCCGTCCGGCGAAACGGCCGGACGGCTTCTTATTCTATTTAACGGAACTGGCTTCAATGGTGCCCGGGCAGGCTTCTCTTCAAGCGGTATTCCCGCGGTGTCGTTCCGTATTTGCTTTTGAACAGCTTGAAGAAATGACTTTGGGTGCGATACCCGACACGCTCCATCACTTCGTTGATGCTGTAATCTTCCCCTTCCAGCAGTTCCAGAGCCTTGTTCAGCCTCACGTTATGGATATACTCCGTTACGGTGACGGATGTATTGGCTTTGAACAGCCTCCCGACGTACGCCGACGACATCTTAAGCATGGAGGAGATGCTCTGCAGGCTGAGATCCATATCCATATAATGGATATCTATCAGTTCGCAAATCGTATCCACCAGCGCATCCTTCTTCTCCTCACTGGAGGATTGCCGATGCTCCTCCAGATTGGCGAACATCTTAAGGAACTGGTCCCGGACTTCCTCCAGCGTTTCGGCCTCGAGTACCCGGCGATATCCGTCCTGCCAGTCCATATCGAAGGGAAGCAGACGGTTATTGTTAATCTCCATAATTGTGCCGCGAATGACAACAAGAAGGTGAAGAATCCAGTGCTGGATGTTCTCGATGTTGGAGCGGGCCGCCTGGTCCAGCAGCCCATCCAAATCGGCGGCAAGAGCTTCTGTTCGCATTGCCTTCAGGTTTTCCGCAAGCCTCTTCTCCAATTCGGCCGTATTCGGGAAGGTATCGCTGCCCGCCTTCTCCCTGATCAGCTCCGGAGTGATTACTGAGCGCTTGCCGAATACCATCCGGTAGGCCGAACTGCGCAAAGCTTCCCCATACCGCGAAGTCCACTCCCTATAATCGGCGGCAGGCTGGCTTATCGCCACGGTCAGAGACAAGCGGTACAGACGGTACAGGGTCTCTTGAACCTCTTCGAGAACAGGGACCAGCCTGTCCATAAGCTCAGGCTCGATTCCTGCCCCGCTGACGAGCAGAGTGAATTGATCGTTCTTCATATCCACGAATTCCACCGGCGCCAGAACCGACAGCAATTCTTCCGAAATATTGCCGACCGCGAACGAAAGCAGCCTTCTGTCGGCGGAAGACAACTGCATATATTGCTTGTAATCGTCGATTTTCATTACGATAAGCACATAAGGCCCGGACTCGGCAATTCGAAGCCGGCCGTCGGCGATCCATTGCCGGAAGGTTTGCTCATTCTCGGCCGTGCTGTCCAGGATAAGCTTCCGCAGTTGATAGTTGATAACGATCGATCGTTTGGCATCCCGGTCCCGTTCATACTCATCCATTTTCCGGAAAACATGGGTATGCAGTTGAGAAAGATACTTCATCTCGTCCTGGACCCCCGTCCGCATTCCGGCAAACATCGACTGCGGAACCTGCTTTAATTGCTTCAGAATGTTCTCCAGAGGCCCGTAGAGCTTCCTTGAAACCGGAAACGCGGCAATGAGCGATAGCAGCAGGAAAAGAACGGTGATGAGGATGAAATGCCCGCGCATTTGATAAATGCTGCCGAGCACAGCCTCATAGGGCCGTATGCTGACAATGGTCCAGCCGTATACGTCCGTATGCATGTAGCTGACCAGGTGGGAGCTGTCCTGGATCTTGCGGACAAATTGCCCGAAGCTCCCCGGCTGATCGGTCAGCAGGGCTTCCTCCAATTCATCCGGATCGATTGCCGGCGGAAGTTGATTGCGGGTATAATATTCGCCCTTGCCGTTGACGATCACAATGCTGTTCTCCCCGTAGCCGCTTAATCCGTTCAGCATCTGCAGATTATCGAACAGCCATTCCGGCTTGACGGCCAGGATAACCATGCTGGAGGAGTGGTCCGCCGGGGATTCTTCCGAACCGTACATTAAATAGCCGAACAAATCGATGCTGGATACGTTGCCTTCCGTGCTGGAATCCTGGTCGTAGCTTATAGGAATGAGCTGAAGGCGGCTGACGGAATCGCTCGTATGCAGGAACCGATCGAGCCGTTCTCTCTCCCCATTGGCATTCTGCTGGAACAAGGAATCCGTCGAATAATATTTTCCCGTATTAGCGTTATAGATAATAATCGAATGCAAAAAGGAGGTGGAAGAAACCAGCTTCTCCAGCTTCAGCATCTTGGAGGGCAGCTCGAAGATGTTCTCATCCCGCCCGTATAACAAAGCTACCATATCGGTATCCAAATAAACGGATTTGGCCAGATTCTCCACCATTTCATTCATGGACATAATATTATAGTTAATCTGTGCCAATATTTTCCGATCGGCTTCAGATTGAATTTTCAGAGCGGTATCCCGGGAATTCATATACAAAATCATAGAGAAAATCGTCACCAAAACGAAAGGAATGGTGAGCACCGCCAGCAAAATCCGGCGCAAATATTTTCGGGATCGGTACAAACGAATGATGTTCACGGCAATTCCCTCCGCGACCATTATCACTGAAAACGTTATTAAATTCAATAGCTCAGGATAAGGGCATCGTGTTAACAATATCGAGCTGCATTATTGGCCAGGCATTGTCCGACAGCATCCATTCCACCGCATCGTCAGAAAGGAAAAAAGACGGGAAGCAGCAGCACCATAAGAATGCCGATCAGAAGCTGCAGGGGCAATCCGACTTTGACATAGTCGCCGAAGGCATATCCGCCGGAAGCCATGACCAGAGCATTGGCCGGTGAAGCGACCGGAGTGGCGAAGGCCAGGCTGGCCGCCAAGGAAACCGCGAACAAGAACGGATAAGGACTGACTCCCATTTGCACCGCAGCCGTAAACGCTATCGGGGCAAAAAGCACGGCCGTCGCCGTATTGCTGATAAACAAGCTCAGAAACGATGTGACAAAGTAGATGCCCGCCAGCAGGACGAGCGGCCCCGAGCCGCCGATTCCGCTAACGAGAGCTTCGGAAATGTACTGGGCGGCGCCTGTTTTCTCCAATGCGCTCGACATCGGGATCATTCCTGCGATCAGGACTATACTTTCCCAATTAATGGTCTGGTAAGCTTCCTGCATATTCTTCAAACATCCGGTCGCCACCATCAGAATGGCTGCCAGCATGACGGTAATGACCGCCGGAAAGACCTCCAGCGTCATTAGAACGAGCATCATCACCATGATTCCCGCAGCGATAGGTGCCTTGTGATCTAAAGTCACCTTGCCCGCTTCTTCCAGAGGCTGCCCGACGACGACAAAATCGGCCGTTTCCCGGGACAGCAAATGGATTTTTTCCCATGCTCCCTGCACAAGCAGGGCATCGCCGAAACGCATTTTCTCCTCATGCAGATGGTGAAGAATATATTTTCCTTTCCGCAGAATACCTAATATGTTCAAACCGTACTTCTCGCGAAAGCCGGATTCCTGAATTCGTTGATTTATAAATTTGGAGTCCGGGGTCAGCAGCACTTCCGCAATCCCTACTTCACGGGAAAACAGAGGTTCGGAATCCTGCCCGTTCATCCGCTCCGTATGCTGCGGGTTCATCAGCTCCAGACCGCAGGAATCGGCAAATAACTTGACCTGCTCCATCGACCCCTGGACATACAAAATATCATTCTCCTTAATGATCGTCGAAGGGCCGGGAAGCTCCTGGGCAAGCGATTTGAAGAACGGGTTTCTGCGCGACTGCCGGCGCCGGACCTCCAGAATATGTATCCCGAACCGCCCCGGAATCTCAAGCTCCAGCAGCGATTTATCCTTCAGGCCGGAATGTTCTCCGACCTTAACCCGGTACAAATTCCGGGCGATTTGGTATTGCTGCGCCAGCTCCTGCATCGAACGGCGCCGCGGCTCTCCACCTTCCGCCTTGGAGCTCTGCGTTTTCAAAAGCCACTTGGTCAGAACCACGAGCAGAAGCATCCCGCCGATTAAAGCGACCAGCCCGACCGGCGTGAAGGCAAAGAAGGACAGCTTCTCATAGCCGTTTTGTGATAGCGTCTCGCTGATAACCAGATTGGGCGGGGTTCCGATCAGAGTCAAGGTCCCGCCCAAGCTGCTGGCAAATGCAAGCGGCATCAACAATCGGGCCGGGCTCATTCCGATCTGGGCGGCCAGGCTGACCACGATCGGCAGCATGACCGCTACCGTCCCCGTATTGCTGATAAATGCGCTGAGCAGGGCGGTAACCGCCATCACCATCCACAGCAAGCGGGTTTCGTGGCGCCCGCCCATTCTTAAGAGCTGCCGGCTGGCCATCTTGGCCAACCCGGTCTGGAAAATTCCTCCCCCGACCACAAACAGACCGATCATCATGACCACCACGGAATTGGAGAAGCCCGATAAAGCTTCGCCCGGAGTCAAAATGCCGAGGAGCACCAACGCGACCAAAGCGCAGAGCGCGACCAGATCGGAGCGTACTTTGCCCGTAATAAAGAGGATAGAGGCTGCCCCTAACAGGACTAGAGTAACTAACATCTGCGAACTCAAGTAAAATTTCCTCCCACATCGTTAAGAAAATCCTTATTCGGATCCGTCCGTTCCATAAATTGAAGAGCCCGAACAGGCCCCGTCAGCCATAAAACGGTCAGTATAATTTGAAATCAGACAAAATTTAAGGGCCCCCGCCATCCGTTGGCAGGACCCTCTTGCAGTTTACCATATTCCTATCAGCCGCGGGAAGATATTCGCGCGGAATAACTCGAAACAAGGCGCAACAACGAGACTATTGCACCTGATATTTTTCAAATAACGGGACTATCGACCAGAATATCAAAAGGTGGTATGATGAAAAAAAACGCAGGCTGTACGCCTCTTTGGCGCTTGATTGGTGAATCACTAGATCCGGTTCCGGGTAATTCAATATAGAAGAAGATATGCACTCTTTATAATATTTTAGAAAGGAGAGGCGTTTCCTCGTATGCCTGGCAGGCACGGGTTTTTCACGCCGAGTTTATCGATGGACGGCCAAACCGTGGAGCAAATTCGGACAAGCTTGATCCGACAGCTTCTTTTTTTTGACGAGCAGCAGCTTAATGTTCTGGATACCTACTTCCCGGCCTATTGCACGGAGCCCGAGGAACGTTCATCCACCGCTGCCTGGATGGAGCATTACGTAGCGGAGCTGGAGCACATTGTGTCCGGGCTTGCGGGGGAATCTCCCTGCTTGCCCGACAAAGTGCTGATCGGAAGCACGGTCACATTGCAGCAGCCGGCAGAGACGAAAACCTACAAAATTTGCTTCCCCCAGGACGCGGATCCGGATTCGGGACGCCTGTCCTTTCTTTCCCCCATCGGAATGCGGCTGCTGTTGGCTTCACTCCACGAAACCGTCCGGCTTCCCGCCCAATGTGAAGGAACCGATACGGTCATTGCCGATATCCGTTTTGAAGGGGATGTGTGAGGGGGCAGAGGAGGACTATCGCCTTCGCCAGATATTTTTCAGTGTCCGCTCACTAATCAAGTGCGGTTTTCCAAGCTTGACTAATTCATTTTTATATGCGGGGTATTCAGATGAAATGGTTTAAGCATTACTTCATTATGTGGATTCCTTTTATGGTATTGTTTATTTTTGCAACCTTTAGTTTGGAATTGGTGGAAGGCAATAAAATCACGACAACAGAGTATATGGGACTGCTTGATTTGGGCTTAATTTATTTTCTCGTAGTGATGCCGTTCGCCTTTCTTTTATATCCCGTATCCTTTTTGCCCCTAACTATAATTTTATGCAAGTTATTCATTCCTTTTATTGGAAGGGCCATCATCTTTTCCGTGGCAGGCGGAATTGGTGGGATGTTAATTTTTAAGAAATTATATGGCTGGCACGATGGTTACTTTATAGAAGGATATAATTTAAACTTGAACAGCGCCATTTTGATTTTTGGCCTGGCCGGTTTACTCTATGCCTGGATAGACCGTTATCTGAAAGTGAATAGAGGAAAGGCGATCCTTTGATAAGCCAATCGGGTGGATCAAAAAAACGCCACCTGTCGTGGCGTTTGCTCAAGGGTTACTCCTCCAGATCGTCTGCGAGACGGATGCCGCTGAACTGCCATCTTTTCTCCGGCAGCAGGTAATGTCGAGTGGTCGGGCGAATAAGGCCCCGCGGCGTAATGCAGGAACCTCCGCGCAAAACCATTCGGTTGCTCATATATTTCCCATGGTATTCCCCGAACGGACCTTCGGTCCTTCTATTGCCGGGATACGGCAAATACGGGCTCATCGTCCATTCCCAGATATCCCCATATCCTTGCAGCAGCAGTTCTCCATGCGAGCTTCCGGATGGTGCCGGATGGAACCAGCCGGACTCCGCAAAGTTGCCCTCCGGCCGGATCGCTGAGAAGGCTACCTCCCATTCCGCCTCTGTCGGCAGCCGTCTGCCTGCCCAACGGGCGTACGCGTCCGCCTCATAATAGCTCACATGACAAACGGGCTCGTCCAGCTCCAGCTCTCTCATGCCGGACAATGTATAATACCACCAGTTACCGTCCCTTTTCTCCCAATAAAGCGGCGCTTCCCAGCCGTATTTTTGCACGCAGTTCCAGCCTTCCGCGAGCCAAAGCCGGGGCTGCCTGTAACCGCCGTCCTCCACAAATTGCAGATATTCCCCGTTCGTAACCGGCTGGGAAGCCAAGCGGAAGCCCCCGATCCATACTTTATGTCTCGGCATCTCGTTGTCAAAGGCAAAGCCGGGGCCCTGATGGCCGATTTCGGCCTGGCCTTCAGCAAACTTGTGCCAGGTCAAATAGGGAAGCACATGCAGTCCGCTCTCCTTGCGCTCCCGATAGACGGGCTTAAGCGGATCGGCAAAGTAATTGTATTTGATATCCGCCACAAGCTGTTCCTGGTGCTGCAGTTCATGATTCAAGCTCAGCTCAAAATAAGGGGTTACCCGGGCGAGCCGCTCCTCGTCGGCATTTTCCAGCAGCTCCAGTATTCTTTCATCCACATGTCTGCGGTATCTGTAAATTTCCTCAATAGTCGGCCGCAAGCCGACACCGCGCGGCACGGAAGCATGAAACTCCCCGCCGAATTCGCCGGAGGCAAACAAAGCTGCGTAATTATGGTCGTACCATTCGTAACGTGGGGCGTATCTTTGCAGCACGGCCGCCTCCAGAAACCAGGTCGTATGCGCCAGATGCCACTTGGGAGGACATACATCCTCCATGGCTTGTACCACATAGTCCTCCGCTTCCAGCGGGTCGGCCAGCCGTTCCGTAGTTTCCCGAACATCTCTATACCGTTCCTGCAGCCATCTTCCGGGTGACAAGCCCGCCTCAGTCCGTTGGGCGTATTCCATAATCATCCTCCTATCGGTTCCGGTGCCGACGATTTCCTCCGTTCCAAGAAAACCGTCCAACCCCATCAGTAATCATGCCCGCTCTGCAGTCCTCCGCCGGTTAGGCCGATTAGAGCGGCCCGACTGGTTCTTGTCCAAATAATTGTTGACCACCCGATCAAGCCTCGTAATCTGACAGCCGTAATCATATATGGTTGCGGCCACGAGAATTAATCGGGAGGAGTGCTCTTCATCCAATGTTCGGTTTCTCATCATTTCCTGTAAAAAGGCCTCGCTGCTCTCTTCCGACCGGTTCGGAACCGTTCCGTGCGCTTTCAGCTTGCCTTCAAATTTCAACAGCACGAGCTCGTGATGCTTAATAAGCTCCTCCAATTGCCGGTCAAACCGGTCATCCATCCTGCCATCGTCGGCATGGAAATAGTAACGGCCGACGGTCTCTTGAACGTCCAAGCCTTTTCTCAATGTTCTAAGCATTTGCTTATAAACGACGAGCAGACGGACCCCGCTGAGCGTGCGCTTCCCACGCTTCCCCAGCTTCTTGCGCTCTTCCTCGAACATCTCGTAGATGTCCTCCAGCTTATGAAGCGCCTTAAGCAGCTCTTCCCGCTGCTTCTTAAACACCGATTCCTTCATCTCCACAGAGATGGAGGTGCGCAGCAGAAGCGAAAGCTGGCCAAATACAAATCGAACCTGCTTGAGAAAATGCTTCTCATGCTGTGGCGGAAAAAAGGCGATATTGACGAGAAAGGCCGAGCCGATCCCGATCATAATCACCAGAAAACGATTGACGGCGAACAGCCAGTGAACAGATGCGTCACCCGCAACGTCCATCACCGCTATAACGGTCACCAGCGTCAAGCCTATCGTCGACTCCATCTTCAGCTTTATGCAAACCATAATCACGACAATACAAATCAAACCGATTGCTATCGGTTCGTTGCTAAAGAACATTCCTGCCAAAAGAGCAAGTCCGGCGCCCAGCACATTCGTCTGCACCTGATCCAGAATATGCCTCCAGGACCGGTAGATCGAGGGCTGCATCGTAAATATAGCCGCAACCGCCCCGATTATCGCCGGGGTCAGACCTAACAGCGCACAGATGTATAGAGCAAGAGTAACCGCTACACCGGTTTTAAGCACCCGCGCCCCCAGTTCCATCAAGCTTGCCTCCTTGATTCGTCTCTCCTCATATTACACGGTTTGGAGTGCATTTGGCAAAAGGGGCTTTAGGCATAGCGTCCTTCGTCCCGCATACCGGGACCTTGAAAGGGGTTACTTTTCCTGATAGATAAGTCGGGATCCTCGCAGGCATCAGCGCCTCCCGCAGAACACCGGGACTATGGTACGTATCTCCTTCCCTGGGTATCCCGGGTTAGGGAAAGACACTTATGCCCCTCCTTTGTATTACTGTGACTATGGGTGTGATGCCTCTTTTGTCTGTTATACCCTTGACTCAGGTGCGATCCCCCTTTGTCTGTTATACCCTTGACTCAGGTGTGATGCCGTTCCCGTCCCTGGAAGCTCGTCCAGTGCTTTACTCCCGGTTATTTAAAGACCATAATACTATTTATAGAAAGACCGTTCTTATCGCTTCTCGCCATAGAGTCTGGCTCAGTTCAATATGCCGCCCTCCAAAAGTTACGCATCGCTGAAGAATCACTCCAAAAGAATGCTGGATGTTCTAAAACGAATCCACAGACGGCGGCCAAATAGGCTGCCCGGTGGGTTACCCTTATTGGCGGGATATCGGAAGAGGCTACTCTTCCCTTTGAATAGGGTCGGGAATCAGCCCTTCCTTCTGAAGCTGGGTATTGGTTTTCATCCGTTCCATCGCTTGTCCGTGCCGCTTCATCTCTTCCATATCGGGGGCCATTGACCCATTCAGCACGTCATCCGTTGCGCTTGAAGCATCCTTCCGCTTATTCAGATGAACACGATTTAATGTTTTTAAATCTTCATGGTCATAAAATCGGGGCATACTAACTACCTCCCGGAATAAGATTATTCGGAGCCTTGCCCATACCGGCGGAGGGCGCTGGTTGAATCCTAACGGTAAAGCCGGTAATCAACGGTCACCGTTCCCTCGCTGAACCGCTTGTTTAAGTACTTAATTTTTAACCTGATTAGTTGCTTTAGAATCATGCATATGGAAAAAACACCCTTTCTGGAAAGGTGTCTGACGAACGCCAATTGCTTGGACAACATCACCTTGCGACCGGCATCGCCTCCGAGCGGCCCGATTTCCCCGAGCGATCCTATGTCCCGAGCACGAGCACGGCGCTCCCGTCGGAGACAACCTACACGGCTGCAAGTCGATAGCCAGTTGTGGTTCGTATAGGGACTTAGACAGAGACAACAACGTCCCTTTCTTTAGATCCGGTTCGGTAAATGTGGCCGAACCGTTCGTACAATTGGACAGTCTTGTCCTCGAGAGGTGTTAAAGTCAAGGAAAAACGGCAATCGCCGTCCTTTGGACAGGCGTGTTAACCGATGGAATATAACAACAGGTGTAAGGTTTATACTTACTTATATTTTGAAAAAGACCAGCAATTGTGCAGGTCTTTTTTCATGGTTTTGGTGGAAATCGGCCAAAGACCAGCAATTGTGCAGGTAAATTACCCCATTTTGCTAATTTTCGCGATTTTACGGTGAAAGACCTGCACTTTTGCTCGTCCTTTACCACATTTGGTGGATTCGCGCTTAAAGACCTGCACTTTTGCTCGTCTTTTACTACGTTTGGCGGTTTCCCGCTTAGAAGACCTGAATTTTCGCGGGTGATCCATCTAGCACTTTCACCATGAAATAAATACATTCCTACTTCTATTTCGCCTCATCCGGCACTTTCACCCACGATTGTGGTACCGTTTTTTGACACCGCTGTCCAAGCGATAGCCTCGGTCAGCCTAATAGGACCGAACAACCGGTTTGTATCGCAGAAGGATTTCCTCCGAGAGGCAGTTCTGGAAACGACCACGATTATTTCCGAAGGTCGAAGTATAAACGTCCGGCCACCCGTAATCATTTCTACCAATTACATGTCGATAAAAATAAAACGAACGTTCTTGTTTCGCTCATTTTCTATAGTTCGGTTTTCAATGAAATTCCTCTTCCTTTTTCTGCGAAGATAGAGTATACTAGCACCATAAAAAATTGAATGATTCCTCGTATAATGGCAGGAATTGGCCTGCGAGTCTCTACCCGGTCACCGGAAATGACTGGACTACGAGTGAATGCGTCTATTGGCGTTTGCGTCGTTTATTTGTCATTCACTCGAGGGACAAGCCGGACTCATCGGAGTCAGGCTTCGTTCGCTCGAGTTTTTATTTTTCGTTGGGAATAATGCTAACTATAGGAGGTTCTCCATGAAACTGCTTCAGGAAAAAATTCAGGCCGAAGGAATCGTCCTGTCCGATCAGGTGCTTAAGGTGGACTCGTTCCTGAATCATCAGATTGATCCGCAGCTTATGCTGGCCATTGGCAAAGAATTCGTCAGCCGGTTCGCTCAGGACCAGATTACTAAAGTGCTGACCATCGAGTCGTCAGGTATCGCTCCCGCTATCATGACCGCTATGCTGTTAAACGTGCCCCTTCTGTTTGCCCGCAAACAGAAGTCGCTTACCCTGCAGAACAATGTTTATGTCGAGCAGGTTCACTCCTTCACCAAGCAAATGACCAATGAAATTACGGTCTCCAAGAAATTTCTTGAAGAAGGCGACAAAGTTCTTATTATCGATGATTTCCTGGCTCATGGGGAGGCCGCTTTCGGTCTGGCGAAGATTGTTCGGCAAGCCGGGGCCGAGGTGGCGGGCATCGGGATCGTGATTGAAAAATCGTTCCAGAATGGCAGAGCGAAGCTCGATGATGCGGGCTTCCGCGTAGAATCGCTTGCCCGAATCAAGTCCCTGACCGACGGACAGGTCCGGTTCGTAGAAGATTCCGCCGTATTGACTGCGGAGGGGAACGGCAGTCATGCGTAATCCGACCAAATTGCTGTCTCTCGGCCTCCAGCACGTACTGGCTATGTACGCCGGCGCAGTCATAGTGCCCATTATCATTGCAAGCAAGCTCGGCCTCACGACTACCCAATTATCTTATCTGATATCGATCGATTTGCTCACCTGCGGGGTGGCCACCCTTCTCCAGGTTTGGAAAAACCGTTTCTTCGGCATCGGCCTTCCCGTCATGCTGGGCTGCACATTTACTGCGGTCGGTCCGATGATCGCCATCGGCTCGCAATACGGCATCACCGCTATTTACGGGGCTATTCTTGCATCCGGCCTCTTTGTCTTCCTGTTTGCCTCGTTCTTCGGGAAGCTGATCCGATTCTTCCCGCCGGTTGTTACCGGCTCGGTCGTAACCATCATAGGACTTACGCTGATTCCGGTAGCGATTACCGACATGGGAGGAGGAGAAACAGCATTCGAACGAACCGTCAGTCTGCTCCTCTCCTTCGGGGTCCTGATCTTTATTTTGCTGCTGAACCGGTTTGTCACCGGGTTCCTGCGGGCGATCTCGATTCTTCTCGGCCTTATCGCAGGCACGGTTGCAGGCTGGTTCCTGGGCCTGGTCGACTTCTCCTCTGTCGGGGAGGCAGAGTGGTTCCATATGGTCAAGCCGTTCTATTTCGGTTGGCCTACCTTTGAAATTTCGGCTATCATCACGATGATTCTGGTAGCCATTGTCAGCCTGATCGAATCTACCGGGGTTTATCTGGCTCTCGGAAAAATTTGCGATAAGGATCTGAATTCGAAAGATTTTACCGGAGGGTACCGGGCTGAAGGATTGGCCACTGTACTTGGCGGACTGTTTAACGCCCTGCCCTATACCGCCTTCTCGCAAAATGTAGGGCTGATCCAGTTGACGAAGGTAAAAACCGGCAAGGTGATCGTAGCGGCAGGCGGAATTCTTATCGTGCTCGGTTTGGTGCCGAAAGTGGCGGCCGCCACCACGATCATTCCGACTCCCGTTCTTGGAGGAGCGATGCTGGCTATGTTCGGAATGGTTGTCTCCTCGGGCATCAAGCTTCTCGGCACCGTCGATCTGAACCGGCAGGAGAACATGCTGATTGTAGCTTGCTCCATCGGAGTTGGCCTCGGCGTTACTGTTGCCCCGGATTTATTCTCGGATCTTCCTGCCGGCATCCAAATTTTAACGAGCAACGGCATCGTAGCCGGAAGCTTCACCGCCATTCTTTTGAACGGATTATTCAACATGGGACGCGGTCGCCAAAAATCGGGGCAGTCAACTGACCCTATTCCTTCCTCGTCCGCCCAACCCGGTACACAGGAAAGCTCTGCATAACCATATACCCATGTAAGGCTGTCCCGCAGGTCATCATGGACCGGGGCGGTCTTTTTTTGTCTCGGCAGTTTAAAACTC
This sequence comes from Paenibacillus sp. SAFN-117, assembly GCF_051966115.1. Taxonomy (NCBI): domain Bacteria; kingdom Bacillati; phylum Bacillota; class Bacilli; order Caryophanales; family Paenibacillaceae; genus Paenibacillus; species Paenibacillus sp. SAFN-117. The sequence goes on from NZ_JBQCLK010000011.1 coordinate 126,210, forward strand.
ACCCGATAAGTTTCATCTGTTTTATTATGGAATGGGCTGTCCCGGGGCAACCTATGGGATGAATCGACTCTTAAGGAGGGGTATACATGGCGAAGGATAAAGATATGAAGCCGATATCCGGAGAACCTATCGAGGTGGACGGGATGTACGCTAACGAATGGGGACGGATAGAATCTCTTAACCGGGGAGATATTTTCCCCGCCGATCCTATGTTGGGAACTACCGAGTGGAAGCTGGTCAGCTATAAAGCCGAGCAAGAACCGGCTAAAGAGGAGCATCACGACCATCAGCCTCCCCGGGCTCATGTGGATCGCGGCGATAAATAAATCTATATACGGGAAACTCCACCGATTTAAAATAATTCCTGCTTATGAAGATGAAAGGAGGGGTTTGAATGTCAGGGGAACAGCCTTCCGCCAAACAGCTTAAAGCACGGCAAGCGCAATCGGTAGCCGACCGGACCGGCCGGAACAAGAAGGAAGCCAGCCAATTACAATCCGAAGCCGACCAGTCCGATCTGAAGAAGCATTAAGCTGCTCTAACCGGGTCGAGGCCAGGAAGCATATTTCATGTTTAACTCTCCGATTTTTGGTTTATATAGGTTTTAGGCCCATACTGCGGGCAAAACAGGACTAAATACCATTTAGACTGTGTATGCTGTATAAATCGGACAATTTGGAGGGATGGGATATGGCAGCAAAGGGGAACAACGAAGTGAAGCAGAGCCTGGCTGAACTGACCCGAATCTACAAACCGAAGGATCCTGCGAAGTTTGTTAAAACCTTTATGCGAAAATACAGAGTTTCCGGAGGCTATGAAGAAGAATTGACCAGCCTCGTGAGGATGGAGCTTAGCAAAATCAATTGCTGAAAGTACGCCCCGGCCGTATGTGCCGGGGCTTGTCCACGACTAGGCCCGCTGTTGCTGCGATAATTCGAGAGAGTTAGGCTATGCGTTTGCCAAATCGTACGCCATCGTATGGTACCGCTCTGCATGGCCGTTTCGCTCACTTGTTGCCTATAATGTTGCGGACGTTATTTTCTGAACAGTAGCTCGGCCAAAGAAGCGCAAGCCGCACCATTTCCCCAATCGAAGATGGTGAACTCGCCTACAATATGCTCGCTGTCCGGGCCATGGTGCACATTTTCCATCGAGAACCCGTATTCCTTGGCCCCAAAATAAGGGAAACGGTTCTCGTAAAGCTTCTTCACGACAGCATTCTCAGGGCAATACATCATGTAAAAGGAAGCCCGCATCGCCCACAATCCTCGCGCCCGGTACTGTTCTTTGCCGGTGATCTTGTAGTAATCGTAATAAGTCAATGCGAACAAGCTCTGGCGGGCATCATTCCACTCATCGTCGGAATTCATGACACCGAACCCGCCGAGAGTGGGGACCGTCATATATGGAGGCTCCCATACCGCCTGATACAGGGAAAGCTCTCCCAGCACGGCTTCCCCGTCCTCCAGATAAGGACGATGTTCGGTGGCCCAATACAGCTCCTTCAGTGCCTCGGCCGTCCAATAGATGGAGAAGGTGCATTGATTGTATAATCCGCTTCTTTTATCCTTCACCCCGGGCTGCTTGCCTTCCCAAGCCGCCGAGCAGGACCAGTACGTTTCGAAGTCCTCCCACCTTCCGCAAGGCATAATCTCTCTCTTTACAAAAGCCATTGCTCTCTCCGCCGAATCCAGGTACATCTTGTTGCCGGTTATTCTGTAGAGCCTGGCTAACAGCAAGACATGCATAGACGTCTCCGGGCTGTTCAGCAGATAAGGCGAAGGTTCTCCGCTATCGATATGAACCCAGGCCGGGAAGCTTCCGTCCGGCGCCTGCAACCGCAGGAGCCTCTCTACATAATTAATCGTATAGCCAAGGAGCCGTTCATCCCTTTCCAGATCCTCATACCATTTCAGCATCCAATAACAGGTCCAGGACATATCCAGCAAATGGGCATAATGCTCATGGCCGGGAGGCCTCCGATTGGAGAAGCCCCATTCTCCGTTCTCCCACCGGTACGAACTATCCGCCGAATAAACATTGGGAAATAATCCGTCCCGCTGAGGTGCAGACAAGGCAAAGGCTTTAGCCAAAGCGGCCTTGGCCACTAAATCGCAGGAAGGCAAACGCCCGCCACAGGATCGCCAGTGCTCCCCCCACAAACGGTAACCGTAGGCGCTTCTCAGACTGCAGAACCAAGCCTGGTTCCACAGACTTTTGCGTTCCCGCCAATGATTCTCCAGACCGCCGCCGGGTGTCTGGGCCGCACGTACAATAAATACACATCCGCCCACCTCCTCGTCCTTCAGCCTGAACTGCTGCCAAACGATGCTCCCCCATCGGTTAAAAGCCCAATCATAAGTGTATTCCGCGTACTTTTCCATTCCGGACAGCAAGGCTTTATCATCGGACACTATGGAGGATTCCGCTAACATGCGTCGTTTGGCAAATTTCTCCCACATAAAGTCCGCCACCGGGGCCAAGTTCCGTTTTCCGTTCACGCCGTCCCATTCCACCAAATAGAAGCGAAACAAGCGTTGACCCTGCTCCAGCCTAAACCGTTCCTGTATCTTCCGGTGATACACATGCTCTATTTTTACATAATACCCCAGCTCGTAATACAGGGTGCGGTCGGGCTCCACATAGTCCATCCTATGAGGAACGCGCCTTTCTCTCTCTATTTCGTCAAGATCCGGAATAAGAGCAAACATCCGGCTTCCGCAGACAAAAACAATCGCCGGAGAACGAAATACCATGTCCCCGATCACTAAATCCTCCTCCGGCGCCAAATGAGGCTTCCAGATGCATTCCATTTGCGGATCGGCCAACATCATTTCCACCCCCGCCCGGTCTGTGGTGATGGCCGCTCCTTTTCGAATGAGCTCCAGTGAAGCCGCTTTGGTTCTACCCTCCTCTGCGGCGATTTCTGTCTCTTCCCCGTTTATTATAAGTTCATAACCATCCGGCAAATTCTTTATCTGAACCCAGGACCTCAGCCATTCTAATTTTTCATTCACCGATTTCTCCCGCCCTTCGTTCCACATCGTTCTCTGCCATTCGTTTTACTCACATCTAACGCTTCAACTCTCTTCACATCATTCTTCAATTAGCTTGACTTACAAAAATCCCCTTCTCTTGATCCCTTGGCCAGGTTGATTCTTTCACCCGATTTTCGACGCATTAATTCCTTAGCACCGGTTTCTCACGCATCGATTCCCCTCGCACCATTTATTCACATCTCCTGATCATCCTTCTCTATCATCATAACGCCCCCGGATTCAGAGGTATTTATCTTGGAATATTAATCATTTAACGCATATTGCCAATTTGGCGCCTGTCCCCTACAATGTTTTTAATCAGCGAAAACGGGGGTTGCTCCATGGATTTGAACGCCTTATCTCCTTATATCCGGGTAGCGTTGGATAACGTCATTGTTCCAACCTGGAAAGTTAAAGAGAGGGACCTTTTTGACTACGAGCTGCTGTATATTAAGGAAGGTGAAGCCATCATTACGGTTTTGGATCAGGTGTACAACGGCCAGCCGGGCGATATCTTTCTATTTAAGCCGAGACAAAGACACTCCATTGCCGTGAAAGGAAGCATCCCTCTCCGTCAACCCCATATCCATTTTGATTTGTTCTACCGGCCCGACAGCCCGGAGGTCAAAGTCTCTTTTAAACCCATTGAAGAAATGTCCCCACAGGAACACGCCTGGTTTCGGGAAGACGACTGTTCCGTGCCTCCATTTGATCTACCGAATCATTTTCGGCTGCGGAACCCGCTTGTTTTCGAGAAGCTGCTGCTCGATCTCATTCGCGAATTCAATATGGGACTGCCCTTCAGTCAGGCGTCGGTCAAGGGCTTGTTCATTCAGCTTTGGATTTTCCTGTTGAGAGAACACCATTGGAATCAGAACAGCCACATCCACTCCAACTGGGAGCAATTGACCAAGGTCAAGCAATTTCTGAACCATCATTTCAACGAAGAGGTGAACGTGGACAAGCTGGCGGAGATGGCAAACCTGAGCAATAACCACTTTATCCGCCTGTTCAAAAAAGCCTTCGGAAGCTCTCCTATCAAATATCATCAGATGGTGAGGATAGAGAAAGCGAAGGAAATGATCCAATTCACCTCCATCCCGCTAACCGAAATTGCGGAAGAGGTCGGTTTTCAGAGCATCCATGCATTTAGCCGGGCCTTCAAGCAATTGGAGGGCGTTCCCCCGTCCTTCTACCGCAGTCAAAAACAATGAAGCAGCCGTATATAATCCACTTGAGACAACGTATGGTCCGATCATGAAAAATAGTTTATATTCAATAAATTCTCTTACATAAGGGGATTCACCAGCATTCCAATTATTGTCTGACGATCCCCCGATCAGTTCCTTCTATTCCTACATCCTTCGACTGACATCCCCTATACTCTGTTCCTCTGCGGCCGCGCCGGTATCTCTGCCCCACACCTTTTGACTGTTATCCCTTTCGATCAGTTCCTTCTATTCCCACATCCTTCGACTGCCGTCCCTTAAACTCTGTTCCTCTGCGGCCGCGCCGGTATCTCTTCCCTACACCTTTTGACTGTTATCCCTTTCGATCAGTTTCTTCTATTCCCACATCCTTCGAATGCCTTCCCTCACACTCTGTTCCTCTGCGGCCGCGCCGGTATCTCTTCCCCACACCTTTTGACTGTTATCCCTTTGGATCAGTTTCTTCCATTCCCACATCCTTCGACTGCCATCCCTTACACTCTGTTCCTCTGCGGCCGCGCCTGTATCTCTTCCCCACACCTTTTGACTGTTATCCCTTTCGATCAGTACTTCTCACCACTCTTTAATACAGCTTGAAATAGGAACATACATTCTGTATAATAATAGCAAACAAACGTTCTGTTTCGGGGTGAATGCTGTGTCGACATTTGCTTCAGAGGCTTTGTATACAAATCGACGTATGAATTTCAATTCAGGTTTGGATCGAAATCTGGCCAGCAATGTTGGCTCTGATCATTATGGAAAGTATGAAGAGGGTTTCGGTTCGGATTTACATGTAAAGACAAATGAAAGCTTCCGTTCAAATTTACGTGGAATGATAGATATAAATTTACAATCAGCTTTGCATGGAAATATGGTAGGCTGCCGTTCGGATTTGCACCGAGAGCCAGAAGCGAATGTGAGTCGAAGTGTAGATTCGAAGATTATTCAGGATCTATTGTTAAATCTGTCTATGGATCGGTACTCTAAATGGGACGAGGAGGCTTTTCGGCAAGAGGAAAAAGCTTTTCAGGATCGCTTTAAAACCGAGGAGGACTGTATGCAGTTCATCTATCAAGCGAAATGGCCGGATGGCTTTTCCTGCCCTCGTTGTGGGCATAGGCAGGCGTATGTCATCCGCTCCCGCCGGCTGCCGCTCTATGAGTGCCGAAGCTGCCGACACCAGACTTCCCTGATCACTGGTACAGTGATGGAAGGAAGCCGGACTTCACTGTGCAAATGGTTTCTCGCTTTTCATCTCGTTGCCAATACCGAGCAAGGCACGAATGCCGTTCAGCTCAGTTCGTTCCTGCAGGTCACTTATAAAACCGCCTGGGCGATCCTTCACAAGATTCGCCAAGCTTTGTCTCAGGCTGATAACGCTAATCCGTTAACCGGTGTAGTGAAGGGAGGCACAGCCTTTCATCGCCCTTTCCGCAGCGCTGCATCGGTCTTAGGGCTCTATCCCGAACAGAGGCCTGTATTCGTCGTTGCTTCCTTGGGCAATGGAACTGTACCTCAGCAGGTCAAAATCAAAACCGTTCGTCCGGAAGATATAGAGGATGGCAGAATCTATCGGTCTGCGGGCGAGCACTTCATCAAGGAGCATGTCAGCCCGGATGCAATAGACGTGGATATCGAGACAAGGCGCTACCATTATCAACGCGTTCCTTCCCTGCGGAATTATTTGCGCAAAGCGAGAGCCTGGACCAATCGAGTATTTAACGGGATCGGACCGAAGTATTTACAGCATTACCTGGATGAATTCTGTTTTCGTCTGAATTTACAATTGCAGAACGTCCCGATTTTTGATCGTCTCGCCCGTGCTTGTATAAGGATATTACGAAATCAGTTAGCGAATTGAAAATCCCCCCAAATCCATGAAATTCCGGTTTTTTCTTATTTCTGAGCTAAGGGGATAACAATCAAAAGCATGAGGGAAGGAATATTGCGGGTTAGGTTACGGTAACAAAAATGAAAACCTTATATGCGACAACATAATATAAGCTCGTGTATGACACAAAAATGCGAGCGCATAGTTACATATCTAAAGATGATTGCAACAACATGCGCAACAAAGGGATGCATTTTTCATAATCTGAGTCTATGGGATAATAGTCAAAAGCATCATGAAAACAAATGCTGATCAAATTTAGAACATGAACTGACATCCTAAGCAATTACCCCAGAAAACGATAACAGAACGTCTTCAAGGGCATCAATTGGCTATGAAAATTATTTCGATACTTTTGTAAAAACAAAAACAGACGCCTTCATATGAGAAAGCGCCTAGTACGTGCTATTCAGCTGATTCTTCTAGTACGTTTCTGATGTCAGTTCAAGCTATCTTCGTTTGTTGTATCTAGTCTCGATTGTCGTAATCCAGCCTTTATTTGTAATCGATATAACAAACGTTAAGGAGTCAAGCCGGACCAGAGACTGATCAATTGTTGAACCTCCGTATCCAGTGTTTCTTTAGCATCAGAAGAGACTTGATTGCGATTAGAATTCATATCCAGGTGTTTTACCAAATCATTTAACGACTTGACCGCCTGCGGCCCATGCCCTTTACTGTCATGATGTTCCGCTTGCTCAAGTCGGTTGCGAAGCTTGTGCAGCAGCGGTTCGCGGATGTCTCCGGAAGCCTCGTTTGATCTCTTCTCCGGGAACTCCGTCCTTGGCACTGAAATACAGCTTGGCCATCTCTATGGCACTCGAGACAGGGTCTTGTTTTTTGGCCAAATCGCTGTAGAGCGCATCCTCCGGCCGATTCATTTTAAATGCCACCCTCACCTCTCCGGGAACGTCGGTTGTCACAGTGACCTGTGCTTTATCGACAAGAGAAGCGGGAAGCTCATACGATTGAAAATCGACTTTATCCGGATCAAATATAACGGTAAAATGGCCCTCTGTGAAATGATCGGCGAGCGTGATCTTCGGCACAACCGACAATCGATTCGGCTGGCTTAGATCTGCTGCAAGCGTCATAGTAAACCTTCTAACATACGAATCCTTCACATATTCATAGATTCGATCATAGACGGTCCGCTTAATGATCGATGTCGCATCGGCCGCTTTGTCCGGTTGGAGCGGAAGATAGGCGTTGGCCCCGTCCACGATCGGCGTCGTAGCCAAATAATATACGTTGAACGTATCTTTCATATGCCCTTCTGTAATGCCATAGTTCAAATATTGGGCCAGAGTATGATAATCATTATATTCTACCTCAACGGAAGCGCCGACCTTGCGGGCAATATCGGCCGTGGCCGGCAGAACCCCCTTTTTGTAAAAGTTAAAGGCATAGTTGGGCTGAATGGATGCAGCCGTGAAACCAAGCTCTCTCCACAGATAAGGGGATTGCGACTGCAGATAGGGCACCCATGTGAAAAAGTAATTTTTGCTCTTCAAGTAATCTGCCGTGCCCCTAATCACTTCAAAATCTCCCATGTCAAATATTTTTTCAGGGACCCAGTAATAGCTGTTTAAGGTCAGATTGTTATAGCCTGCCTGTGCAAACCTTTTCTCGACTTCGTCAATATACCAGCGAATGGCCGCTTTTTTGTTCTCCAGTGCGAGCCGCGCCATTTCCATCTTGCCTGCTTCGCTATCGGGATCGCTCACCTGATCGGCAAAATCCTGTGGTTTAAGGCTGACTTGACGACCGTCTCCGTATAGATCTCCAAAATCGGAGCTGGCTGTCAATTTCGGAATGGCAAAGTTTATTCTTACTTTTTTATCCGTGCCCAGAAGGGCGTTTAATTCGCCGGCCGCCTTGTTAATGGCTCCGAGCTGGGTGTCTTCCTGAAAAACGAAATCCAAGTATGAACGGTAATCGGCCTGAGTTGCAAAGATGCCGAAGCCGTTGGAATCAAACCCGGAAGGCGTGATGATCGCAGCCACCGTCGAAAAAAGAATATCATCGAACAGCCAATCGGTATAATTCCCCTTCAGATCCTGGTATCCCAGGACGCTGAGCACCTTTTCTTTGGTCCAATTAGTAATTTCCGGATCTTTATAAGCACCTGTAGGGAACAGAAATTGATCGGACATATAGGCGGTTTCCTGTGATCCCGGAGCCGGAAAGCGGTTCACTTCAGGATTGTCCGGATCGGGCTGAGCCTTGGGGGGTTGAGCTCCGTTCACAATTCCCTCATACCCCGAAATCTCGACTTCGTCAGCCCAACAGTTCACATCGACCACGAAGGTGATTTTAATAAATCTCGCCTGGATATTCATAGGCTCTGTGCCTACTTTATCAAGCTTGTATTTTTTCAGATGAATATCTTTATCAGGGGCCGGCTTCACATTCTCAAAGTACAGCGGAACATCGGCTTCCGCCTTGCCCAGAAAGACGTAATTTTCCCCATCGCCGGAAGCATAATATCTGACATTAAGCGGAGGAGCAATCCCGACATCGCTTCTTTGCCCGAAGCCTATCGATAGCTCGTTAATCGTGCTGAGCTGCTCCAGGTCAAAGATTAGTTCCCGCTTGGAATCCCGGTAAAATTTAAACCAGGTGGAATCTCCCCAGTCATTCCTATTGGCGGGGATCTCGTCCGTCAGCTTGTACAATTCATTCAACGGGGAACCGTAGTCCGGGATGTTCATTTGATACATGATATTGGCGTCGGGTTTCACCACCTCGGGAATTCGTCCGTGAGCGAGGTTAATCGGTCCTGAAGTCGGCCCCTCCTGTGCGGAAGCCGGCAGATTGCCTCCCCACCATAACACTATTGCCAAACAACAAACTACGGCAGAATACCATCCTTTTTTTATTCGCATTGCAAAACCTCCTTGTTTTGTATTCGCTTTCAAAGCAAACGGGAAAACGTCAATGATCACCTCCTTCCCTTGTTGTTCATGTCCTTCCCGGCTCTAAAAGGCATAATTGAATGGAGAAAAGCCTGCGGAACCGGCAATTGATAGGATCGACCTTAAGAAAAGGAGGTTCGGGATGAGACACGCGTGCCATCCGTAATCGTTTGTTTCACTTTCAGTTTTGGCGAGTGGTCGCATAAGTGAACCTCCTACTTACTCGCGCTAAGCTTTCAGTTTCGCAAGGCGCGCCGACAGGCGCGCTTGCGGCTCGGGTAGGAAGATGGCGTGATCACACATCCCACCCTTCCAATGTTAAATTCACTTTCATGGCGTCTCAGCATCAAGAAATAAAAAAAACTCCTAACGAAGACTCTTCGAAGATGAATAACCCGGTATTAGAGGTAGCTTTTTATGCCAATTAGAAAGTTGTTCTATTTTAATGCTTTAATGAACTTAAACTTTCTAATGTGGTTAAATAACCTCCAGCTCGTCTTTCCCCGGAAGAGGCGGGAAGTTCGTAAATGGTTTCGACTGATACCAAAATACCGTGGATGCAATATCATCCTTAAGCGGAAGATATCTTCCTTCGGAGCGCCAGCCCAGCGCCTGTATAGTTACCCGCAAATCCTGCTCAAACCGGATAGGATCGAGCACATGCCAGCGGTACATGCCGAATCGCTGCTGGCTGCGATACAGGCCGTCCGGCTTGATGACCTGATGCATTCCAAGGAACGGCGTGGAGTAAATGCCGTACTCCCCCTGCGGCTGCTCCCAGTTCCAGGCACCTCCGAAATAATCCTCCGTTCCCGTTCCACAAATGGTCGGGTATTCTTCATCCCCATCCAAGTAAAATTTGATTTCCCCTTCCCCGAACCAGCCGGTGTTATTGGATTGCCAGGCTAAATAGGTTCCTACATAATGCCCCTGCCCCTGCACGCCATCCAGCAGCGTATGGACTTCCTTGTAAGGCAGAGGATTGCTCCGGCGCCACTGCGCATGGAAGTATCCGGCATCCTCCGGTACTTCGGTCAGTGTATAGTCAATTTGGTAAAATAAAATCGCCGTCTCATTCGACCGGTTCTCCATCGTAATTTTGGCCAACTTTTTAAACGGCATTTCCCAATAACAATTGAAGCCTCCAGCCGGATTAACGGCAACCGGGAGCGAAATCACGTTGCTGCGCTCGCACCACCCATTGCAGAAGAAGTCGCCAAGAGGAACCTCCACGGAAGGCTTATCTTCACCGTCCCAATACATTCTAAGAATCCACGTTCTCCAGGTCGTCGGAAAGCTGGTCATCCAAATATGCTGAATAGCGCCCGGCCCTTCGATCTCCGCCACCGTAAATGTAGTGTTAGCCGGAATATGTACGGACGGGGAAATTTTCCACCCCTGGCCCAAATCCCGCGCGAAATCCTTTCCGGTTCCCTCGGTTGCCATACCTCCCTTTCCTTTGTCACCGGTAAAGTTCTCCGCGCTGATGGATCTTGTCTTCGCCGGCGATAACCTCGACAAATTGCCCATCCCCATTCCAAGACCGTTAAATGGCTGCATTAAAATCCTCCTCTATCCATATCGTTATGCTTCAAATAGTAATGGATAAAATAAGGAGTGGCTTTAGCCTAAATTAGCAAATGGTTAACCGATTCTGCTCTTATGGACATTTCCAAACATAAACAAAGCTCTCCCCTACGTCAGACGGAGAAAGCCACGACAAGTATTTCTCGCAAACCGTTTTGGGCAGTTCGTCTACAACGAAAAAACACGCGCCCTTGCGGGCGCGTGTAAAAGGAGCTTGATTAAATTGGACGAACATAAAAATTATCTATTATGCAAGACTATTAGGATCTCTTTCATAATTCCATAAAGCCGTTAAATTCCCTGTGCTTGAACGGAAGTAAGTGAACCGGAGCGGGCCGTTCCCGTCTCGCCGGTTTGCAGCTGATACATTCGGTAATAGCGCCCCTGCTTACTCATCAGTTCGTCGTGTGTACCGCGTTCGACTATTTCTCCGCGGTGCAGGACCAGTATCTGATCGGCATCCTTGATCGTAGACAACCGGTGAGCGATGATGAAGGTCGTTCTTCCTTCGCTCAATACCTTGAGCGCTTGCTGAATCAGCCCTTCCGTTTCGCTGTCAATGCTTGCGGTGGCCTCATCCAAAATGAGGATAGCCGGATTATAAGCGAGAGCCCGCGCGAACGAGATCAACTGCCGCTGACCGGCCGACAAAGTGCTTCCCCGCTCTACAACAGGTGTGTCATAGGCTTGCGGAAGCTGCTCGATGAAGGGGGCCGCCCCGACATCCTTTAGAGCCTGCTTCACCTGCTCCGGCCCGATCGAAGAGTCATATAAGCTCACATTGAATTTAATATCGCCGGTGAACAAGAACGGGTCCTGCAGCACAATTCCCATATGCTTACGCAATTCCTGCTTCGAGTACTCGCTAATTTCCCGGCCGTCAATCCGAATCGACCCCGAATTCACCTCGTAGAAACCGAGCAGAAGGTTCATGATCGAGCTCTTACCCGAGCCGGTATGTCCAACTAGAGCGACCGTCTCGCCTTTCTTCGCTTCGAACGAAATCTCTTTGAGCACATATTCCTCTCCGGTGTATGCGAAGGACACGCGATCAAACTCCACATGGCCTTCCGGCCTCTTGACGGTCTCTTTACTCGTTTCTACAATTTCATTCTCGGCCGGCTGGTCCATCAGGTGAAATACCCGTTCGGCGGAGACGAAGGCGCGTTGGGCGTTGAGCAATTGATCGAAGATACCGATAATCGGCTGGGCGAAGCGGCTCAAGTAATCGATGAAGGCGTACAGCACCCCGAATGAAATAGCAGCCTGCAGCGAATCGCCTCCAAACTTCCAGATCACTCCGGCTGTAACCAAACCGATGATCAGGCTGACGGCATTTCTGGACGACAAAGAGAATACCCGGAACTGCTTCTTCTGATTGACGTAGCGGTCCTCATTCAGTACCTCAAACTCTTCAATGGTCTTCTTCTCCCGGCGAAAGGCCTGAATGATCGGCATCACATGAATCGATTCGTTCAGCTTGGCGTTCATATCGCTTAACCGCGCCCGCATGATCGTTACGTAAATCTTGGAGAAGCGCAGATGAACAACCATGATGACGACAAAGACCGGGATAAGCAGCAGCGTAAGCAGAGCGAGCTTCATATCCAGAATGAAGAGAGCCACAATAATTCCAATCATATTGACGCCGCTGACAACGAACGTTGCCATGAAGCTCATGAACAATTCCTTAATCGCTTCCGTGTCGTTGGCTATCCGAGATACGACGGCACCGATAGGAGTATTATCAAAATAACGAATAGGAATCCGCTGGATATGATTCATGACATCGGTGCGCATTTTTTGGATAATGCCAAGAGCGGCCGATTGCAGCAGATAGGACTGGATAAAGGTAAAGCCGCTCGAAGCCAGCAGCAGGATAACATACAGACCGATCAGCCATAGAACCGGTTTGAAGTCGTAGCTGTAGAATTGTATAATTTCCTCCTTCGTTAGCTTCGCGGCGGGATAAGACTGTGTCTGACCGTCGCTAACCACCTCGACGCGATCATCGGATACCGGACTCCACGCGGCACCCGGCGGAATGTCCCCGACGATGAGATAGAAGGAAGCCCCTATGGCCGATATGCTGGCTTTCTCCCATTGCTGCGGAATTTCTTGCCCGTTCTCAAGCCAATCGCTCCGCACGAAGGAACGATCCTGGTATTGGACAACCTGGACTCCTTCCGGAACCGTGGCGGGATCTGCCGCATACCAAGGCTTCTCAATCCCCTGAATGTGCTGGTCGATTATAACCTTGGCAATGTAGGGCCCTGCTAATTGCGCCGCCGTGGCCGCAAACAGAATCAATAAAGCGAACAGAATGGTTTTCTTGTAAAGAAGGGCATACCGGAATAGCCGCCTGGCCAAAGCCGGCTTCGGTTTATTCGCCATCTGCCTCTCTCCCTTCCCCCATCAAACTGGCTTCCAACTGCTGCTTGTCGTACTGCTGTCTATACCAGCCCCCCAGATTCATGAGCTGTTCATGTGTTCCTTCCTCCACAATACGCCCTTCCTCCAGAACAATAATCCAATTGGCATGGCTAACGGCCGAAAGGCGATGGGTGGAGATCCAGGTCGTTTTGCCTGCTCTTTCCCTGCGCAGATTGTTAAGAATAGCGCTTTCCGTCCTGGCGTCGACAGCCGACAAGGAATCATCCAAGAGCAGAATTTCCGGATTTACAAGCAGAGCCCTGGCAATCGCCAACCGCTGCTTCTGTCCTCCTGAGAGCATAACCCCGTTCTCTCCTACAATGGTTTGGAGCCCGTCCTTCATCTGTTCCACATCGCCCGCGAATGAGGCCATCTCAACGGCTCTGCGAATTTCCTCCTCCGTCGCCTCCGTCTTGCCCAACGCAATATTTTCCGCTATCGTCTTGGAAAGCAGCATATGCTCTTGCGGCACATAACCGATCCAGCTGCGAATCCGCTCTATCGATATTTGTTCTATGGGCACCCCGGAGATGAATACCTTATGCGGATCCACGGGATAAAGGCGAAGCAGCTGCTTCAGCAAGGTGCTCTTGCCGCTTCCTGTACGGCCTACCACACCCAGCGTCGCTCCCCGTTCCACCCGAAGGGATATCCCTTTCAGACTGTCGGCATTCGAGTCCGGATAACGAAAGGTCAGACCCCGAATCTCCAAACCGAGAGGCTGCGCAACTTCAAGCGGCTGATCCGGTTCGCGGACATCGGCTTTCTGCCCGAGGGAGGCTTCCAGACGGTCTACGGAAGCATTGCCGCGCTGAAGAATGTTAATGAACTCACCGAACGCAATCATCGGCCAGACAAGCTGCCCCAAATAAATATTGAACGTCACCAGCTGCCCCAGTGACAGCTCTCCGTGAAAAACAAGATAGGAGCCATAACCGATCCCAATCGAATAGCTGATCCCGACAATGGTCGAAATGACCGGCTGGAACATGGCGCCAATGAAAGCGACCTTGCGGTTCTTGTTCATAACGTCTGTCGTAACCTGGTGGAAGGAGGCGGCATCATGCGTCTCCTGCACATAGGAACGGATAACCCTCATACCCGAAATCGATTCAAGCGCTTGATCGTTCATCCTTCCGAAAGCTTCCTGCGAGGCAAGAAACCGCTTCCTCATAGCCTTCCCCAGCCGACTGATCGCAAACGCCAGGAACGGCATCGGAATAAGTGCTGCCAGCATAAGCTTATAGCTGGTAAAAAGGATCATCGTTCCCAGGACTACCGTTATTCCCACAACGGTATTAACCAGAGTAAGGACACCGAAGCCCGCTGTTTGGCTGACGGCCAAGACATCGTTCGTTGCCAGCGCCATCAAATCTCCCGTCCGGTTGCGCTGGAAGAAGGATGGGGTCATTCGTGTCCAATGCCTCATCAATCGGCTGCGCATCGTCTTCTCCAACAGAATCGAATTGCCGAACAAGGTGGTCATCCAAATATAATTGACCACATAGGTAATAACGGCCAGCCCCAGCAGTAGGCCGACCATGGTGACGAGCCCCTCGCGGGTTAATGACGAGACACGGATCGAGTCAATCAGCTGGCCGACCAGTCTAGGCGGAATCATACTTCCCAGGCTGATTAAAGCCATTAAAGAGATAGCCGTCACATACTTCATCCATTGCTGCTTAAAAAACCATTGCAATTTAATAACGAACGACATTCCCTCACCTCATATCATAAATAGACAGGCGAATTTCCCCGGAGTCCCAAACAACCCTGATTCCGGGCCTTTTGCATAAAAAAGTCTGTTAGAATTTCATTATAACAAACATATGTTCCTTTAATCTAGCGTATGAGAAAAACTTATTGGAGTATTTCATGGATGAGCGACCGCGTTTAAAGGATGTTTTTATCGCCAATAGAATTTGAAGTTATTCAGCACGCAATAAACTTATGCCTTCGGACATCGAATTCAGGCATCCTCTTGATCTTATAGTTATATTTGCGTTTCAAAATTGAAATGCTCCCTACAGAGAGATTTATTATTCTAGCATACCTGCCCGCTAATTAAGCCGGAATATTTGAGTATAACTGTTTTTTACCAAAGTTCATTAAATTTCCTTTCATGTATAAAAAAACAAAATCATTACCAATATAAGTATAGATCCATCTAACTATTTCCGGACATATCAATGAAATGGAGGTCTGACCATGAGAACATTAAATATATTGTCCTTAATTTTGCTGATCGTCGGAGGGTTGAACTGGCTGCTTTTCGGACTTTTCCAATGGGACCTGGTTGGGGGAATCTTCGGCGGCATGGATAGCGTCTTATCCAGAATCATTTACGTGATTGTAGGGATTGCAGCGATCTATGCATTTACACTGTTTAATAAAGTTGCCGATGATCATCGTACGGAAACAGCTGAATAATCCCTCCAAGGATAAACGGCTATCGCCGCCTTTGGAGAGTCGCGTTTACCGATAAGGTGAAACTTATACGCAAAAAGAAGGCATCCCCGGATGCCTTCTTCGCTGACGTCATTCCTTCTTCTCTGCCGGACAATGGCTCTACGGATATACGTACTCACTCCGGCAGATAGGCACTCTTACTCCATTATCTCTACTGCGCCCTCATTTCGCCGAATCACATCGATAACCTCATCATAATCCTCCTCCGCCGCCAGACAGGAGAGGACATATTTGTAACCTTCCAAGGAATTTTCATCTGTGCCGTTAGCTTCCGCAGTTGAATCTATCTCGTTATTCCGGCCCAATTCCTTCCAGACGATGGCCGCGCCAATCCCTCGATCAGCACCGGATACTCCGGCTCCCGACCCCATAACCGTGCCGTCTGTCGTTCCTGCGCCTAGTGCGAATGGGGCAAGCAATCGCGCACTATTCTCCCTCCCTTCCGGAAGCTCTCCGATTTCCATTTCGGAGACGGAATAGGTTTGCAGCTTCGTTCTTGCACTCTCCGCGTCGTCCTCTGTTCTGAAATACGCCTGGATTCTTCTGGCCATTGCTCATCCTCCTCTGCTAAGGTATTATGATTTGTTTATTTTTTCTATACTTTGTAATACCCTATTTCACCCGTTTCTAACCGGATCGCTGCAGAGGGGCGTACTTGCGTATCCAGGAGAAGAGCAGCAGCCCGCCCATCAGGCCGGCCTCGGCCATGAAGAATACTCCATCCCAAAATGCGGCGCTGGTGAACGGTTCGCCCAACTTGGGCAAGCTTAGTGCAAAAGCAAAAATGAATTGCGGGAAAAAATAGACGGCAAACAGAAGAAGGCTAACGGCTAATCCGGCAACATAGAAGCAGGCATAGCCCTTCACCACCTTCTCCTCGTCTCCGTAAACGACCGACTTGTCCTCCTTCAGGAAAGGAAGGTAACGGCTTAGCCATGCGCGGCTGTTCTCCATTAAATTATAGGTGCCTAATGCATTCTCAATGACATAATACAAGTCCGTCTTCATGAAGAACAGGCACTGATATACGATAGTAATGAAAATGTAGAACGCCACGGTGCCCATGACGGCAGAAAGCCATTGCAAGCTGTCTCCCGACAGCAGGCGAACCATTAGAGCGGCAAACAATAACACGGTATCGAAGCATATCCCGCCCAAGTAAGGGACATATCTCCTGCGGGCAGGCAGCCTCCAAACCGCATTCATGTCGGTTTCAAAGACGACGAGAAACAAGCGATGCCCTACTCCAAGTCGGGAACTCAGCCCTTCCGCCCTTACCGCGAGAAAATGCCCAAGTTCATGGAATAACACGACCAGTAAAGACATGACAAGCCATACAACGGAGTTCACCAGCATCCAATCACTGACGAAAAAATCTCTGTAGTGGGGGAACAAATCGGGCCGAATCACGAATATCGCGATAACGGCTACGAACAGCACAGCATATAGGGCAAGCGAGAACGGGTTAAAAAAAAGCTTCCCCACCTTGTCGGAAATCATTAACCGTTGACCCGTATCATCAATCCTGCGGCTTGATTCAATCTGCCGGCCATCCACCTCTTGAACCAGCCCGAGCTCCAGCAACTGATTGGCAAAGGCGATCATATCCACTTCCTCGGAAGGATATTTGCTCTGCAGCAGCTGTTCTATGTCTCCCAGCGCCCTATTTTCTCCCAATAGTTGTATAGCCTCTACACAGACAACGGGCATCTCGTAGAAATCCCCGCTTTCCGGCTCCTCCACGGTATAATTTTTGCGTTTTTCATGAATGGTGATCGCCCGTAGTTTCATCCGGCTATCCGGAGTCAGCTCCATGCTCCCGCTCCTTTCCCCTGAAACCTTATCCTCTATGAATTAGAAAAAGGATGCCGCTGCAACAGAAGCATCCTTTTTCACAATGATCCCTTATCTTCTCCAACCGCACCACCAACAAGTCAACTTGATTCTGGAAAGCTTACGGATTTTCACTTTGCTTCACCTCCTCGAAATGGTTCCTATTGGAAGCCTATACATAAGAAGGCTTACTTTATGTTCATCTTCGTCTGGGCGTAGTAATGAGACGCCCACGAAGGATAAACCTCAACGAATATATCGATAAGTCCCGGATCGAATTGAGAGCCTTTACCTTGCAATATTCTCTGATAAGCCATATCCAAGGATAAGGCCGGCCGATATGAGCGGTCGGTTGTCATCGCGTCGAATGCGTCCGCAATCGAAGCAATGCGTGCCAGCAGCGGAATCTCTTCGCCTTTGAGACGATCGGGGTATCCCTTGCCATCCCATCTCTCGTGATGATACCGGATGACGTCAATACTCTCCTGCAAGCCCTCTATATTCTTGACAGCCTCTGCTCCAACAATGGGATGTTTCTTAATAATCTCGTATTCCTCATTCGTCAGATTGGACGGCTTCATCAAGATATCATCGCGTATATGTACCTTGCCGACATCGTGCAGCAAGCAAGCATAATAATAACTCTTCAGCTCTTCCTCGCTGAAAATTTCCATCTTGCGTGCAAACAGGTTGGCGTACTGGGCAACCCGTTCGCTATGTCCTCGGGTATAGGGATCCTTCAATTCCAGTGCAGCTATAATTCCTTTGACGATCTCTTCCAACTGGTTATTGTAAGATTGCCTGATCGCTTGAACGTACCCTTCGAAACGGTTGAGCAGAATGAACGCAATGACCGTTAAACAGACAACCAACAGAATGGGAAGCAGAACTTCAGGATTTCCAAGGATAACCCCGACGACAAGATATTTCATAATCGTGCCGACCGAAACAACCCAACAGAAGGTCTTGTTGATGAATACTGGAGAGAACAAGACCAGAAAGAGCTCTACGACATTGCCGCTGGTATACTCTGCTTCAGAGTCTGAGAAAATAATGATTTCGCCAATCACTGCACTTAACATGTAAGCAATAAAAAATATGTACTTGATCTTCTCCGGTTCATTCCGCCGCAGCAGATAAATGGCGATCACAAGAAGAACAATCTGGACGAAATAATCTCCAAATCCGACCCAATAATTCTCAAATCCGAATTTCGGGTCTTTAATAATCATAGGAAGAAGATAATAATAGGAAGCATCATAAGAAATATTGATTAAATAAAATAAGAACAGAAACAGCTTGACCGTTTGACGTTCTTGATGGTTGAGTGTGTCATGTAAAAGACCTTTTCGCATAAGTTAATTACCTCAATAGCAAAGGATTAGTCACTGCCGCATGTCCTTCCTAACATATTTCGTCACAGAATGACTATTTCCTTCTATCAGCTATAGAGAAATCCATGTTTTTCTAGCGAAAAGCTCTTGAACATGTCCGAGTTTGTCGGATCATGCCAATGTCCTGTTCTAAAAACTTGCTTTTTTTGCTATTTTATACTATTTTTTTAAATAAATCTACCATTTTACCTAAATAATTCGCTTTCATTAGTAAAACTGGGAATTTCATAGAGATGCCCGCATTCCGGCCAGTGGACGAAATGCGGGCACACTTGTTTCCTGTGGAAAACATCAGACAATGGCGCCGGCTTTGCGCTGCAGCAGCTCCCTTGCCTTCTCCACATCGTCCGGGTGGACTAATATTTTATACTGTCCCTGACTTGACGGCCCTGCCGGTCCGGCCATCCCGACTGCGGCTCCTTGCGGATCCGTTGATCTCAGTTTGCAGCGTATTCCTTGTTCCTTGAGCAAATTGTACTTGTACTCCGCATCCTCCATCTGTGCACCGGTTCCAACAAATACCGTTGTCCATCCGGTCCGCGATTTCCAAATGACTACAGCGATAATGGCCACAATTAGCAGTATCCATAACCACGTCATTTTTAACACCGCCTTTATAGGAGTTATACTTCCAATAAGAAGTTACCCCAAATCATATGCAGCGAAACACATTGCCCATTCATATTTTTGTAAAATTTTCGCAAATTCCGTTACTGTCATGATCCAAAATTGGGGTAACGTGTGCCAAAGGCTCCTGTACGACATCGGATAGGTCGCAGCGGCCGCTTGTTTTTATATCTTCTTGCCCCTGTTCGGAGTGTGAGATTTGCAGATCCGAAGAGCATCCGTTTCTGTTATTTGGGTGACGGTCTCCGACGGTGGGAGGTTATTTTACTTTTGTTATTAAGGTTCATCTGGTAAAGTAGACTTGCACAGTTTATTCGTTGATGGAGGGAATTTAATCATGGGAGAAAATCCGATCAGCTTTCATTTTAATCTGGCTGTGGACTATATAGGCCGCGGTGCACTGGGTGCGGCATCTAATTTGTTCTACCGGACGATACTGCTTGATCCCGGACATTACCAATCATGGGTGAGTCTCATATTTGGACTGGGAATTATGAAGGAAACGGCCGAGCAGCAAGTTTTGTTGGCCCGATACGTCAAGCGGGACCTGCCGTTTGTGAAGGAGCTGATTGGCTCCGCTCTCAGCGCCTACAGGCATAATCCGTATGCACTGGCCGAATGGCTGCAGCTTTATTCCGAGAAGGCGGAAGAGAAGGACCGCGAGATGCTTATGCATATGATCTCCGACCTGGAGGAAATGATCGCCAAGAATGAATCCAAGGGTACGAAGGAAGAGCAGCCCAAGCCCCCTACCGTAGCCGAGATCGCGGACCATAAAATTTATTTGGACTGGATCATGGAGAAGAAACCGGATGAGATTTACGACCTGATAGAACCGTTGATGAATCAGCCCAAGTCTATGGAATTGGGCGTCCGTATGCTAACCTACTTTCCAGGTTTGCGGGCCGAGAAGATGCTGAGACGGGTATGCCGCAGTGAAGCAGCCTCTAACAAAACGAAGACCCGGGCCTTGATCGCCCTTCATTGGCACGGTACGACCGGAAATGTCAAATTGATCAAATTCGGCGATTCCTTCGTCGTTAATCTCCAGAAGCCGGAGCCCAAATTAGACTTGAACCTGCCCAAGCCTTATGAGTCTCTGATCGAATGGGTTATTCTATGGTGGGGTGAAAATCACGGCCTTATCGAAACCCAGGAGGGGGGAGCCGCGGAAACGAGAGAGCTCACCAAGGAGCAGAGGCAGAAGATTGAAGCTCAAATGAACCCTAATATTGTGGCCGCTGCGGAATCGATCATGAGGGAAACCTATCTTCACTACTATCCTCGGGTTGCCCCGATTATTAACGAGATAGACGAATGGGGAGCGGCTCTGCTCCATATTCTGAAAGCTTTCTCGAGCAATTGGGACGAGCCGTGGACTTCCCCTCTCCCCGCCTTACAGGGAGGGGCCGAGTTGAAGCAGGAATGGCTGCTTAAAGCTCTTCTCCTTAAGGAAGCCCCCGAATCCGAAGACATGGACAACAATGATGGGCAGGAGGAAGAAGCCGCGGAAGAAACGACCGACCGGAATGAATAAACCGGCTGCACCAGACACCTGCCAGCCGCCCCCGACATATGCTGGAGCATCGGGA
Source organism: Paenibacillus sp. SAFN-117 (assembly GCF_051966115.1). Classification (NCBI taxonomy): domain Bacteria; kingdom Bacillati; phylum Bacillota; class Bacilli; order Caryophanales; family Paenibacillaceae; genus Paenibacillus; species Paenibacillus sp. SAFN-117. Next base: position 147,203 of record NZ_JBQCLK010000011.1, read on the forward strand.
GGTCGGGAGTATGAGCGGGTTCTGGGAGTCATTGGCCATGCTTTACTTAATTGCGGCTGTAGGCTATGCCGCCAAACGGAAGGGAATCATCAACGATTCTGTCGATCTGGCAGTGGTCCGGCTGCTGCTTCAGATCACCCTCCCTTCCCTGATCATCGTTTCTTTGGACTTGCCATATTCGGCAGAACTATTCGGGGATTTTGGCTGGCTGCTGCTGCTTTCTTGTTCAGTCCTGGGAGCGGCGGCATGGCTGGCCTATCTATTAGCCCGTTGGAGAAAATTGCTTCCTGTACGCAGCGGCGTCTTTCAAGGGGCCGTCATATTTGGAAATCAAGGCTTCCTGGGGCTGGCTGTTTGCCTGACTGTTCTGCCCGATAATGGAGTAATCTATGCCGCCGTTTTTAATATTCCCTACCTTCTGCTAATCTGGACCTACGCCATCTATCTGGTGGCCGGACGGCCTCCCCAATCAAACCGAAAACAATTTCTGCTGAATCCCGGAATTGTTTCCACAGCCGCAGGGGTTCTTATTTTCCTGCTTCCGTTTAACCTCCCGGGAATCATCCACGATATGCTTTGGACGATAGGCTCCTCGACAACTCCCCTGTCCATGCTGCTGGTCGGCAGTATGGTCGCGAACATGTCTCTGAAAGAGATGCGTGAGTATTTCGGGAACAAGGACCTGCTTATCGCCGCCACAGCCCGCTTGCTGATTGTCCCCCTCCTTCTCATTCCCGCTGTTGTGCTGCCGATTCGGGCCGAAGTGCTGGCAGCCGCTGTCCTGTTGTCAGCCATGCCCTCCGCTCCGACCATATCCCTCTATGCCCGGCAATACGGCAGAGACGAGCGTTTCGCTTCGATGACCGTCTGCCTGACCGCATTACTGTCTCTGGGTACCCTTCCCCTCGTTTATTATGTATTGAGTATCATCTCGGCAGTTTAACCGGCCTGCTGGCATTGTTTACCGGTTTTATTTCATTGCCGTTTCGCACAAAACTATGCTACAATTTCATGAAAGGGGAATGTACGTTCCCATTATGTACGCATCACGTTATTATAGATTGCCGTTAACGGCTGGAGGAGGGAACATACGCTACTCAATATCTATAAACCTTTAGTATACTCTATACCAAATGATATAGAGGTGATGTAATAAAGCTGTACGGAATTGGCGACTTTTCGAAGTTGATTGGCGTTACGCAGCAAACTTTGAGGATATGGGACAAGGATAAACGGCTATCGCCGTCCTTAGGACGGGCGCGT